>JBOGIV010000231.1:0-5000 GCA_050747925.1 Vicinamibacterales bacterium
ACTGAGAGAGCCTTGCGCGCTTCAATCACCTGATTCAGGGCATAGGCCAGGCGCAGCTTCGCCTGACGGTCGGCGGCGTCGGGAAACCCAAGGTCAGCGAACACGTTTCCGGTGCCACGAGTGACCGGTTCTCTCCGTTCAGCGCCTCTGTTTGCCATAGTGCTCTTCATGATCCCGCTCGGCGGCTTTCAATCGTTGAGCGACGCCTCGCTCCCTGGCGGCTTTGTCGAGGGTCCGGGGGATTTGCGAGCGCAGCGCCTTTTGCCCATCTATTTACGAATCGCTGGTTGTGAACGGCAATCGGCGTGTCAGTGGCCTTCAGGTCGTCGTAGTGTATGTGCCGTTTCTTCAACGCGCCTTTGGGACCGTGAAATGAGCCCTGGAGATTGGCTATTCTGCACGTTGCCTGCGCCGTGGTGTGGCTCAGGGAAGCGAGCAAGCTGACCACTTGGTCGTAGCGTTCCGACTCGGGAGTCGAGCTGACCTCCCTCGCCATTGGCCCGACAATTTGAGGATAACAGATGCCGACCGATCGCCGCCCAGATCCTGGTGATGCGCACGGATCCACTCACCACTCGCATGTAAGACCGCGCCCCGGACACTCTGAAGCGCCTGGAGCGGGATTTCAACATACCCCCGAACACGACCAGCATCTCGGTTCTCCAGACTCACATCCCGAACACGCCCATCACCTGAATCCCACGACCCACGAGTCGGCGGCGCCCACTCACACGATGCACGGGGCGCATGACGCTCACGATGGCGCCGCCGGTCACGACAAGCACGCCGGCCATTCCGTCGAGATGTTTCGCCAGAAGTTCTGGGGGACGCTGTTGCTCTCTGTCCCGACGACGGTTTGGGCGCCGATGATCCAGCACTGGTTCAGCTACCGCGCGCCCGGCGGTCCTGCCGCATCGCGCTGGATCCCTGCGATTTTCGGGGCGCTCGTCTTCGTTTATGGCGGCTCGGTGTTCATCAGAGGCGCCATCAGCGAGATCCGCGATCGATTGCCCGGGATGATGACGCTCATCTCACTGGCGATCTGTGTCGCATTCGTCTTCAGTCTGGCGGTCACGCTCGGCTTCCCCGGCTCGGATCTCTGGTGGGAGTTGGCGACGCTGGTCACGATCATGGTGCTCGGTCATTGGATCGAGATGCGCTCGATCTCTCAGGCTCAAGGCGCGCTGAACGAGCTCGCCAAGCTCCTTCCCGACACCGCCGAGCGCGTCGTTGGCGATCGCCTCGAAACAGTTGCCGTGACCGATCTCCGGATTGGAGACGTCATTCTTGTTCGTCCTGGAGCCGGCATACCAGCGGATGGCCTCGTGCGCGAAGGATCGAGCGAGATGAACGAGTCGATGATCACCGGCGAGTCGCGACCCGTCCGGAAGGTCCCGGGCGAAAAGGTGATCGCCGGCACCGTGAACGGGTCGGGATCGCTGCGCGTCGAAGTCACCGGCAGCGGCGACACGACCGCACTGGCCGGCATCATGCGCCTGGTCGCCCACGCTCAGAGCTCGCGCTCACGCGCGCAGGCGCTCGCCGATCGAGCGGCATTCCTGCTCACCATCGTCGCGATCGTCGCCGCAATCCTGACGCTGGCCGCGTGGACGCTGGCTGGCGCGCACGCAGCGTTTGTGATCGAACGGGTCGTCACCGTCCTGGTCATCGCCTGCCCGCACGCGCTCGGGCTCGCCATTCCACTGGTCGTCGCGATTTCGACGACATTAGGCGCACGCAATGGCCTGCTGATCCGAGACCGCCGTGGGCTCGAAGACGCGCGCACCGTGACGGCCGTCTTCTTCGACAAGACCGGCACGCTCACGCGCGGGGAGTTTCGCGTCGTAGAGATCACGACCCGCGAAGGCCTCACAGCAGACGACGCTCTGACGCTGGCCGCCGCGATTGAATACGAATCGGAACACACGATCGCTCGAGGCATCGTCAAGAGCGCCGAAGAACGCCAGCTGTCCGTTCCGGCCGCCGACCATTTTCAAGCAATTCCTGGGCAGGGCGTGCAAGCCGTCGTTCGTGGAAGCGAGCTACGGCTCGGCGGTCCGGCGCTTCTCCGCCAGCTCAACACGCAGACCGATCCAACGCTGCAAGAGGCCATCGACCGCGCCGCCGCGCGAGGGCAGGCGGCGATCGCCATGCTCGAGCGCTCCGCTGCAGTTGCCGTCTTTGCCGTGGCGGACGCGGTTCGCGAAGAGTCACGCGAGGCCGTGCAGCGCCTACACGCGCAGGGAATCGAAGTGATCATGATGACCGGCGACGCGCGCGCGGTTGCAGACGCCGTCGCCACGGACCTCGGCATCGATGTGGTGTTCGCGGAAGTGTTACCCGACCAGAAGGCATCGAAGGTCAGAGAAGTCCAGCAACAAGGCAAGCGTGTCGCGATGGTCGGCGACGGCGTGAACGACGCGCCCGCCCTTGTGACGGCGGACGTGGGCATCGCCATCGGCGCGGGGACCGATGTCGCCGTGGAAGCCGGTGACGTGGTGCTCGTGCGTAGCGACCCGCGCGACGTGCCCCGGATCATCGCGCTCAGCAAAGCCACGTATCGCAAGATGATCCAGAACCTGTGGTGGGCGGCCGGCTACAACATCGTTGCGATTCCGCTCGCGGCCGGCGTGTTGGCGCGATGGGGTTTCGTGATGCCCGCAGCCGTCGGCGCGGTGCTGATGTCGCTGAGCACCATCATCGTCGCCCTCAATGCTCAGCTGCTGCGACGCGTGCGGCTGTGAGCGCCCGGCACGTGCACAAGTCTCAAGGAGAAGCGACTACGCCACACGTGGAGGCTCCGAATCAACACCCATTCATCGCCAGCGCGACTTCATTTCCTATCCAACAAACTGTGTCGTTGGCACGATCGCCGACCCGACTCAAGCCCGAACCGCGATCAAAACCCTGCTTCAATCGGGTGTCGATCCGGAGCAGATCGACATCCTGCACGAAGAGACAGCAATGCACCGCCTGGATCCGGACGGATCCGAGCACGGATTTCTGGCCCCCGTTCAACGGACGATGACTCGGAATACGCCAGTCGTCGAAGAGTGAAACATCTCCAACGTCACGTGGAGGACGTGCTCGGTTCGTCGTCATGATTCGGACGGACAATGTCGAGAGACGCGCGTTGGTGGCGGCGACGTTGAGAAGGTTCGGCGCGACGGACATCGGGTTCTACGCTCGATGGGCGTGGGAGTCGCTCGATGGGAGCGCATCCTCATCAGACAAGGTCGTCGAGCCGACCACAGCCTTTCCGGCCAACCAGAGCTACGAAGCTGTTGTCGACGGCAGCAAGGCCCACCTTCAGTTCGAAAGTGATGCGTCGCCGAAACTCACCGATCCAGCAACCCATGACTCAATGACCGTGCGCCTGTGGACCACCGCGATTCGGCCTGAGGTATTCATGCTGTCGTGGGCGAGACGCGCACGGAATTTCCGTTGTGTACTTCTGCGCGTTCGAGGCGTAGTTTACGCGAGCGTCACCGATCCCAACGGGTCGCTGCGCCCCCTCAAAGGCTCGATACGCGAATCGATTGACACATCCGGTTTGCTATGGACAGTCTGGCATTGCCGGCGTCACGCAGCCCACTTCGCTCCCATCAACTCACGCCGCGTCGACGCGGTCTACTCCCGCACCGGGCGGCTCGCCGAGGAATTCGACCCAGGCCTTCTTGATACAGGGGTAATGCCGTGCGGCCTCAGCGAGTGACAAGAACGCTTGAATCGTCTTGTCGAAGCGAGCCCGCAGCCCCTGGTCGGCGAGGTCGTTGCCAACCAACGCCTTGTGCGCCATGGACAACGAAAACATGTCGGGGAAAATGCGCGAACCAAGGTGCTCGAGCGGGATGCGCAAGGCCCAGAGTCCACGATTGCCACCGGCCAGCGATGGCGACGCTGACAGGAGCAAGCCATGGCGGCCATCGAACGGCTGCGGCCGGAACCGCGACGTCCAATCCACCAGGTTCTTGAGCACGCCGGGTACCGAGCCGTTGTACTCAGGTGACGCAATGATGAACGCGTCGTTCTGCAGCATGCGCCGGCGAAGCTCCTGTGCGCCTGCCGGCATGTCCTCTGCTCGCTCGACATCTCCGTTGTAGTTCGGCACGTCAAAGTCGTGCATCGACGCCAGATCGACCGTGGCGCCGTTCGCCTCAGCGACGCGCGCCGAGAGCACCGCGAGCTGGCGATTCAGGGATTCCGTTCGCAGGGAGGCCGCGAAGACGAGTACGTTGATCGACGGCGAGAGGGCTGAGCCAGGTGTCGGCGAGCTAGTCATGGAGCCTCCGAACGACTCTGACGAGATGTACGCATGGAGAGTGGCCGATCTTGGGCGCGCGCAGAATCACCAATTGGAGTCATTGACCAATACCACGGTTGTGGATCCAGTCGCCACACTCTAGACAAATCGTCAGTGCGAGTCTGTCGGGTCGTCGCCCGACATGCCCTGAGCGGAGTCGAAGGGCAGACTTGAACCGGGAATGGAGGTTCGCAGAACCATTCCCGGTTGTTTTTCGTGTGAAAGCCAAGACTTCACCTGACAGTCAGCGCTTCGGACAGGGTGTCTTCTCGGTGTACAGCTTGGCGAAACGTGCATACGGCGGCGTCTTCATCGATTCTTCTCGTTACCGCCGCCGCTGTCGCTGTGTCATTTCACATCGCGAACTTGTCAGCAAACTGTTGCACGATCCCATCGGCCAGGGCGTCCGACATCTTCAGGATGTGGTCGTAGACCGCGTCGTAGGCGCGGACGTCCGCGTCCCAGTTCTTGTTTAATCTCGCCACGACCTCGTTGGTTGTCGTGGACAGATGCATCTTCATCATGTCAACGAGCGTGGCTCTCGGCCAGTTCGGATTCGCCTTGCTCAGAAAATCCGCAATCTGGACGCCATTGTCCTGCCAGCGTTGACTTGGCCGCCAAGGTGTTCACTGAACTCGTTCGAGCCTCCCAGTCGGGCGGACGCAGGATGCTTGCTGTTCAGCTGGGTACGGAAAGA
>JBOGIV010000232.1:0-26074 GCA_050747925.1 Vicinamibacterales bacterium
CCCCTGCCGTCGCAAGCAACGCCAGGTTCTGATCCGACAGATCTCCCGGGCCGCGCGTCACTGACCGCAGCGGGCCGTACTTGAATCCTCCGGTCAGCCGACCTTCGAAGTAGCGCTCCTCTCCAACCGCTGCCACGAGCTTCTCGAAACGCGGATCGACAGCCGGTCCCCACATCGACTGCCACCACATCGGCTGCAACCGCACGACGAGTACGAGGGCAGCCGCGGCCGCGAGCACGGAACCGACAGTGCCAATGACCGCGCGGCGCCCAAACGGCAGCACCCTCGGCCCGCCTTCGCTCGTGCGTAGTTCTTCAGCGAGCTCCGGCGAGGTCTCGCCGAAGCGGCCTTGGGCCGCGGAGGCGGACACCCTTGGCACCTCTGGCACCTTTGGCACCTCGATCTGCTGTTCCGCCCTCAAGGTCTGCACGAGCCATTCATACGATTCAGGGTCCGCTGCGAGCTCGGCCTCGACTTTCGCACGCTCTTCCGGGGGGAGACGACCATCCACATAGGCCGCCAACGTTTCGGGATCGAGACCGCGCCCGGACCTGGGTGCGCTAGACATGCTCCCCCCCGGCGCTTGCCTTCGTAGACGGACGCGTTCCAGAATCTTCCACGAGACCCTCGAATATCGGTTGCAGTTCGCCGGCGGGGTGCGCCAATAGGTCGGCGACATCCGAGGCGGAGACGCCGCGCGCCGTCATGGACGAGCGAATCCCGCCAAGCAGGCGTTCGAATCGTCGGTAGAGCGCTTTCTGATCCTCGCCGACCAGTTCGGCGATCCGAGCCACGGTGAACCTGTCGTGGAAGCGAAGCCTGACGATCAATTGGTCCTGAGCCGGGAGAGCCGCCAACGCGTCCGCTAAAGCGGCGCTAGCCGATTGCCCTCGCTTGCGCCGCTCGGCTGCGGTCACATCGTCACTCGCGAGGCCAGGAGCGGCAACGTTGGCCAGAGCGGTGTCGTCGGTCATTCGTCGGCTCGGCCGCTGAGGCAGCTCAGCCCAGACCTGTTCGCATTCATCTCGGGAGTCCGCGATGCCGCGCGACACGAGCATCTCGACGGCCTCGCCGAACGACATCTGATCGCGCGTGATGAGGCGCTCGAGCTCGATCGCGACGTTTCCAACTCTCCGTGCGTCGGCGGTGGGACGCCATTTCCCCCACTCGGCATTCCGCCAGTCCAGGAACAGTCGCTGGACGACGGTGATCAGAAATGTGCGCAGCGAGCTGCGCCCTTCAAACTTTTGGAGTATGGCGCAATCGTGGTCGAGAAGCTTGAGTCGTGCCCACGACGCAAACTCATCGCCGGCATCGACGCTCAATCGATGGGCGCGTCGAGCATAAGCCAGCGCGGCTTCAATGACGTCGGCGTGCTGAGAATAAAGGTCAGGCGGCACAGGTGCCGTCTGCCGGAGACTGGAATCTCGCGACAGGTCGCGCGATTATCGGCGAGCAGGCGGCACAGCTCAAGAGCGAAACGCTGTGTCAGACCGTCACACAACGTCAATGGGTCCCGTCCGAAGTGAGGGCCGGAACGGTTCCAGCTTCGCGCCGGCCCTCCGAGGTTCCCCCCGGAACGACCGGTCCCGAACGGGACCCGGCAAGAAGACGGACCAAAAGTGGCGTATTTCCGCCGCGCTGTCATTTCACGTTGAACGTCAATCCCACAAAGCCCACACCGAAACCCGTTGTTGCGAACGGTTGGCCCTTTTTCGGCGCTTCGGCATCGAGTTCGCCCGTCGGCACCGCCAGCAACGCGCCCCCGACGGTCAAGGAAAGACCCTTTACGAAGCGCCACGATCCGCCCGCGGCAATCCCGATATTTGGCGTCAGCGCCACACCAACGAAGAAGGCAAGTCCCTTCATGGTGTCCTGGAGGCTGGGCTGATACGGCGTCGACACGTGAACACCGACCGCCGTCAAGACGCGAGGCAGAGGGTCGCTCACAATTTTGCCGCCATCCGCTTTCACGCGCGTCTTCTTCGATCCCCCGACGACGAAGCCGGTCATTGCCCCTAAGGCAACGCGCTCCTTGGGTTCGTTGATCACAGTCACCTTCTGGTCGATCTTGAAAGGCGCGAGATCGGCAACGTAATTGCGAACTCTCACATACGTGCTTTCTGCGACCTTCCGTTGCTCTTCCGAAAGCTTGGAGAATTCATCCGCCACCTTCTGGGCGATGTAGGGACGGCAGTCGACGACGGCGGGCTGGAGTTGATCGCGGAGCACGGCGAATGCCATGGGACTCGGCTTGGCGAGTTTCACGAAGGGCTCGGCCCGATTCTTCTCCTCGGCTTCACAGGCGTTGACCCCAAGGGTGACCAGATCCTTGAGCTTCGATGCAAACGCGCTCGCGATCGGTTGATTGAGCGCCTCGCGCACGCGGATGTCGGCGACGAGCGTGTCGACCTCCGCCTCGAGGTCCTTGAGCACCTTTGGCACGTTGGCGCGTCGCACTACATCGACTTTCGCACGCGGAATGGAAAGCCGGACCTGTGCCACTGAAGCGTAGGCAGCCGGCCCGACCTGCTGCCTCGGTACAGGTTGAGAAGGATCGAACGGTAGTGTCTGCCGTGGCGGCTGATCTTTCGACTGAGGATCGACGGTCTTCATGAACGCTTGGAATTCGGGGCTAGCCGTCCCAACGAGCTGACCCATGAGGGTCGTGTCCACATCTAACTTATTCGTCATCGACAAGATTCCAGTGGAACCAATGCCGCGGGTGAGTGCTCCGACGCCCGTCAACACAGTGCTGACATTCGCAGAGACCGCGCTAATCGCTTGGCCGGTAAGCGGGTTGTCCTGTCGGGTTGCCGTGTAGACGCTCTGCAACTTCGCGCCAGGCCGATCGACCACGAAGACCTCATAAAGCTGTGGAGCGTTGGCGTCGCGCCCCGAAAGGCCCGGTAAGAGCTCCTCGAACGGTTGATCGGTCGGATAGATGACTGAGTAAAGGGTTCGATCGTTGAGAGCATTCTTGGCGGCAAAGACAAAAATGACCCGTTTGTCCAGCGGCCCCAGACATTCCTTCAGAGTCTTGCCGATCGGCGGCGGTGGTAAGTTGCCGTTCGATGCACCGACTTTTGTTGAACTGACTTTTGTTTCACCCAGGAGCGCTTGCACCGCACGCTGAAGCTCAACCCACTCACCTCGCGCGGCAAATCTGGCGAGCTCGTTGGCATCGACTGACAGCGTCAGGTCCTGACAACCCGGAATCGGATCAACCGACGATGGCACCTGTGCATATGTCTCAGGCGGTGACAGCAACAGCGCGAACGTTATGAGAAGAGAGATTCTATGCAGTCGCTCCATTCGCCCTCCGTTGTCGTAGTGGCGATATTTTCAACACTCGAGATACCGATCTGTCAAAGTGATTCTCGAGCTTCACCGCTGTGCCCGGCGAAACTCACGCCTCACGACTGACACACCAGATTCCGGCTCACACTCGTGTTGGCGGCGGTGTAACAACAATCCGTGCACGACTGCGTGTTGTTGATGCCAACACCCCAATAGCGCGTGTCCGGTGGATCCGACTGCGCGCCATAGCAGACCTTTCCGTCCGGTTCCACCGACAGGGTCACATCGATGCTGCTCCCGGAGGCCGCCACATACACCTTCGTCGTGTCCGGCGGCCATTGCAGCCGATTGTTGACGTCGAAGAACCGGGCGTGCAGGCCTCGACCGTCGTTGCAGCCGTCGCTGAGCGTGAAGCGCATCGACACGTTGCCGCTCGACGGCGGCGGGGTGATTGACCCAGGACCCCCTGGACATGGCGCTCGCGCAGGAGCAGGTGGCGCGAATCCGACGATGACGTTGTAGGCGCCATTGGCCGACAGGTTCGCCGAGACGACCAAGTCCTGCGTCGTCCGTCCGTCGTAAACCGATAGAGCGGCCGTATTGGGCGGGATGCTGCCTTCGTTGTGCGCGTAGAGAACGATGTAGTTGTACCCGTCGTTAGGCAACGCGACGTTGACATTCCTCTTGGCAGTGGGCCCCGCGAGGGTGGACTGGCTCAGCATCGTCGTGCCGTTGACGATCAGGGAAATGATGTCCCCATCAATCGTGGCGTCGTCCCACACGCTGAAGGTCACGTTTCGCGATGTCACCGTCACCGTGCCCTGGACGTCATTGCAGCGGCCGTTGGTCGTTGACGGTACGGTCGGCGTTTGAGGACCCTGGGAAACCGGCGGTTGACTGACTGGCGGGGGCTGACTGACCGGGGGCGTTGGCCCTGTCACCGGATTCCCGTTCCCACCGCCGCTGCCGCCTCCGCAGCTCGCCAGAAACAGCGCCAACGCAATCCAAATGCTTCGTCGATCGGCAACATGCAGTGTCGGCATGACTTCTTCTCCACTCTGAGTCGTTGCTTCGTTCTCTTGCGCTCGATCGCAGCTCAGCGCACGAGCATGCGACGCAAGGCCTCGACTGCCTTCGGCAGGTCTTGTTCCTTGCAATGTTGGCAAGTGACTTCCCGCGATCCCTCCATCTGCTGTGTTTCCACATCGACGAGCCGCGAGAGGATCACGTACGTGTCCTCGCCAAACCGCCGGATGCTGCCGAGCATCACTTTGCGCGCGTTCAAGCCGCGTCCGATGCGCACGGCATCGGCGGTCGTGAGTCCGCTCCGCTGGATCTCGAGCTCGCGAAGCACGGCATCGATCGCCGCGCGTTCGACGACGGTGATCGTTCGGTTGTTGGACAGTTGGCCCGCGACCATCTCGGCAACGCCGTCGCCGAGCGTTGGATCGAGACCCGTTGATTCGAACTTCATCACCGCGAGTCGAAGACCTGGTGATCCTTGAATGAGCGGCTCGCTTTCAGGCCCAGCCACGACAGTCGGTGTTGGCGCAGCGGCCGTGGTCGTTGGCTTCTGCCGGTAGGTCGTGCAGTCGGTCGTAGTGGCGCCGGACACGCGCCAGGTTTTGACGCGTCCGTCTTCCGCCGCCACGGCGGCCAGGCGTCCTGCTGGTTCGAGAGCCACAGCCACGGCTTTGCCACCGAGGTCTTCTCGAATCAGGTCATCGCCCTGATCGAGCAGTCCCCATACATGCAGCCGCGCCGTGTCGCGAAACTCGGACGTGAAGAACGCAAAGCATCCCGCCGGCGAGAGCGCAACCTGATTCGGCTTGTACTCACCCGTTCGAATCGGGTCGGGCGAGATGCCCGTGCCGACTACATAACTCAGCAACAGGTTGTCTCTTCGGAGATCGCCTGGGCGAGCTGGACCGGGACGATCGGTGAGCATGCCGCCGCGCGGCTCGCTCACCGCTTGTGCGGCGACAACGAGTTTGGTGGCCTCGAGATCGATCGCCGCCGAAGACAGAACGACGGTTCGTCCCGCCACCTCCGTCTGCAGCGTCGTCCGGCGCACCGGACGTTTGCCGGAGACGTCCCACGCGACAACTCGCAAGTCCTTGCTCACCGAGACGAGGCCGCCGTCGGGGACAAAGCCCAACGCCACGATCTCTCCGCGATGGCCTCCGTCGCGCAACGGTGCGAGCGGTCCCTGATCCGGGTCCCAGACGAGGATGTCGCCGTTGACATCACCGCTGGCGCCAATCCGTCCGTCAGCCGAGAAGGCCACCGCGGAAATCGCACGGGAGTGAGACGCGACCGATCGGCTCGCGCCGCTGCGCAAGTCGATCGCGACGACGTTGCCGCCGGTATCGCCCAGGGCGAGATAGATCCCGTCCCGGCCGATCGCGACCGCCGAGTACGGCCGCGAGGCAGCTTCAGCCTTTCTGATCGAGTTGCCAGTCTGCGCGTCCCAAACTCCGTACCCGCGTGCGCCGGCAACCGCGATCAGCCGCCCGTCATTGGAGAAGGCCAGATCGCTGACGCGACCAACGGCCGCCTGGAACTCAGTGGCGGCGTAAATAGATGGCCGGGCATCGAGCGGAGAGGTGGCCAGCGCGATCAGCCACGGCAGAACGGCAATCACGTGCCTTTGCTGTACACGCATGGCGCTGGCCCGCGTCCCCTCTCAGAAGATGTAGGCGATGCCGACGGCGACCTGCAACAGCTGAAAGTCACCGGGGTGTTTGGTGTTGAAGCCAAACGACCCATTGACATCGAGCGCGGCGTTCTCCGTCAGATAGTTCTTCACGCCGAACACCGCCGCCGTGAAGGATCGTTCAGCGGCATCCTTCAAGCTCTCGACGACGAAGTTCGCGCCGAGGTACGGCTTGACCTTGCTCGATGAGCCGCCGAAGTAGTTGACGAGCTTTGTTGACAGGCCCAGATCGGCGTTGATGCTGCTTCCCGAGCCGCCAAAGGCGCCGGCTGACAAGGACCCAGCCGACAGCTGCAAGATTGGATTGACCGCGATCTGCAGACGGTCGGTCATGAAGTAGCCGACACCAAAGATGAACTGACCAGTGGTCAGCTTCGAGCCCTCGCTCAGCATTGAAAACATGTTTCCGGAGATGGAGACTTCCTTGTCCCCCTGCTTTGCTTGCGCGCTCGCCAACTCCGGGAGCGCAACAAGACCGATCGCGGCCACGAGGGCCGAGTACAACAGTCGCTTCATCACCTGCTCCTTGTCTTGAATCACTGTGCGTTGTCGTGGCCGATGCCTGGGCACGCCCATGCCGGCCGTTCAGACACAAGACGGACGGCGTTGATGAATTCCGTTACGGCTGGAAGCGTGCGCGGGTGAGTTGGATGTCGGCGGCGTAACCGTGCCCGATCACGTCCGCATCCAGGGTCGAGCGGATGCCGGTGGGTTCGAGTCGGCCGCGTACCTGGCCAGGAGTGTCGGTGGCGCTCGCAACCAGGCTATAGATGCTACGGACCTCGTACCGTCCCTGATCGTTCAGGCCGTCCACCTCGGCGATCTCCACAACTTTTCGCGACCCATCGGGAAAGCGCGTGAGCTGCACGATCACGTCGATCGCCGACGCCACTTGACTTCGGAGCGCAACCAGCGGCATCTCGATGCCCGACATCAAGGCCATCGTCTCGAGCCGGCTCAACGCATCCTTGGGCGAATTGGCATGAAGCGTCGTCATCGATCCGCCGTGCCCCGAGGTCATCGCCTGAATCAGATCGAGCGCCTCGCCGCCACGGCACTCGCCAACGACGATGCGATCGGGGCGCATGCGAAGCGATGAGTGAAACAGTTCGCGAATGGAGACGGCACCACGACCTTGCCGATCCGGAGGCTTCGTCTCGAAGTACAGGACGTGCTCCTGGCGAAGTGCCAGCTCGCTCGTGTCTTCGAGCACGATGATCCGCTGGTCCGGTTGAATGAGGCCCGAGAGGACGTTCAGCAGACTGGTTTTGCCAGTGCCGGTTCCGCCGGCAATGACGACGTTCTTCTCGACACGGACGCACAACCCAATGAACTCACAGGCTTCGGCGGTCAATGAGCCCATCGAGACGAGCGCTTCCAGCGTCATCCGCGATTGCTGAAACTTTCGGATGGCGATGCAGATACCCTGACGGCTCGCTGGCGGCAGCACGACGTGCACCCGTGAGCCGTCGGGAAGCCGGCCGTCGAACCGGGCCGTGTCTGGCGTGATCCGTTTGCCGACGTACTGCGCGAGATTGGTCGCCAGAGAGAGGAGGTCGACTTCGGATTCGAACTGCGCTTCGGTGCGTGAGATCCGACCGCCGCGCTCGACGCGCACGTCTCGAGCGCCGTTGATCATGATTTCCGAAACCGATGGATCGTCGAGTGCCCACAAGATGGGTCCCATCAACGAGCGAAGACTCCGTTCGGCAAGCGAGTGCATGGACGGCGCCGTGACTATTTCAGCGAGAAGGACCAGACCGAATTGAAGACCAGCCCTTCGCCCTGGTTTCTGGCGACCTGCGCACCTGCGAACCGGTGATCTTTCTTCACCGGGCGCAGCACAATGCCGTACTCGCCGGGCAACAGGGCCGTCGTCGCCGCGAGACGCCAGGTGCCAGCGGCCGGCTGGCTCGTTTCAGCGGCGACCCTGTCCTCGACGAACGCGGAGTAGACGGGCCAATCCACCACTGTGCCAGTTGTTGCCCCCGTCTTCCCTTCCGTCGCGCCTACCAGCCGGAAGCCGTTCGGCGTCGGTGTCAGCGCGATCAGCGCCGGGCTGTAGTCGGCCGCCGAGATTCCAGTGGTGTTGTTGAGCGCCAGCTCGAACACCGGCGAGTCGCTCTCGATTTCGGTTGGCGATGTCGGCTTCTGCAAGATCCACACATAGGTCACGGTCTTGCTGCCTGGACGGTCCACGAGGCCCGAAATGACTTTCGCGGCTTTACCCGCCGCGGAACCGCCGGCCCGGCCGGCTGAACTCCTGGCCACGCTCACACCCGCTCGCATCGCCTCGTTCACCGCCGCGTCGGTGGCCAGTGACGCGAGCGACGCCGGCTTCTTTGTGGTCTGTGACAGCCGCGTATGCTCAACGGCAATCGGTTGACGACTGTCACCCTGAATAAGGCTTACGGTTGGTCCGCGCGACGAGGGAGATCTGCTTGGCGTTCGTGTGCTCGAACGAGTGGCCCCACCAGCCGGCTTTGCCGTCTTGCGAGACGTCGCCTCGATCATCGCGTCCATCACGTTTTGCGGAACGCCCGCCTCATGCAGCGCGATCAGCGCCGCTGGAGAAATGTCGAATTCGCTGACTCCAGCCTGCAGCGCACGAATCACGGTCGTTTCCGGCAGCCCGCTCTTCACCATGTCGATGACGTCGGCGTTGACCAACGCCTTTTGTTCTCGAGCGGCAGCGGACAAGGTCAGGGCAGCCACGATCAGGACGGCGATGGCGGTGACTCGTGAAATGGGCATCGTTGATCTCTCGTCGGCTATTTGCGGCCAAGCTCCGCCAGCCGCAAGGCCGCATAGCGAAAGCCGGGCGATTGAGGCTCGACGCGTTGCCTGGCAGACAGCGCCTCTCGATACGACTCGTAGGCCGACCGCGAATCGCCGCGGCGCTCGTAGACAGCCCCGAGCTCGAGCAGATGCAGGACACGTTCGGTTTCCGCGTCCGGCAGTTTCCTTGCCTCGGCGAATTGACGTTCCTGTTGCTGAACCTGCAGCACACCAACAGGCGCGGGCGTCCGAGATTTCTGGATGGCGAATAGCACGAACACCGCGGCCATCGCCACGAGATAAGCGCGGAGCCACAACGGCATCTTGAAGATGCTCTTCGGCTTCGAGCTCGCGTCCGCCGGGTCGCGGGGCTTCGCCGACGTTCGGCCCGCCGGTCGATTGAGCGGCGAAGGCGTCGCCGCAACCGGCGCCGCGTCCTTGGTTGGAACCACGGCGCGAACCGACACCAGGTGCATCAGGCCAATGCCGATCCGGTCGCCAACTCCCAACGGATGTTCATTGACAGGCCGGCCGTTGACGAGCGTGCCGTTCGAGCTGAGGTTGCGGAGAATCGGCGCTCCGTTCCGCCAATTGATCTCTGCATGCAGCGGCGCGACGAAGTCGTCGCCGTCGAGTACGAGACCGCACCCCGCCTGGCGGCCGATCGTCACGGTCTGTCCGGGCATCAGCCGGACCTCGGCGCCGGACCGCGGGCCCTTGTCGACGCCGATCTTCAGAACAGAGGGGGCAGCCATAAGCGGCTCAGAAGGCAGACAGCTTGGGAAGAAATGGGGCGAGGATCAGGAGGACGTTAGCCACCATGATCAGCGTGTTGGGCACCGCCATCTTCGGCGCCGCTTCTCGCGACAGCTTCTCCGCACGCCGAAGCCGATTGCTCTGCACGGCAGCCGCCTGCTTTCGAAGCGTTTCGCCAACCGGCGTCCCAAGGTCCTCGGCCACATCCATCGCCATCGCGAGCGATCGAATGTCGTCGGTGCCGATGCGGTCGGCCATCGCGTGCAGCGCCTCGCGACGTGTGAGGCCAAGCTGCATGTCGCGGAGAACCTGATCGAACTCTTCGTGCAGTGGCTCATCACCATCCTCTCGAACGAGAATGGCCAGCGCTTCCTCCAGGCTCGCGCCGGCTTCGGTTGCGAGGACGACCACTTCGAGCGAATAGGGCAAGCGGCGAGTCACGCGCTTCACACGCTCCTGCGCCGCAGTCCGCACTCGCCAGCCAGGAATCTGGAATACGACGCCAGCCATGACGAGTCCGGGCACGACATTCCAGACGGCGCCGCCTACCAGAATCGTGACGAGCCAGCCGGCCACGCCGCCAATCAGCGCGTAGACCATCGACTCGCCGACCAGCTCGCTGGCGGTTCGATGGACCATGCGCGCGCGAATCAAGTCGGGGCCCGCTGATTCTCTGAGGCCGGCAAACCAGCCGCGCTCGCCGGCGCGATCGCCGAGCCTGGCGGCGAGCTCCTGAAAATAGTTGCGGCTACCGGATGGCTCTAGTGGCCACAGACCAAGAACGACGATCTGTCTCAGGCCAGCGAGGCTCGCCAACGTGACGGCGCCAAAGGCGGCGACGAGACCCGCGAGATGGAAGAGGAGTTCGTTGGCCACGTCAGATCTCCGGGTTGGCCAACCGCTGAATCATCTTGTAGCCCGTTGTCGCCAGGACCGCGACGGCGACGAGAACCATGGCACCGAGCCACGTCGTGAACAGCATGGACATCGACACCGGGTCCATCGCGAAGAGCAGCACGCCGAATACGGGGATCGTGGCGACCATGATCTTGGCGGACATGCGAACCGACGCGGTCTCAGTATCGATTCGCTGCTCGACCTCCGACAGCGAGGCGATCGATTCGGCGAGGCGCCGAAAGAGATGACCGATGTCGCCGCCTCGGTCGCGGTTGACGGCAATCGCCGTCGCCATCAGGTCGAAGTTCGGCAACGAGAGTCTCGCGCCCACGCGCGCCAACGCTTCGGGTACCGAGTCACCGAGATCCATCGCGTGAACGACGAGGCCAAACTCTTCAGCCACAGGCTTGGGGCCCTGCGACGCGACCATCCGGATCATCCCGGGCAGATTGAGCCCGGCCTTGGCTGAGTCGGACATCACTCGCAGCGCGTCCGGCAACTGGAGATTGATCTTCTCGAGTCGTTGAGCCCGCAGGCGCTGGAACACGAATCCAGGCACCAGAAAGACGGCGACGGGAATGGCGATCGCAAAGACGGCGTTGCGGGTCAGCAGTAGCGTCGCCAACGCCAGCACCACAGGGCCGATGTATTGCGCTAGCGCAATGCGCCGCGCCATGGCCATCGGTTGAAACATGTCTTTCAGTCGATCGGCGTAGTGCTTCTCCGCCTGGTCGACGCGAGCGACTAATCGTGGCCAGAATAGCGCGACAAGACCTCGCAGCAGGAGGAGGGCGCCGGCAATGAAGCACAGCAGGGCGATGGTTCGCAGCATCAGGCGCTCCAGAAGACTTCTGCCGGATCGAGATGGCCAGCGGTAATCAGGTCGTCGGCGAAGGTCGGAAGGTAGCCGGTGAAGGCGAGCCCGGCGCCCTCGCGCCGAACGAAGATGTCGTCGGCAATGACGTCCTTCGTGAGGTCGTCAAGACCGACGATCTCTGTCACCGATACGACGCACCGTTTTCCATTTCGCAATCGGCTCTGCTGAATGACGACGTCGATGCCAGACACGATCTGGCGGCGGACCGCCGCCAGCGGGAGATCGGCAGCCTCGAGCACCATGACCTCGAGGCGTTGCAGCATGTCGATCGGTGCGTTGGCGTGACCAGTCGTCATCGACCCCTCATGGCCGGTGTTCATCGCCTGCAGCATGTCGAGCGCCTCTTTGCCTCGGCACTCGCCGACGATGATGCGGTCGGGACGCATGCGAAGCGCGTTGCGAACCAGATCGCGAATCGTCACCTCGCCGCGGTTCTCGACGTTGGCGGGTCGAGCCTCGAGCGTCACGACGTGCCGCTGTTGCAGCCGGAGCTCGGCCGTGTCCTCGATCGTCACGATGCGCTCTCCGGAAGGAATCCAGCCCGACAAGGCATTGAGGAGCGTCGTCTTGCCCGATCCGGTTCCGCCGGAGATGACCAGGTTCTTCCGGCCTTTGACGCAGGCGCGCAGGAAGGTCGCCACTTGCGCGGAGAGCGCGCCGAAGCCGACGAGGTCGTCGATCGTCAGCGGGTCTCGTGAGAACCGTCGAATCGTGATGCACGGACCCTTGACCGCCAACGGAGGGATCACGGCATTCACCCGAGAGCCATCTGGCAGGCGGGCATCGACCATCGGCGAGCTGCGGTCGACGCGCCGATTCACCGGGCCGAGAATCCGCTCGAGAATCTGCTCGCCGACGCGATCGCTGACGAACGTGCGCCCGGTCTCCTCGAGAACGCCATTCTGCTCGATGTAAATCTGATCCTTGGAAACCATCATGATCTCGGTCACGTCCGGCATGCGGACGAGGTCGGTGAGAGGGCCGAGCCCGAAGATCAGATCGCAGACGTCTTTTTGCAGGAGCCACAAGGCGAGATGGCGACCGAGATCGGGAGTGATGTGCCCGCGCCACGTCGCATAGGCCTCGTCAAATCCTTCTCGAAGCTTGCGCAAGCCATCCTTTGCCTGACTCGCGTCGGTGGTGCGCAGTCCCAAAGTCGCCGAGATCCGTCCCGTCAACCAGAAGCGTGCCTGCTCCTGAGTCACGTGCCACTCGTCGTCGCCGAAGCCACTCACGACATTGGCTTCGCCGGCTTGTCCGAGTAACGACAACAGCAGCGTCGTACGCAGCGCCTCACGCGTGGCGTACGCAATGACTTCGGCGTCCAGCTCCGGCGCGAGGTTCTCCATCTCGGTTTGGAGAACACCGAGCGCCGCGTCGCGGCCTTCATCAGAGCGGATGCTTTCGAGCCGATGCACGCGCGGGTCGAGTCGATTGATCACCGACTCGTGCAACCGCGTCACGAAGCCGGCGAATCGGGCCCGCACTTCGGTATCGGTCGGCGCCAGCACTTCGTCGGCGCGCTGAATGGTCAAGGCAAATCCCTGGACCAGGAGCGTGTCGCCTGGACGTACCTCCACGGATTCCGATCGCGCCAGCTCGCGATTGTTCACGAGCGTCGGATTCAAGCCTTCGGCCCTTACCCACAACCCGCCGTCTTTGCGAATCAGCGAGGCATGCAGCCGAGAGACGAACGGACTGGGCAGCACGATCTCGTTGCCGGCGTCACGGCCGATCCGTGTGGCGTCCTGCTTGAGCGGAAACACGGTGTTCTCGCCCTCGCCAAAGCCGTGCACCATCACCTGGAGTCGGCTCACGTCACGGCTTCCTGGCTTGGGTCACTTGAAAGGTGGGCGTCTTCACCTGCTCGAGCTCGCCGCGAGGACGCAATGCCAACGAGAAACCTGTCCGCACGACCGGGCGATACGCTTCGAGCAACTCCGCCTCGGCGGGCGTCACTTCGAGGGTCACGGTCGAGTAGGTTCGGTGCTGTAGAAACGCGGAGTCCTCGAGTCGGTACTGCTGATCCACCGCCAGCACACGCTTGGCCTGCAGCAGATGCTTGGTCACCGCGACGTCCTGGTCGGGAATGGTGGCGATGATGTCAATGTAGTCGCCGGGCCTGACCAGATACCCCACGGCTTGCGCCGACTGCACGTCCACACCGACCGCGCGCATGCCCTGGGAGATTCGCAGGCCCTCGTCAGCCGCCTTTTGCAGCGCGTCGAAGGTGATGGTTTCACCCACGTGCACGGGCCGGACAACTGGTGTGTTGCTGACCCAACGCTCGAGGTCCCTCGTCGGCACTTGCGACGACATTGGCGCGTAGGTATTGGCCGGCATTTCCACGACCTGATACGCGCCTCGGAGCGTGGCCGGTGGTTTGACTTCGCGAGTGGCGCGGAACACGTGAACCGTGCCGCCCTGCGAGCGCCACGATTCCATCTGTAGCAGAGTGACAGCGACAACGCCGAGTGTGCCGGCAGCGATAAGGAGCGTTCTTGGCTTCATGATGATCGTCGGGTTGGGAGAATCGATCGGTAGACAAGGACAACGGCCGTACCCTCTCCACCGAGAAACAACTCGCGCTTTCCGTCGGTGAAGTGGCCAACGTCGACGGCTGTGACCGCGCCGTTGGCGGTCCAGCCGGCTGCGGCAAGTGCCCGCCGAAAGTCCGCGACCGACGCGCGGGCGTCGTGCGAGCGATACACAAGCGTGCGGCTTGTATCGCTGCTGTCCGCGTGCTCGATGGTCATCAAGCGCTGGAGTCCGGGTGGACGATGAACGCCGGACACATCCTCTCCAGGCGAGTCGTCGGAGCCGGTTGGGATCAACGTATCGAGACGAACCGTCGGCGCCGGCGTGAAGTCGATGAAGACCGTGCCGTCCTGCTTGTAAGCGGCAATCACGTGAAACTCGGCGAGATCAACGAGACGCCTGGACGACGCGGCGGTCGCAAGGCGATCGGCGAGCGCTTCTGGCCGATCGAGACGGCCGAGCGACACGCCAGCCACGACGCCCACATCTTTGCCAGAGACATGCAGTGGGATTGTCGAGCTCGCACGGCCGGCCGTTGTCCCCAAGGCCAACCGTCGCCGATAGCGATCGAGGACGTCGTCAACCGGTAGCCGGGAATGACCGAGGACGTAGTCGAATGTGCCCCCGTTCACGCGCACCGTGCCACGACGAGCCGATGTCCCGGCGCCAAGGTCCATGAGAATCGGCGCCGACCGCGCCAACGGCATGAGCACGTCGGCGTACACGGCCGTTGACGGTGGACCGACCAAGTAGAGGAACGCGGTTGCGGCCACCACGATGGTGCCGCTCGCCAAGATCCGTCCGAGTACGACTCGTATCGTCATGGTTCTTCGTTCAATTCCGGAAAAGCGCTGACCCGATCTCGCCGAGCACGTTGCCGACAGCCTTCTTGATGAGTCCGAAGGCGCCTCCCGTTTCGGCAGACGTCCACGTGCCACCGTCGATGGCGTAGCACATCGTGTGAACGGCGGGAGCGGTCAGTGGGCTCGAGAGCTCCCGTGCGGTCGCCTGCACGCGGTACGACCGCGATGAAGACACCTGTTCGACGAATTGAAAGATCGGTTCCAAGGCGCCACGCGCCGCCGCGTCATTGACGGCTTCGCCGTCCCGCGGACACGAGCCGCTGCCGGACTCATACGTGAACTCCGATCGGAGTGAGCGAGCCTCGAGCGTGTCGGCTTCGACCTCTTGAATGACGCTGTCTGGAAACTCGTCGTCTTCGTGACGAAGCGCCACCTCTCGGACAGCCACCATCGCCCGTTGCCTTTCGAGAAACGCCACACCGAAGCTGAACGACAGTGCGAGGACAGTCCAGATGAACGGCAGCATCAACACAAATTCGAGCATCGCGACGCCGCGAGCATTCGAGGTGAACGGGTGAAGACGGTCTTTCACGGCGCGGCTCAGTGGTTGTTGAGATAGCGAAGGATGTTCAAGTCGCTTCGCAGTTGGTCGAAGACGCCGGAAAACTGCTGGAAGCGATCGAGCGCTGGTATGTTTCGGACGTTGCCGAGGTTGCCGATGGGACTGGCGAGAACCGTCAGCAACGATCCGTCTTCGATGAGCGAGGCCGGTTCGAGCGTCACGCGCCAGTCTTGGGTGAACAGATCGAACGAGGTCGGGTTGAAGACACGCGCCTGCGCGTAGGCCACGCGGTGTTCACCAAGGGGCGACTTGAAGAACTTGGGCGCGACCGAGACATCTCGCACCCGATACACCACCGCGAGGTACCGGAGATCGTCTTCGGCTGTGTCTTCAAGAAGGTAGGGATTCGGGTCACTCGCGATCGCCGACGTCGATGGCGGTTGTGTCGGCGTGGGAGACTTCGAGCTGCTCTGCGACTGGACCGCCGCCGACAGAAACATGTAGTCCTCGAACGTGTAGCGATACGTCGACACGTTGTTTCCATTGGCGTCTGTCCCGGCTGGTTCAGTGATCTGCTGGACCGAGCGATATCGCCCGTTGCCAATCCGGACGCCAGTCGGCGTCCAACCGCACGGACGTCTCACGGGCGGATTCGATCGCGGCGGTCCCGCGAGCTTCGGATCGCCATCACCCGTGATCGAGATGCCGGGTTGACGAGTGCTAAAGCGCCTCGTCTCGTACTGAACGACGGCCCAGACTGCCGTGCCGCCCCCAGCCGCGCGACACTCGGCCAGCGTATTCACTCCGCGTTCGGCGGGACGCGACGGACCAGAGCCGCCACAGAGCTGCCTGTAGTTCGCGTCGCGAAACGCATCGAAGAAGATCGTGACGAACGAGTTCGCAAAGAAGTACAGGGGATACTTCACGCGCTGCGCGAAGAGCTCCAAGGGTCCTTGGCCAACGTCGTACTCCAGAAGCGGGTGATAGCCACGGCTGTCCTCAGAGGGACTGCCGACAAGAGTCGGGTCGCACAAATCGGGGCGCAGAGCTCCCTTGCGAGTCGGAAGGGTGAGGCGAAGGCCGGCGGGAACGACCATGCCGAGGTCGGCGCCATCCTGCCGGGCGATGCGATCGGCCTCGATCTCGGCGAGGCCGACGAACGTCGTTGACACGATGGCGCTGATGCCCTCCAACACTTTCATCGCCGTCCACAGCGCTCCACTTGGCCTTCGCGCCAACCCTGCGCCCGCACGCACGAAGCTATGAAGTGTCTGAAGCAGCGAGATCTGCAGCCGGATGAAGGCGACGCACGCGGGGGCCCCAACGGTGAGCGCCAGACACGCCTTCTCCTGGACTTGGAGCACAAGCTCTGCGTCGGTCATCGCATCGTCGAGCGCGGGAATGATCAACGCGACAGCCAGCAGCTGCGTCTGGGTCACGTTGTTCATGGAGATGACGTTCAACCCTCGTGCGACCCACGTCGCGCCGGAAATCGCGGTCGCGTCGGCCGCGTTCTGCATTTCGATTTTTCCGCTGGTCGCGTAGCCGGTGTTCACGATCAGCAGCAACAGGCACGCAAACGCCGCGGCACCGACCACACCTAGGAAACTGATCGCGCCGTCATCGTCGCGGTGCAGCCGCGCAATCAATGATCCGCGAGGCGAAAAGGTCGGTCCGCTCATGACCTGGCCCGCACCAGCGTGTAGGACGCAGAGAGAGAGACGTAGTAGCCACCGACCAGCCACAGGTAGCGCTCGCCCACTGCCGCGCCGATCAATGCGCCGGCGAGGGGAACTGCCATCTCGAACTTGTGCGTGACTCTCGCCGTCACAGTTGGGGTGGTTGAAAAGTCGACGACGGGCTCTCCATCCGTGCCTTCGAGCGCGACGTCAGTGAACAGCGCCGCGTAGAGCCACTTGTCGACGACCACGACGCCCAGTTGCGCGAGATTCGGTAGACGACCCAGCGAATCGGTGCCCGCCGAGGCGAGACGAGCCAGGGCAGCGCCATCAACGGGATCGCCCGATGGCGGCTGTGAGAAGCCGAATCGGAATCGCGACAGGCGAGGCGAGATCGGAGTGACCGCGAGAGTGGCCGCGCGTCGAATGCGCGTCCATTTTTCCGACCCGTCGTCGTCATTGGGATCGGCGATGATGTCCGCTGGCTCGTCGGGGAGATCCTGCGGCACCCACACGGCGGCGCTTCGCGCCGCGCAATACGCGGCGTAGTCCACGACCAGGCTCGCGTTCAGCATCAAGGCGAGCTGTACGGTCGTGAGCGCGCTGGTGAGAAAGACTGGGAGGGCCAGGGTGAACTCCATTTCCGACGTGCCATGGGTTCCCAGCGAGCGAAGCCCACTCC
Source organism: Vicinamibacterales bacterium (assembly GCA_050747925.1). Lineage (GTDB taxonomy): Bacteria > Acidobacteriota > Vicinamibacteria > Vicinamibacterales > UBA2999 > 12-FULL-67-14b. The sequence continues at coordinate 17,589 of JBOGIV010000232.1, forward strand.
ACTTCAGCCTGGCGATGGCGAACCGTCCGATCGCGACGGTCATGAGCGTGGAGACGAGCAGTCCGACAGCAAGAGGCCAGATCTGTCGAAGGATCTCGTAGCGAAGCACGCCGTACGATTCGCTCGTCATCTGACCACCGCTACGAAGTCGAGGTGGAGGCAAGAGCCACAAGCGTTCCAAAGGCGATCGCGACGCCGAACGGCATCGAGCCGCCTTTGGGCTGCAGCTGCTGATCTCCAGGCGTTGACCATCCGGCGGTTCGCCGCAGCACCATTCCGAGATCGGCGCAGACGCTGCCGATCTCGCCTCGCCAAATCAGTGCGAGCGCAGCGAAGACGCCGCCGGCGAAGATCGAATAGAAGAGCGCGCTCAACACAAACGCCACGCCCTTCAGCGCGCCAATCGCGGCCATGAGCTTCACGTCGCCACCGCCCATGCTGCCGATCGCGAACATCACGTAGAGTGTCGCGCCGCCGATCAACGCGCCCAAAGCCGAAGACACCAGCTCTGGTCCCCCGCGAACGACAGCGGACAGCAGGCCGATGACGATTGCCGGATAGGTGATCGCGTTGTAGATCCGGCCGCGAGCGAGATCCGTAAACGTCGAAGCGGCCAACAGAACGGCGAGACACGCATCCATGACGTAATGCCGAAGAGTCGCGCCGGAGCTACGACGTCGTCGGAACCGAGTTGCCACCGTCGCCGAAAATGGAGTCCCACTGTTCGGTGGCAAAGGTGACGATGTCCTTGCCGAAGTAGATGAGCAGCGCCAACAGTGGCAACGCCACCATCGCGAAGATCAGCAACTTGTTCATTCCCTCTTCGGCGCCCACCTCGTCGGTGTGCAGTTCACGCAACTTGAAGGTCACGATGTCTCCTTTCGAAGGCCGTCAAAACAGGGGCAAGTCGATCACCAGCGACTCGAGGCCGAAGAAGAACAGCAGGACCGCCCACAGCAGTCGCGCTGCTACAACCAGGGGCAGAACGACTGCTGCGAGCAACAGGACATATTCGAGTTGCTCTGCGCCTCGTTCATCGTGGTGAAACTCACCGATTCTCATCCCGCAATCGAAGACGGACGGATTCGGATTTTTCCGTTCGACGTGATGGCGACGAAACGCGCTAGGGCTTTCGTGAAGTCAGGTAGGCGAGGATTTCCTCTGCGGCCTTGTTCACCACCTCGGCGCGCAGCGTGAGCTCGGCGAAACCGAGGTGCTGGCCCGAGAACGTCCGGTAATCTGACGGCGTTTGCAGCGTTGCCACATAGTCAGCGGTTAGCCCGCGTCCGAGGAATGGTGACGGGCGAGTCGTCATCTCGAGGGACACGGCCTTCGGCAACCCAACCGACATGTTTCGCTCTCGCACCATCGCAGTGAGGCGAGCCAGCAGTGCGTTCGACAGCTCAGACTTCTGCGCTTGCGACCCTGGAGGTGTGACCGGCGGGATTGAGCCCGCCGGTGATGGAGGGGCCTGCGGTCTGGGAGGGGACGGGGGTTGAACGTTCTCCGTCTTCTGTCCTGGCGGCGAGGGAATCGTCGTGTGATTCGCTGGAGTCTGCTTCTGGAGTCCGCCAGGAGGTGGAGTGGGATTCGGCCGCAGCTGCTCCTGGCTCACGTCGATCACCTTGCCCGGCGTTTCAATCACCTTGCGCGGCGGTTCAACTGGAGGAGGCGGACTCGAGGCGTCGGCTTTCAGAGACTCCGCTTTCAGAATCACCGTCTCCTTTGAGTCAGCCGACGCAGCGATGGCGACGTGTTTCGGTTCGAGCCGGTACCCTTCGAGCGTGGCCGTCATCTCGTAGTCGCCTGGGGCCAGGTCATCGACGATATATGAGCCATCTTCAGATGGCTTTGCGACGCGTCCACCAGGCAGCAACCTCATCGAGACGCCAGAGAGCACCTGCCCCCTCTCATCTGTCACGCGCGCGACCAGCCTCCCGGTAGCGGTTACCGGTGCGTCAGGCGTCGCGATCGGAGGCTTCGCGACGGGTTTGGGTGCGCGCATGCGAGCCCCAAACACCACGGCCGCGATCGCAAGGACGATTCCACCGACCGACATCGCCACGATATGAGGAAGCTTCTTGCGTGATGAGGTCGTCGCAACCTGCGGCCGAGTCGCCGCACCCGAGGCGTGCGCTCCCGCACCACGGTCGACGCGAGGAACTGACAACGATCCGAGCGCGCTCAATGCCTCGAGCGCGGCTTCCGCCAAGCCGTACCGCCGCTCGGGATCCTTTGCCATCAAGCGCGCGACGAGCTGCGACAAAGGCACCGGAATGTCTGGACGCAGGACGTGAAGTGGCGTGGCTTCGGTGTCCTTGTCCTTGAGCCAGCTCAGCCACTTCGCGCCGAACGCCGCTGCGGGACTGAGATGCGGAAACGCCGCAAAGAATCCCGGTCCACCAAGCAGAGCTTCGTACGCCACCATGCCGACCGAATAGAGATCGGATCGGAAGTCACACGACGGGTTTTCCGAAATGCACTCGGGCGCCACATAGCGAATGGTCGCGGCCTCCAGCGTGGGCTTGACGTCGCTTTCGAGGACCGACAGCCCGAAGTCGGTGAGCTTGTACCGACCGCTTTCGTCCTGGAGGACGTTGGCGGGTTTGACATCACGATGGACGATGCCGGCGCTGTGGAGAGCCTTCAGGCCGAAAAGGATTTCTTCGATGATTCGAAGGCCCGAGTCCAGGTCAATCGGACCCTGGTTCATCACGCGTTCGAGGCTGCCTCGCTCGAGGCACTCCATTTCCAGCAGCGGCCGCCCGTCGACGACCTGGTAGGAGTACAACGTGACGACATGGTCCGACCTGATGGCCGCCATGATTTGGGCCTCACGCCGGAAGCGCTCGAACGTGCGGTCGCCCTCTTGGACGTGGCGATTGAGCTGCTTGACCGCGACAACGCGGCCCAAAGTCTCATGTCGGGCTCGATAGACGATGCCGCTGCCCCCTCCGCCGAGGGTCTCGAGGATTTCGAAAGGACCGATCTTCATGACGTCCCGTTCTCACTGGGCGTCCGGTAAGGAGGGACGATCACCACCACCGTTTTGACGGCCGTGGTCAGCGAATTCGCAGCAACCGGGGAACCCGGCCGAGAAAAGCGCAGCCCGCACGGAATGGTGAAGGTCGCGTTCATTTGAAAACGCGCGCATCGGTCCGTCTCCGGCCCCTAGGAGACGAACACGATGTCCAAGTCGAGTTGCTTACGTCGGCGCAGGACATCGCGCGAGCTGTTGTGCATGTTCCTATGCAGCTTCGCCGCGGTGCAGCTGGCTCGGGCGCAGACCCGGCCCATTATCGATACCGATACTCATTTGGCCAACCCGACATCGGGCGACGCCAAACCTGAAGGCCCAGCGCCCGATACGATCGTGTTGAAGAGGCTGAGGAGCACGGAAACCGTCGTTCTCGCGACCATTCAGGACGGTTACCGTCGGTCACCGACGTTTGCGGAGCTCGTGAACAATATCGAACGGTGGGACCTGTTCGTCTATGTCGAACGCGTGCGGACGCTAGCGAACGGCATGCGGGGATGCTTGCTGCATGGAGGCTCCGGATCTCGATATCTCCGCGTGCTTTTGATCAAAGGGATGTCGCGTGATCAACAAACCAGCGTCCTCGCGCACGAGCTCCAACATGTGCGCGAATTCCTCGAGGCGGGTATCGTCAACAATCAAGCGGCTCTCGAAGCGCTATTCGAGCGCATTGGGGATAGGCGCTTGGGAGCGGATCACAAAAAGCAGTATGAGACTGCCAGCGCTTTGCAGGTGGGACTTAGGGTTGCGCAGGAGTTGCGCGGCCACAGCGGGCGCGAACGACACAGGTCCCCGCAAAAAGTGATTCGTCGCATTGGACGCAATTCATCGGCCCCCCGGGGGGCTCAAGAGGCCGGCGCGATTATCGGCGAGTCGGCCGATGCGACTCAATAGGAATCAAGAGGAAAACGATCCCGTTCGGAGTCCGGGCCGGAACGGCTCCAGCTGCGCGCCGGCCCCCCGGGTTCCCCCCGGAACGACCGGCCCCGAACGGGACCGTAGGAGAGACGGACCGGCGCGCAAAATGCGCGCGGGAAGGCGGGCCCGCCTCTACGACTTAATCGCCGCGATCACCCGCTTCACCAACTCCGCCTCGTTCCCCGCGTGCCAGCGCCAGACGACCACGAGGTCGTGATTGGGCGAGATCGTTATCGTGTTGCTGCCGGCGCCGCGCGCGCCGTACACATTCGTCGGCAGGCCCGGATAGTTCTTGCCGGCCGTGTTCAGCCACCACAGGTAGCCATAGTCGGGTCCGTGCGTGCTCGGGTTCACGGCCGCCTGGACGTACGCGGCGGGCAGCACCTGCTTCTCGCCCCACTTGCCGCCGCGCAACCACAGATACCCGAAGCGCGCCATGTCCCACGAGTGAATCCACACGCCGCCGCCCCATCGCGTACCGCCGCTCACCGACGGCAACTGACGGCCGTCGATGCTCACGTAGCTGTTGTGGTAGGGCACCCACTTCCAGGCGTTGGACGCGCCGATCACGTCCATGACCTCGTCGCGGAAGACCTCGGGCACCGGCTTCTTGAAGACGCGTAACAGCGACAGCGCGAGTCGATTGATGCGCACGTCGTTGTACTCATAGTGAGTGCCGGGCCGAGCCAGCTCGCGAGGCTTGCGCTCGCCTTCGCCAAACGCCTTCGTGCCGACGAAGTCGTCCTTCTTGCTCCACATCTCGCCTTCCCACTCGGTCTCCTGCTGGAGATGCATCCTCCACGTCACCTGCACGTTGCGCGGCGAATCGTATCCGCCGTCCTTCACCAACGAGCCGACCGTCTGGTCGAGGTCGGTGACCATGCCGTCGCGCATCGCAATCGCCGCCACCGTGGACAACATGCTCTTGGCCACCGAGTACGTCGGGTCGGCCCAGGTCGAGTCGCCGAACTCCGCCACCGCATAGCCCTTGTAGATCACGACACCATTCGTCTTCGCGCGACGGGTGGGGACCGATCCCAGGAGCGTCCCGAAGATGCGCTCTTGATCGGAGAAGTCCATCTCGCGACGCGATTCGCGGCTCTGCGCGTAGGTGACCGCTTCGGCGAGTCTCGCGGGATCCATGCCGAGCTCGGCTGGCGCCTTCTTCGCCCACGCACCCGGTGGTGGGAAATAGCGTCCCTCGGCTGCGCTCGTGATGTACGTAGCGCCCGAGACGTACGGGGCCACAGAGACACAGAGACACAGAGCCGAAAGGACAAATATGCGAAGCGCGTTCTGCGAGTGGCGTTTCATATCGTCTTCTCCGTAAACGAACGTAGGCCGCGGAGACACGGAGCCGCGGAGCAGTTTGTCACACGAAAGCATCTCCGCGTTCTTTCGTCTAATAGCCTGGTCCCAACAGCACCGCATTCATGAACAACAGCATCGTCGATTCGGCAAACGCACGATAGTTCGGATCCTCGGCAAAGCCAATCACGTGTCCCTGGCCAAAGGGCTGGTGAATGAGAAACGCCTTCTGCACGAGGATATCCTGCGCGTCCGGCCAGATCAGGCCCGAAGCGATCAACTTGTCCTTCGTAGCGTAGACGCCGACGTTGCGCCCCTTGTCCAGCTTGATCGGCGCAAACACCCGCGGTCCTTCGATCATCACTTGCGTCTCGCCGTCGCTGCCGGCCGTCAGCCAATGATTCGTGTCGAGCGTGACGCGAAGAATCGCACCCGGCTGCGAGGCTGGCCGCTCACGATCGGGTTGAATCGCCTTGTCGTAATCGAACTCGGCGGGCTTCGGGGCGTTGCTGCCACCTGCTCCCCCACCCGACCCACCAGCCCCACCAGCCCCGCCCGACGCAGCTGTCCCACCAGCCCCACCAGCCCCAGAAGGCGGCACGTCCGGTCGCCCATCCTTCAGCAACGCCGTCGTTTCGAGCAGCCCGACGCTTGATCCTGTCGCCCATCTCGTCGCCTCGGCCATGGTCACCAGCGTGCCGCCTGCACGGAGCCAATCCTTCAGTCGATTGAGGACGCCCTCGTTGATCTGAGTGCCGAAGTTGGCCGACGGCATCACCACGACATCGAAGTCCGAGAAGGTGGCGCGACCGAGCGAGCCGGTGCGGACGGCGGTCACCCTCTGACCGAAGCGACGCTCCAGGACGTACCGCGTCCATCCTGCTGACAGCGTCGATGTGGGCGCGTCCCACACCAACAGGACCTTTGGCGATTTGAGCGGAGCGACGTCGTTGCTGCCAAGCGACGTGCCTTCATCAACCCACGATGAGTCGATCGGGACGATCTCGACACCGTGCTTCGCGGCCAGTGCGCCGAGGCGCGTGTTGAGATCGGCGGAGTTCTCCGCGTTCCTGATGAGCGCAGTGCCGATCGGGTACTTGCGACCGTTGTGGGTGAAGCTTCCGCCAACGCTGCGAATGCGGATGCCGGTGGCCATCGCGTCTGCTGACAGCCCAGCGGCAGCGGATCCCCACGGCAGCAGGTAGCCAAGCTTGGACGGCGGAAGTGGCCGCGGCGGCGGCTGCGCCTCGTACTGCGAAGGCACCGGCGTGCTCTTAGCGGAGATTTCGTCGGCGCTGGTCGCCAGCTCCACATCGAAGAGCATCGGCAGATTCCACGCCGTGATGTCGTAGATCTGATCGTTGAGCCGCATCTTGCGGCGCTCTTCCTGCCGCTTGACGAACTCCGCCGATTGATCGGTTTTGGGGTCGAGGAGATTGCGTGCCATCCGCGCGGTCGGTTGTGCGTTGGACACGAGGTAGGCGCCAGACGGAAGCGTCCGCGATCCGAGTCTCACCGACTCGTCCGCCCGGCGGACTTCGATGCCCTGTGTCGCAAGGGTGCGCGCGAGCCGGTCGGCTCGCGATGGATCCTGACCGGGAATCAGAAGGTACTCGCGAATGGGCCCCTTCTCGCCTTCGGCGATGGCCGAGCGGCGGAACTCGAGGTAGTCGCGCAGGAGCCGCTCGCGATGGCGCGCCGCCGTGATCGCCGTCGTGACGGCCGCATTGAAGTGGTGCATCACGCCGTCGCGATAGGTCAGCGTCATGCCGTCGCTTCGGGCAAACGTCAGTCCTCGGGCCGACGCCTGCTCGTACGTCATCCCGATCGACCCCATCATCGTCGGCCACGAATCCCCATAGCCTGGATAGAAGGCGTCGTACACCTCGCGGATGGAGTAAGCCCAGCCGCGCTCGTCGAATCTCGCGGCGTTGGCCCGCCCGAACAGTTCCCAGGACGCGACCTGACTCTTCGTGTTGTGGGGGTTGAGAGGCTCGGCGGGCGGCGCGAAATAGTAGGCGTTGTCGCCACCTTGTTCGTGGAGGTCCACGGTCACTTGCGGTTGATACTCGAGCGCGATCGTGATACGTCCACGGGTCTCCGGCTGCGACTGCGCAAACCAGTCGCGATTCATGTCGAACAGGTAGTGATTCGTCCGGCCCCCCGGCCACGGCTCGTCGTGCTCGGCGCTATACGGCGTCGGGTCCGGCGCGGCGGCTCTCCCCTGCTGATTCTGAAAGATGAACCGCGCGCGCCCGTCGGGGTTCTGCATCGGATCGATCAGCACCAGCGCTTCGCGCTGAACAGCGTTCACACCATCGTCGCCCTGCGCGGCAAGCAAGTGATACGCCTCCATCAGCGACGCATCAGCCGACGAGATCTCGTTCCCGTGGACGCCGTGAACGAGCCAGACCACGACGGGAAGCTCCCGCACGAGGCGATCGGCCTCGCTCCCCGACAGATTCCGCGGATCGGCCAGACGCTGCATGTCCGCCTTCACCTGATCGAGTTTCGCAATGCGATCGGCGCTCCCGATTACGAACAGCCAGAGCGGCCGGCCTTCCCAGGTGCGCGCGTACTCGATGAGCCGCGTTCGCGTCGGCGCCGCCTTCTGCAGGGCTTGCAGGTACTGCGCGATCTGATCGGGCGTCGTGATCGCTGTGCCCGGCTCGTGCCCCACAACCTGTTTGAGCGCCGGGATCGCCGGGTCGTACTTCGCGCCGGGCCAGAGCTCCGGCTCCTGTGCGCCGGCGACCAACATACAGGCCACAGAGACACAGAGACACAGAGCAAACTTCATCAAACGGTTTTCAATGCAATGGCTACGCATATGGGCTCTAACCAAATCGTTCTCTGAGTCTCTGTGCCTCTGTGGCCTGTTCGTGGTCTTCACTTGGAATCGAAGTAGTCCACCAGGCGTTGGGCGAAGCGGCCGATCTTGTCCTCCGCCTCGCCGTATGACCCCTGAATCGCGTTGCCGAGAAACGCCACGACGATGGGTCCCGAACGCGCGTAGATCACGCCGACGTCGTTGGCGAGCACGGGCGGGAAGTCGCCGGTCTTGTGCGCCACGGGGACTTGAATGAAATGGTTGAGCCGCCGCTGGCCGGCTTGCTGCGCCCGCATCATGCGAAGCATGGCCTCGCAGCTCGCCACAGACGCGATCGTCTTTTTCTCGATGCCTTCGATCATCCGGCCGGTGGCCGCGGGCGTGATCTCACCG
>JBOGIV010000233.1:0-23305 GCA_050747925.1 Vicinamibacterales bacterium
ACAGCAGACCCAGCCGGCACCTGGGGAACAGCCCGTCTTCAAGACCGGCATCAACTTCGTCCGCGTCGACGCCATCGTCACCGATCGGCAGGGAAATCCCGTTTCCGACTTGAAGCAGACCGACTTCGAGGTGTTTGAAGACAACAAGCCGCAAGCGGTCGAGACGTTCCGCCTGGTCAAGATCGACACCATCGCGCCGGCGTATGCGCAGCGCACGATTCGAACACGGACCGACGAAGAGACCGCGGCTGCGGACGAGAACTCGCGCATCTTCGTGTTCCTGCTGGACGACTACCACGTGCGCCTCGGCACGAGCATGGCCGTGAGGCGGCCGCTCGTCGAGTTCATCTCGACCCAGCTCAGCCCGAACGATCTGATCGCGGTGATGTATCCGCTCACGCCGATCGACGCCGTCGTCCTGACGCGAAATCATCAGGGCGTCATCAATACGATCGAGAAGTTCGTCGGACGGAAGTTCGACTACGAGCCGAAGAACGATCTCGAGCGCCAGTACGTCTACCGGTTCCCGACCGAAGTGGTTGAAGTCATCCGGCGCCAGGTTTCCTTGTCGGCGCTGCGCGCCATCTCTCACAAGCTCGGGTCGCTTCGCGAAGGCCGCAAGTCGGTGATCCTGGTCAGCGAGGGCTACACCTCGCTCTTGCCTCCGCAAATGCGCAATGCCATAGCCGGCATGCCGGGACTCGTGGACAACCCCGCCCGAAGGGATCCGTTCGCCGGCGACAACAACCCCATGGAAGACCGGGCGCGCTTCATGGCGGAGACCGACGTGGCGCAAGAGATGCGCGACGTCTTCGATGCGGCCAACCGCAACAACACGTCGATCTATGCGGTCGATCCTCGAGGGCTGAGCGCGGGTGAGTTCGACATCAGCGAGAACATCTCGATGACCACGAGTCAGACCGCGCTGAACTCGACGATGGACACGCTGCGCACGCTGGCCGAAAACACGGACGGTCGGGCCATCGTCAACCGGAACGATCTTGCGGCCGGCATGAAGCAGATCATTCGCGACTCGAGCGCGTACTACCTGTTGGGCTATAACTCGACGCAGGCCCCGCAGGACGGCAAGTTCCACGAGATCAAAGTCCGGGTGAAGCGGTCGGGCGTTCAGGTCCGAGCGCGCAAGGGTTACTGGGCGATGACGACAGAGGAGGTCGCGCGCGCCTCGTCGCCGGCCAAACCGGGACCGCCACCGGCGGTCACGAAAGCACTGGCGACGATCGCGTCCGGCGGAAAACATCGGTTGACGCGTGACTGGATCGGCACCACTCGCGGCGCCGACGGACTGACCAAGGTCACGTTCCTGTGGGAACCCACTTCGGCCGTGCCGGGCGTCAAGCGCGACGAAGCGAGGCGCGTCTCGCTGCTGGCGACCAATTCGGCGGGCGACATCGTGTATCGGGGCAGAGTGCCGAGCGATCTGGCGGCTCCGGGCGCCGGTGCCGCGGTCAGCTTTGAAGCGAAGCCGGGCAAGCTCGACCTTCGCATCGTTGTCGAAGGGGATGGCACAAGCACCCTCGACAGCGAAAACCGCGAGCTCACGATCCCGGATCTCAACGCGCCGGAAGTGATGGTGACGACGCCGCGTGTGTGGTTCGGCCGGACGGCGCGAGAGTTTCAGGCCCTGCTGGCTGACCCCAATGCCAAACCAACCGCGGCGCGCGAATTTCGGCGGACCGATCGACTTCTGCTTCGCTTTGACGCGACCGCGCCCGCATCGTCACCTGTGACGGTGACCGCGCGCATGCTGAATCAGCAGGGGGGCAAGATGGCGGACATCCCCACTCAGGCTCCCGCCGCCCCAGGCGATGCGTATGTGATCGATCTGCCGCTCGCGAACTTCGCGGCCGGCCCATATCTCCTGGAGATATCGGCGGCGGCTGAGGGCCACCAAGCCGCGACCGAGCTGGTGGCGTTCAGGGTCGGGTCGTAACAACCCACGACCCACGACCTACGAGAGAGTCGGCCCGCGGTCGAGTTTTTCGGGAGTCGGGAGTCGCTAGTCGTCGGTTGGCGGTTGGCGGCGGTCGTCACGCATACATCCCTCGCATTTTCGTAACCGTCGCCACCCGGTTGATCGCAACGATGTAGGCTGCGGTGCGCATGTCGACCTTGAACTTCTGAGAGGTATGCAGCACGACGTCGAAGGCTTCGACCATCTTCTGCTCGAGCCGTTCGTTCACTTCCTTCTCGGTCCAGAAGTACCCGTGACGGTCCTGCACCCACTCGAAGTACGAGGTGGTGACGCCGCCCGCATTGGCGAGAATGTCCGGGACGATGAACGCGCCGTGGTCGTGCAGGTAATTGTCGGCTTCCGGCGTCGTCGGCCCGTTGGCGCCTTCGACAATCAGCTTCGCCTTGATCTCGCTGACGTTGTCCATCGTGATCTGATTCTCGAGCGCGGCGGGGATCAGAATTTCGGCATCCAGCTTGAAGACATCGGGTCCGGCCAGGGGATCGGCGTCTGAGAAGCCGGCCACCGTCTTGTGCTTCAGCGTGTGCTCGGTCAGCTCCGGGATGTCTAATCCCTTGGGGTTATAGACGCCGCCCTTCCAGTCGGTGACCCCGATGATCTTCGCGCCCTCGTCACACATGAGCTGGGCGGCAATCGAGCCAACATTGCCGAAGCCCTGAATGGCGACGCGCGAGTCCTTCAGTTCGAAGCCGAGATGCTTCGCCGACTCACGCGCGACGATCATGACACCACGTCCCGTCGCCTCGCGTCGTCCCAGCGAACCACCCATCTCCACGGGTTTACCGGTGACCACGGCTGTCGATGTGTGGCCGACGTGCATCGAGTACGTGTCGGAGAACCACGCCATGATCTGCTCATTGGTATTGACGTCGGGCGCGGGAACGTCTTTCTCGGGCCCGATGGCGTCGATGATCTCGGCGGTGTAGCGGCGTGTGAGCGCCTCGAGCTCGCGCGGCGACATCTTGGTGGGATCGCACGTCACGCCGCCCTTGCCGCCGCCAAACGGCAGCTGGGCGACGGCGCACTTCCACGTCATCCATGCCGCGAGAGCCGTGACTTCGTCGAGCGTGACGCCTGGATGGTAGCGGATGCCGCCCTTGGCGGGTCCGAGCGTTACGTTGTATTGCACACGGTACCCCGTGAAGACCTTGATCTCGCCGTTGTCCATCTGCACGGGACACGAGACGATGATTTGGCGTTTGGGGTGCGTGAGGATCTCCCACAGACCGGGGTCGAGGTCGAGAATACGGGCCGCGACCTCGAACTCCTGGAGCATCGCGCCAAACACACTGCCTTTGTCGGCCATCCGTTCCTCGCTGCTCGACGCATCGGCGATGTTGCCGTCACGCAACCCTGAAGGGTTGCCTCCGCATCAGACGCACTCGTTGCACCTGACGCTCTCGAGCGAAAAGTCCAAACGACCCAAAGTACCGTCGCCCAGACGGGAATGTCAATCAAGGCTCGGCGCTTCGCGCCTCGTAAGCTCGCTCGCTTCGCTCGCTCCTGGGACGGATGGGCCTCGCTTCGCTCGGTAGGAAATGCAATTGCTGAGCGGCACACTGCGCACAAATTCCCACGAGCGCCGACCAGCCTCCGCTAAAGCTACAGCGGTCCGCCAAAGCATCTGCGAAGGCGGAAGCATTTGCGAAGGCGGAAGGCGCGAGCCCATCGGTCCCACGAGGCCGCGAACGCGGCCGAGCCAACGAGCCGCGAAGCGGCGAGCCCCTGAGGGCGCGAGCCTTATAATCAATGTCAGATGAAGAGCACGATTCACGCGGAAACCCCGACTGAGCGCTGGCAGCGCGAGGTGCTCGAGCCCACACTGAAGAAATCGCCAGAGCGTTCCGGACCATTCACGACGATCTCCGGCCGTGCCGTGAATCGGCTCTACACCGCCGAGGACATGAGTGGGATCGATTCCCTTCGCGATATCGGGCAACCGGGCGACTATCCCTACGTTCGCGGCATTCACGCCACTGGCTATCGCGGGAAGCTCTGGACGATGCGCCAGTTTGCTGGCTTCGGCACGCCCGAGGAGACCAACCAACGCTACAAGGATCTGATCGCCGCCGGCGGCACTGGTCTGAGTGTCGCATTCGACCTGCCCACGCTCATGGGACGCGATCCCGATCATCCGCTCTCGCTCGGGGAAGTCGGCAAATGCGGCGTGAGTGTCGTCTCGCTGGCTGATATGGAGCGCCTCTTCGACGGCATTCCACTGGCTGACATCACGACCTCGATGACGATCAACTCCCCGGCGCCGATGATTCTGGCCATGTACCTGGTGGTGGCCGAACAGCAGGGCGCGGACTGGCGCGCGATCTCGGGCACGATTCAGAACGACATCCTCAAAGAGTTCATCGCGCAGAAGGAATACATCTTCCCGCCCCGCGCCTCGATGCGGTTGATCACCGACATCTTTGCGTTCTGCGCCCGAGAGGTGCCCAGGTGGAACACGATCTCGGTCAGCGGCTATCACATCCGCGAAGCGGGTTCCACGGCCCTCCAGGAGCTGGCCTTCACGCTCCGTGACGGCATCGAGTACGTGCAGTACGGCGTCAACGCCGGACTCGATGTGGACGACTTCGTCCCGCGCATCTCGTTCTTCTTCAACTCTCACAGCGACTTTTTCGAGGAGATCGCGAAGTACCGCGCGGCCCGGAAGTTGTGGGCCGAGACGATGCGCGATCGATTCGGCGCCAAGAACCCTCGATCGTGGCAGCTCCGCTTCCACACGCAGACCGCCGGCGTCTCACTGACGGCGCAACAGCCCTACAACAATGTCGTTCGAACCGCGTTGCAGGCCCTGGCGGCGGTGTTGGGCGGCACCAACTCGCTGCACACGAACTCGCTCGACGAGGCGCTGGCGCTGCCAACGAAGGAAGCGGCCACCATTGCGCTGCGGACGCAGCAGATCATCGCGCACGAGAGTGGCGTCACGTCGGTCGTGGATCCGTTGGGCGGGTCGTACTTCGTCGAGCGGCTGACCCGGGACATGGAGGAAGGGACGCTGAAGTACTGGAACACCATCGACGGCATGGGTGGCATGGTCGAGGCCATCGAGCTCGGCTACCCACAAAAGGAAATTGCCGAGGCGTCCTACCAATTCCAACAATCCGTGGAACGTCGCGAGAAGCTCATCGTCGGCGTGAACGACTTCGTGCAGCAGGACGAGAAGCCGATCGAGATTCTCTACCTCGACGAGTCAACGGCCGAGACGCAGCTGACTCGCCTGGCCGAGCTCAAGAGAACTCGAGACAACGACCGCGCGGCCCGGGCGCTCGATGACCTTCGTGCGGTCGCCCGTGGACGCGGCAACACGATGTTGCCACTCTTGGATTGTGTCCGCGCGTACGCGACAGTCGGCGAAATGTGCGATGCGCTCAGGGACGTGTGGGGAGAGTACGAGGAGGTGCCGGTGATCTGAGGGGCACTAAGTTCAAAGTTTAGAAGTTGAAAAGTTCACAGTTAAAGTTTCAAGTTTCAGTTTCAAGTTTCAGTTCACGAGGGCGCATCGAGCGCATCGAGATTCACTCGAAAGGTCTGATGAGTTCGAAGATACGAGTCGTGATCGCGAAGCCGGGGCTCGATGGTCATGACCGCGGAGCAAAGGTGATTGCGCGGGCGTTGCGCGATGCGGGAATGGAAGTGATCTACACCGGGTTGCGGCAAACGCCAGAACAGATTGTGAGTGCGGCGCTACAGGAAGACGCCGACGTGATCGGGCTGTCCATCCTGTCGGGTGCGCACATGCACATCTGCCCTCGAGTCGTCGCGCTGCTCAAGGAGAAGGGGCTCGACGACGTCCAGGTGGTCGTGGGCGGCATCATTCCCGACGTCGACGTGCCCAAGCTGCAAGCCATGGGGATACAAGGGATCTTCCTCCCCGGCACGCCGATGCAGCAGATTGTCGAGTTCATCAACGCGAACGCGCGCGTGCGTCAACAAGGGTGATGGAGATCGAGCGTGTTCAAACGCATCTTCGGAAAGCCGGATGACGAGCTCGCTGGACTGAAGATGAGCCGCTTCGCGGAACCGACGCCGACCGGACACGCCGCCCCCGAAACCGATTCATCCGACTTCAAGCTCCCGTCGCGAAAGCCGCCTCCGAGGATTGACGACCTCGTGCTGCCCGAAACCCTGGCGGAGGAGGCGAAACACCCACGCGAAGTGGACCTGCAGTTCGTCCTCGGCGGGCCTGGATCCGGGACGTCGGTATCCGCCGCCGAGCTCACCGACGCGCAGATCGAGGAGATCGCCCGCCGTGTGGCCGACAAGCTCGCGGCCGGCGTCCTCGGCGACCGGCTGCGTGAAGAGGTGCGTCGAGTGGCGTCAGAGACGTCAGAGCGACTCGTCCGCGAAGAAATCGAGCGCATCCGCACCCAGGCCGACCGCGAGTAGACGACAATACTGATCCATGTCAGTGCCGGATAAACCAGCCCTAGAGGGTCTGGAAGAGACTCTTGCCGAACGCTGGGAGCGCGAAGGGACGTATCGGTTCGACCGCACGCGCTCACGTGCCCAGGTGTACTCGATCGACACGCCGCCGCCGACGGTAAGCGGCTCGCTTCACGTCGGACACGTCTTCTCCTACACCCACACCGACATCATCGCCCGCTTTCAGCGCATGCGCGGCCAGGAAGTGTTTTACCCGATGGGATGGGACGACAACGGCCTGCCGACCGAGAGGCGCGTGCAGAACTACTTCGGCGTGCGCTGCGATCCGTCGTTGCCGTACGACCCGTCGTTTGTGCCGCCGACCCATTCGGCAGGCTCAGGGTCGCCCAGAGCGGAGTCGAGGGGCGAGAAGCTGAGGAAGCAGCCCATCTCGGTGTCGCGTCCGAACTTCATCGAGCTGTGCACCCGGCTCACGGTGGAGGACGAGAAGGCGTTTGAACACCTGTGGCGGTATCTCGGGCTGTCGGTGGACTGGTCGATGACCTACGCCACCATCGGTAAGCCGGCACAGCGACTCTCGCAGCTCATGTTCCTCAGGCTGTTGCGGCGTGGTCTGGCCTATCAGGTGGAAGCGCCCACGCTGTGGGACGTGGACTTTCGTACCGCGGTCGCGCAGGCGGAGCTGGAGGATCGCGAGCAGCCGGCCGCCTATCATCGCGTCGGCTTCGCCCTCGCTGATGGTGGCGAAGTGCTCATCGAGACCACGCGTCCGGAGCTCATTCCCGCATGCGTGGCCCTCGTCGCTCATCCCGGCGATGAGCGGTACCGACCGCTGTTTGGCACCGAAGTGACGACACCGCTCTTCGGCGCCCGTGTGCCGGTGAAGGCACATGCGCTGGCCGATCCCGAGAAGGGCAGCGGCATCGCGATGGTCTGCACCTTCGGCGACATCACCGATGTCACCTGGTGGCGTGAGCTGAAGCTCCCGGTTCGAGCGATCGTGCAACCCAACGGCACGCTCGGACCGGTAAGGTGGGGAAGCCCGGGCTGGGAGTCGATCGACGCCGGCCACGCGCAACACGCCTACGATCAGCTGGCTGGCCTTTCGGCAAAGAAGGCGCAGGCGAAAATCGTCGAGCTGCTTCGCGCGAGCGGCGATCTCAAAGGCGACCCCAAACCGATGACCCATCACGTGAAGTTCTACGAGAAGGGCGATCGGCCGCTCGAAATCGTCACCAGTCGACAGTGGTTCATCAAAACGATCGAGTCTCGCGACGAGCTGCTCGAGCGCGGGCGCCAGATCCAGTGGCACCCCGACTATATGCGGGCTCGATACGAGAACTGGGTGAACGGCCTCACGGGCGATTGGTGCATCAGCCGGCAGCGCTTTTTCGGGGTGCCGTTTCCCGTGTGGTATCCGCTACGCCGCGACGGAACGACCGACTACGCTCGTCCGATTCTTGCAGACGACTCGCGCCTGCCGATCGATCCGTCAACGGATGCGCCTGAGGGATTTGGCGCCGAACAACGCGGAGTGCCCGGCGGGTTCGTTGGTGATCCCGACGTGATGGACACGTGGGCCACCTCGTCGATCTCGCCGCAGCTCGTGTCGCAGTGGGAGTCGGACCCCGACATCGTCGCGCGCACGTTTCCGATGGATCTCCGGCCACAGGCGCACGACATCATTCGGACATGGCTGTTCTCGTCCGTGCTTCGAGCGCACTATGAGAACGACTCCGTTCCGTGGACCAACGCGGCAATCTCGGGATGGGTGCTCGACCCCGACCGCAAGAAGATGTCGAAGTCGAAAGGCAACGTCGTGACGCCGCTCGGCCTGCTGCAGGAGTACGGATCTGACGGTGTTCGCTATTGGGCCGCTCGTGGCGGCCCGGGCGTCGACACCGCGTTCGACGTCGGTCAGATGAAGATTGGGCGCAAGCTCGCGATCAAGGTCTTGAACGTCGCGAAATTCGTGCTCGCCGGCGACGCGATCGAGGGGCCGGTGACCGAGGCGCTCGATCGCGGCATGCTGATCAACCTCGCGCACGTTGTGGAAGAGGTAACCGCCGAGCTCGACCAATACGAATACGCGAAGGCGCTTGCCAAGACCGAGTCGTTCTTCTGGGATTTCTGCGACAACTACGTCGAGGCCGCCAAGTCGCGTCGATACGGCGATTTCGGACCGAGCGCTGCGGCGTCGGCGTCCACCGCCATGCGGACCGCGCTGCCGGTGATGCTGCGGCTGCTTGCGCCCTATCTGGCCTTCGCAAGCGAAGAAGTGTGGTCGTGGTGGCAACCCGGATCGATCCATCGTGCCGCTTGGCCAACACGCGACGAGGTCCTGGCCGTGTCCGGCGAGGACGAGGACGCGCAGCAGGCGATGAGCTACCTGTCCGGCGCCTTGTCGGACATTCGCAAGGGGAAAACCCAGAGCCAACTCTCGGTCGGAACTCCCGTGCTGGCCGTCGAGTATCGGTCGACCGAGGCCGAGATTCGCTCCCTGCGACTGGTCGAACGCGACCTGAGAGCGGCTTCACGCGCCGATGTGCTGACCCTGATGCCGGTGAGCCTGCCCGATCAATTCGGCGTGTCGATCACCCCGAAGCCAGCCGAGGGCTGATGGCCGCGCAGGCGCTGGGGCCGGAGGCCTACCGCGATCTCGTTCGCCGCGCGCTCGAGGAGGATCTCGGACAAGGTGACGCCAGCAGTCGGGCGACGATCGACGAAGTACAGCAGGCGAGAGGAAGCCTGGTCGCGAAATCGCCGCTCGTTGTCGCGGGCGTAGATGTCGCCGCCGAAGTGTTCCATCAATTGGACCCCGCTTCGGTGTTCGAGGTGAGGTGGGGCGACGGCGCCCATGTTCAAGCGGGCGACGTGGTGGCGTTGGTCTCTGGCCGAGCGCGGGCGCTATTGGCCGCCGAGCGGACGGCGCTCAACTTCCTTCAACGCTTGAGCGGTATCGCTACCCTCACCGCTCGCTGCGTACACGAGGCGGGTGGGCGCATCACGATCCTCGACACGCGCAAAACGACGCCAACGCTGAGAGCGCTTGAGAAATACGCCGTGCGATGCGGTGGCGGGACCAATCATCGTCAACGACTGGATGAGGCTCTGCTGGTCAAGGACAACCATAAACGGCTGGCCGGCGGGGTCCGGCAAGCCGTGGCTCGTGCGCTGACCAACCCGTCGGGACTGTC
Organism: Vicinamibacterales bacterium; assembly: GCA_050747925.1. GTDB lineage: Bacteria > Acidobacteriota > Vicinamibacteria > Vicinamibacterales > UBA2999 > 12-FULL-67-14b. The sequence continues at coordinate 9,592 of JBOGIV010000233.1, forward strand.
GTTGGAAGTCGAGGTCGAGACGCTCGAGGAGCTCGACGTCGTGCTGGCGCTGAACGTGTCACGGATTCTGTTGGACAACTTCACGACCTACGACATTCGCGAGGCGATACGTCGAATTGACGGCCGGGCGGAGGTCGAGATTTCGGGCGGGGTCACCCTCGATCGCATTGCCGAGCTGTCGACGACCGGCGCAGAGTATGTATCCATTGGTGCCTTGACGCATTCGGCCCCCGCCGCCGATCTCAGCCTCGAGTTGGAACCGCTGTGACCAGCTTGCCGGAGGACGTTGCGTCGGCGCTCGACATCTTGAGGCGATGGCGGCCAGACATCCTCGTCGATGTCCGGTGGCTGCCGAGCGTGGAGTCGACGATGAATGTCGCCGCGAGTCTGGCGGCCGAGGGCGCGCCGGCCGGCCTGGTCATCGGGGCGGATGAGCAGACGTCTGGTCGGGGCCGGCGTGGTCACACCTGGTACTCGCCGCCTGGCGCGGGTCTGTACTTTTCGTTGGTCTCACGGCCAGCTCTCGACGCCTCCGCCCTTCCCATCGTGACGCTCGCGGCTGGCGTGGGCGTCCACATCGGGGTCCTGAAGGCGACAGGTCTTTCCACCGATCTCAAATGGCCGAATGATGTGTTGATCGGTGGCCGCAAGGTGGCTGGAATCCTCGCAGAAGGTCTGTCTATCGGCGCTCCAGCGCAAGCGGCGATCATTGGCGTCGGGATCAATCTGCGACACGCGGTATATCCGCTTGACGTCGCCTCCGGGGCGACATCCCTGGAAGTGGAGCTCGGATGGCCGCCTGAGCGCGGGCAGGTCTTCGTCGAGATTCTCTGCGGCCTTGTGGACAGCATGGCGGCAGTGGAGCGTGATCGGGATGGTATTCTGCAGGCCTGGCGCGCGGCAGCGCCGTCGGCGGTCGGGGCCGAGGTCGGGTGGACGAGCAGCACCGGTAGTGGCCGGGGCGTGACGGCGGGTATCGATGAAACGGGAGCGCTGTTGATTCAAACACCCGACAGCTTTGAACGCGTGATCGCGGGAGAGATTCAGTGGTTGACGAGCGCTGAACCCACCGCGAACCGCGAATAGCGACGACTTTCGCCGTATCGACCGATTGTTCCCCTGACGACTATGCTGCTCGCGATCGACGTCGGCAACACCAACATCGTCCTCGGCGTGTTTCGAGATCGCGATCTCGCACACAGTTGGCGGCTCACGACCATTCGTGAGCGCACCGCGGACGAGCTGGGCATTCTCGTCACCAACCTGTGCGATCACCACGGCATCAAACGCCAGGACATCACTGGCATCGTGATCGCCTCGGTCGTTCCGCCGCTCACCGGCACGCTGGTGGCAATGGCGCAGCGGTACTTCGGCCGGCAGCCGGTGATGTTCGAGCCGGGCGTCAGCGCTGGCATGCCCATCCTCTACGACAATCCCACAGAAGTCGGCGCCGACCGCGTCGTCAACGGGATCGCGGCGGTCGAGCGCTACGGTCGAGATGGGCTGCCGATTGTCATCGTGGACTTCGGCACCGCGACGACGTTCGACGCGATCTCAGGAAAAGGTGAGTACCTGGGCGGCGTCATCTGCCCCGGCCCGCAAATTTCCGCCGACGCGCTGTTCCAGCGCGCCGCTCGACTTCCGCGAATTGACGTGAAGAAGCCAACGCGAGTGATCGGCACCAATACGGTGGCGTCGATGCAGGCGGGCCTTTACTGGGGTTACGTGGACATGGTCGAAGGGCTCGTGCGCCGGATTACCGCTGAGCTTGGAGGCACGGCGATCGTGATCGCCACCGGTGGATTGGCGTCGGTCGTGGCGCCCGAGACGACGCTGATTCAGCACGTGGACGCGGAGCTCACGCTCCAAGGCTTGCGCATCGTGTGGGAACGCAATCAGTGATCGATGTCGAGTCGTATTGCCGAGAGATCGAAGCCTACCTCTGCCGGAAGAACGACGGCCACCTGATCCGCATCGTCGGTCCGGCATTCGAGCAAGTGACGAGCTGGGCGCGTCAAGGGATCCCGCTTCGCGTCGCCGAGACTGGCGTGGATCGGTACTTCGAGCGCTACTATCGAAAGGGACCTCGACGACGTCCGGTTCGCATCGAGTTCTGCGAACCCGATGTGCTGGATGCGTTCGATCGCTGGCGCCGAGCGGTGGGCGTGACGACGTTCGCGCCAGTTGACGCCGCAGATGCCGATCTCGAAGATCAGCCGCCCATCGCGCGCTCGCCAAAGCGATCGCTGGCCGCACATCTCGAGTCACTCGTCGCCAGGCTGACCATTCTTCGAGGAAGCGACAAGGCGGGTCCTGTCATCGGCGCCGTCCTCGACGAGACCGTGCGAGCCATCGACGAGATTCGCCCTCACGCTGGCAAGGCTCGGGGTGACGCTCGAGAGATCCTTCTCATCAGGCTGACAGAGATCGACCGCAGGCTATTGGCGGCCGCGACGAGTACGCTGAGCAGCGAAGACCTCGCCAGACTCGACCGCGAAGCGCTCGAAGAAGTGGAGACCTTTCGATCGCGGATGCCGGGGGAGGCATTCGAACGCGCACGCCGCGCCGCACGCGATCGGCTCGTCCGTCATCATTTCTCGCTGCCCGAGATCGAGCGGTAGAGCGCGGTCAGCGAGCGTAGGTCGCCCCGCCGGAATGGTGTTTGATCCTACCCACTCATCATGGATAAGGGTGATCGCCTCACGCTGACGATCGAGCGGCCCGCCGCCGGCGGGCGGATGATCGCCCGCCACGAGGGCGCCGTGGTCTTCGTCGCCGGGGCGATCCCAGGGGAGACCGTCCACGCCGAGGTCGAGCGCGTGCAGCGCGGACTGGTCTGGGCAGTGGCTCGTGATGTTCTCGAGCCTTCGACCGATCGAATCGTCGAAGCTCCGGACCTGGATTGCGGGGGGAACGTCCTCGCCCATGTCCGATACGAACGTCAGTTGGCGATCAAGCGAGAGATTATCGAAGACAGCCTGCGCCGCATCGGGCACCTGACGCCTCCGCGTCCAATCGAGGTCGCAGCGTCACCGATTGATGGCTACCGGATGCGCGCGCGCCTTCACTTGCGCGGTGGCCGAATCGGGTTCTTCAGGGAAGCCACTCACAATCTTTGTGAGCCGCGACAGACGCGCCAGCTGCTGCCGGAAGCAGTGGACGCGGTTCATCGTCTTGGGCAAGCGCTCGAGGCTGTCGACTCCACGCTCGCGGCTGAGGTTGACCTCTCAGAGAACATCCCGGCGACGGAGCGAGCGTGCCATGTGGAAATCACTCGAGGCCGGGTTGGCGCGCGCCTCGCTCGTCAGCTCAAAACGATCGACGGCCTCACGGGCGCATCATTCTCGCTTGGCGGCGAGACCAGAACCAGAGAGCTCTGGGGATCCCCGTTTGTCACCGACACGCTTTCCGTCGCGATGGCTGGCGAGACCCGATCGATGTCTCTTGTCAGGCACGCGCGCGCGTTCTTCCAGGGCAATCGATTCGTCCTCGAGCCGCTGGTTCAGCACGTGCGCTCGACGATTGCGCCGGGATTCATTGTCGATCTCTATGCGGGTGTCGGCCTCTTCTCCATCGACGCAGTGATTGCCGGACACGGCCACGCGCTCGCGATCGAAGGCGACGACGTCGCGGCGGCGAACCTGCGGAGGAACGCGGCGCAGTGCGCCGGCGACGTCCGCGTGCGCTCCGAATCCGTCGAGGAGTTCCTTGCAGGACCACACGCCAACTTGTCACCGACCACGGTGATCGTTGATCCTCCACGGTCCGGGATCGCGAAGGAGGCGCTCGCGGGCGTCCAGCGGCTTCAGGCGCCGCGACTCGTGTATGTGTCGTGTGATGTGGCGACGCTGGCGCGTGACGCGCGGTTGCTCACGGAAGGCGGCTACACCATCGACGCGGTGACTGCGTTCGATCTGTTTCCGCAGACGGCCCACGTCGAGACCGTCATCGTGTTCTCGCGTTAGCCGCCTGAACGAGTCCTTCGAACAGCGAACGGAATTCGCCCGTCCGCCAGAAGTTTTCGGGGTGCCACTGAACGGCGACGCAGAAGGCCGGGCCAGGTTTCTCCATGGCTTCGATGACACCGTCCGGAGCCGTCGCGGTGACTTCGAAGCCCTCTGCCACACCTCGAACGGCCTGGTGGTGGCGGCTGTTCACCTGACACACTTCACCGTCTTCGATGTGCTCGCGCAACAGCTCGAACGTGCGTGAGCCTGGCGACACCCACACCTCGTGGGCGATCGCGTACCGCGGTTCTCTCAGCGAGTGTGTGACCGCCCCGGGAACTTGATCGGGAATGTCCTGGATCAGCGATCCGCCAAGCGCGACATTGAGCACCTGCATACCTCGGCAGATGGCGAGGCAGGGCAGATTCGCATCCAGGGCGGCACGAACGAGGGACATCTCGAACTCATCCCTGCCCGGCTCTGCTTCCTCGAAGGTCGAGTGGCGGGCCTCGCCGTACAGGGCTGGGTCCACGTCGCCACCGCCGGTCAGCAAGAGGCCATCGGCGCGTCCCAGGATGTCCAATGCCCCCTCGGCACTCGGGGCGATCTCGATGGGCTCCCCGCCCGCTCGTCGAATCGACTCGAGGTAGTCCGCCGTCCGGCGGCACTGTGCGACCGCAATGAGGGGCATAGACCGATTCTTACATGCGCGCGGGGACGACGACACCCATCAGGTCCAGGACACGCGTCAGCTGCCGGCGGAAGTATTCGACCCCCGCCGCCCGCCAGCGCCGGACGTCCTCCCGCTCCTCGTTGACAATCGACGACCGGTGGTAGAAGGCGTTGAACAGCTGGGCCAGCCCAAAGCCGTATTTGGCCAGTACGGCGAACTCCAACGAGCGGACCACCTGCTCAACGATCTCGTCCAATCGCGCCGCCTCCAGCACCAGAGCCCACAGCTCGTGGTCTCCGTCGGCCCCATCGAGCGCTCCAGGATCGGTCTGGGCGAGCGGCGTCAGCACGGTTTCGGAATCCATGCCGAGCCGCTCTTGAAGTTTCTGAAAGATGTTGTTCGCGCGGACGACGGCGTACTGAAGGTAAGGCCCGCTTTCGCCCTCGAAGCTCAGCGCCTCGTCAATGTCAAAGGCGATCACCTTCGTACGCGAGTACTTGATCAGGAAATAGCGTACGGCCGCGACGCCGATGTGCTCGGCAACCCGTCGCTGGTCGGCCTCAGCCAAGTCAGGCTGGCGGCTGTTGACCTCGGCAAGCGCCTTGTCGATCACCCGATCGATCAAATCGTCGGCCCTGACGCCCAAGCCCTTTCGTCCCGACACCTCGATAAATGGCCGCTTCGCGTCTTCGGAGTCCGGGTGTGGGGCAAACCCCAGCTCCTTCGCGGTGCTCTGCGAGAGCGCAACCATCTCGTACGAGAAGTGGGTGAGCCGCTCGGCTTCCGCCGGATGTCCCACCGCAATCAGCGCCTGCTTGAGAAGCTTCTGCAAGTACGACTGCCGAACGTCGATCACGTTGTAGGTTGCCGCTGCGGCGCCGAACTGCGGATGCGTGGCGACGGCCAGCCTCGCGTCACTCGTGGTGGCCCACAACGTGTCGCCATTCCTTTGCTCGGCGAACGGGCGGTAGAGGAAGTCGTGTCCAAGCAGGCCCGACTTCCAGAATTGATACGCCATGTCCTTGCCGACGTAGGTCACTGTGCCGTTCGATCGCACGATCACCTTCTCGCGATCGTCTTCGGCTTCGTCTTCGGGGTCGTTCGCGGTCTCGGGCTCGTCGATCGTCATCACCCAACAGCCCGCCAGTCGCCCCTCGGTCTGCAGAAACACCGCCCCGGTCTGTTTGAGCACCTCGAACGCTCGGGCCCAGAACTTCAGCCGGAGGATATCGCCCTCCCACGTCAGCAACTGATAATCGATGTTCAACCGGGCCATCGTCTTCACGTGACACCTGACGATGTGATCGGCGATGAATGCGGCGATTCCGGTGGTGGGTTCCGTACCGTGCTCGATGTCGTGGAGTGTGTCGGCACGACACTTCTGCCGCCCAGCGTCGTTTCCGTACCACTCGGTCACCCGCGCGTAGAGATCCCAGCAGTGATAATCGAATCGCGTCGTCGCGGCGACATGCTTGATCGCCGCGAGATCCATCCCATCGAGATGCTGGAAACCCACCACGACATCGGCAACCTGAACGCCGGTGTCGTCGATGTAGTTTTGCACTTCGACGGGGTTGCCCCGGTAGCGCAGCACACGGACCAGCGTGTCGCCGAGCGCGGAGTTCCGCAAATGGCCGATGTGGGCGGCCTTGTTGGGGTTGATTGCCGTGTGCTCGACGATGGTTTTCTCGGCGTGAACGGGCGCCTGTGGCGGCTCGCCAGCCAGACCAAGTCGTGCGAGCAGAAAGCCCCGGCGATCCAGGAAAACGTTCAAGTAGCCGTTCGGCGCAGCCTCCACTCGAGCGACGCCGTCAATGGTGCCCAGGCCTGCGGCGATCTCTTGCGCGATCCGTCGGGGCGGTTTGCGCAGCCGACGAGCCAACTCGAAGGCGACCGGTGTGCCCAGATCGCCGAGCGATCGATTGGGCGGAGTCTCAATGGGAATCGTGACCGTCTCGTCCGCCCCGATGCCGAGATGTTGGGTGAGCACGGCGCGCACACGGCTTCTCAACTGCTCCTGAAGCGGAAGAATCATGACGTGGGTTCGTTGACTCGCTCCTGAGCGTGCGGTACGCTTTCCTCACGATCGATCACGGCAGCGGTGGCGAGACGTTTTGCGAGGTGTCGAGCCAGTGAGGCCGTGGTGACTCAGTCTGCAACGACCGTGTCAGCGGAGCTGAGGTTCCCTACGTTATCAGAAATCCCCATTCAGTGATGGTCGACGCTGGAATTGGACGGCTGCTCATCTCGAGCCTGCACCAAGGTATTGGTGAAGTGGCACCCACTCGCCTGGACTTTTACGAGACCTGGTTGAGTCCGACGGGCATGCGCGATGGACGGCTCGGTCTGGCGCCGCTCGGCGCCGTGCTCAGCTTCCTCTACCGCGAAGGACCGCCGACCACTGACCGCATTGCGCGCCGCGCCGGCACGCACGCCGCCGACTGGACGTTCGCCGATCTTTCAGCGTTCCGACGCCGGCTGATCGAGCGGTTACCGGCGTGGCTGCGGACGCGGGCCGCGCTCTCGATCGGACGGCAGCTGGTCAAGACGACCGTCCGTCAATCGCGCGTCAAGGCCAGGCTCCGTCGCTCCTCCGGGCAAGTCGAGATCCACTCGGCGCTGTTCGATCAGCTGAGAGAGCCGGCGTCGATACCCATGCGCTCGTTCTATGCGGCCGCGTTGCAGCGGATGTTCCAGCGCTGCGGTATTGATGCCGAAGTGACGGTCGCAGCTGAAGAGGGAGCGCACTGGAGACTCGACGTCGTCATTCACGGTTCGAGTCGGGGAGTTCCGGCGGCGGACGCGGCATGAGATATTTGCCCTGGCCCGGCAACGTGCACACGCGACGACGATTCGCTCTAGCGGCGCTGTTCGTCATCGCGTTGCCGGGAGTCGGTCGTACGCAGAGCTCTGCGCCCACGCCGATTCTGGTCCTCCCTTTCGAGAACACGCGGCCCGATAGCCAGCGGATCTGGCTGCGGGAAGCAGCCGCGCTGCTGTTGACAGACGCACTCGCCAGCAGTGGCGAAGTCGCGATCGGGCGTAGCGAGCGGCTCGTCGCGTTCGAGCGGCTGCAAATTCCCCCGCTGGCCTCGCTCAGCCGCGCGTCGGTCATCAAGGTCGGCCAGACGGTTGGGGCGGTGTCGGTCGTCATTGGCAGCCTCGACGCCTCGGCCATAGATCTGACGGTTCGAGCGCGCGTCATTCGACTCGACACCGGCCGGCTGATGCCCGAAGTGTCGGTCAACGGGCCCACCAACGATCTCTTCGGTGTCTTCGGACAACTCGCGTCAGGCCTCAAGACGGTTGGTCAGCCTTCCACCTCGGCAAGTGGCGATTGGCGTCCGCCCTCACACCGGGCGTTCGAGTTCTACGTCAAGGCGTTGATTGCGGACACAGCAGCCGCGCAAATCGTGCTCTTGGAGCAAGCGCTCAAAGATGCTCCGGCGTACACGCCGGCGAGCATTGCGCTTTGGCAGGTTCACACTGAAGCCGGCGACCACCAACTCGCGCTGACGGCGATCTCGAGTGCGGCGCCGGGACGGCCGCTCGCACGCGAGGCGCGATTTCTCGCGGCCCTGTCGCAGATTCATCTCAAGAAGTTCGACGACGCCTTTCACGGGCTACGCGAGCTGCAGACCGAAACGCCTTCCGCCGCGGTCGCCAACGCGATGGGGGTGCTCGAGCTTCGCCGATCGGCTACGCCGCAGCCCGGACGGGCGACCTATTACTTCAGCCAGGCCACCGATCTCGACGAAGCCGACGGGGATCTCTTTTTCAACCTTGGCTACGCGTATTGGTTGGAGCGCGACCTGCGCGCGGCGATCTACTGGTTGCGGGAGGCGGTTCGGCGCGATCCAACCGATGGCGATGCCCATTTCATCCTGGGCGCCGCGCTGCAGCAGGGCGGCGCCACGTCGGAAGCGGCCCGCGAAAAGGAGCTCGCGCTGCGCCTTTCGTCGAAGTACGCGACGTGGGACGCCAAGGGGACCAACAGTCCGGACCTGACGCCACGAGGCTTGGAACGGTTGCACGAGGACCTGACCAACGCCGCTTCGCGTGTGAACGCGATGGTCATGACGGCAGGGCAACGCGATCAGGATGAGCTCGCGCGCTTTCATCTCGAGGCGGGTCGCCGAGCGTTCGACCGCGACGCGGACCGAGAGGCCGTCGTTGAGCTGCGGCGCGCGCTGTACCTGTCTCCATACCTCGCTGAGGCACACACGCTGCTGGGCCGCATCTATCTCAGGGCCGGTCGCCTCGACGAAGCGATTGACGCACTCAAAATCGCGCTCTGGAGCGATGAGACCGCGGCCACTCATGTTCTGCTGGCCGAGGCCTACCTCCAGGCTCACGACGCGGCGGCGGCGCGGACCGAGGTCGATCGAGCGCTTGCGCTCGACCCCAAGTCGGCCGACGCGCAGCGGCTGAAGGCCAAGCTCACCGGGCCGCCGTGGTAACATCAGGGCCTAGCTGTAGTGGTGGATGACTAGCAGCACACACGATGAGGGATTCCGCGATCTTCAACTGAGCGGGAAGCAACTCGTCTTCCTGTTCATGGCAGTGACGGTTGTCTCCGTCGTGATTTTCCTTTGTGGCGTCCTGGTCGGCCGCGGCGTGCGAGCCGAACGCGGCGTGGTCGGAACGACCGAAGTCGCGGCACCGGCCATCGTCGAGCCTCCCCTTTCGCCAGTGGCAGCGGCCGCTCCAAACACTTCCAATCCGCTGGTGACAGCGGGTGAGAAGCTGACCTACGCGGAACGGCTGGGTGGGAGCGAGCCCACGGCCGAGAATCTGAAAGCTGCGCCTCCGCCGCCGCCGCCCGTGGTGGACATGGCGCCCCCGACGCCAACCAAGGCCGCCTCTAGACCCGCACCGCCGAGTGCGACGCCAGTGTTCGCGGAACCTCCCGGCGCAGGCTTTGCGATCCAGCTCGCGGCACTTCGGGAGCGGTCCGAGGCCGATGCCATCGTCTCGCGCCTGACCTCGAGAGGGTACTCGGCCTACGTCGTCGCACCTGCCAGGGGCGCGCCAAGCGTGTTCCGCGTGCGGGTCGGCAAGTTCCAAGAGCGGCGTGAAGCCGATGCCGTTGCCGCGCGCCTGCAGAAAGAAGAGCACTTCAAGCCCTGGGTCGTCAGGTAACGGCAGGCGATTTCCTCTGAGAATCGAACGATCCGAGTCGCTCCTTCCACGATCGCAGCGCTGACGTCGGGCCTGCTGCTCGCTCTCTCGTTTCCTCGATACGGCTACGGCCCGGTTGGTTTCGTCGCGCTGGCACCGCTCTTCGTCGCGCTGTGTGGATGGAGCGGCCGCATTGGCGCCTACCCTGGTGTCACTGCGCGGCGAGGGTTTCTGTTAGGGCTCGCGACAGGTTTCGTGCACTTCGCGGGCACGGTCTATTGGACCGGCGCCACGGTGCAGACCTTCGGCGGCCTGCCGTGGCCCGTCGCGGTCTTCGTTGCCGGATTGCTCGTCGCCTACATGGCGCTCTACATCGCCGCGACAGGCGCCATGATCGCGATCCTGGTCCGTGCCTTTGGTCTCGCGGGTCTTCTCGCCGCGCCGGCTGCGTGGGTCACCATGGAGTACCTGCGCGGCGTTCTCATCGGCGGGTTCCCGTGGATTCCGCTCGGCAACTCGATGGTCACGCTGCTGCCGCTCGCGCAAGTGGCGAGCGTGACTGGCGTGTACGGACTCTCGATGGTGGTCGCGCTCGTGAACGTCGGCTTCACCTGCGCCGCTCTGGGGACGCGGCGCGTCCGCCTGATTGGCGCACTCGGAACGCTGCTGCTCATCGCCGCCCTCTCGATGTGGGGCGCTCGCCGGATGGCCGCAGACAAGCTCGTTCGGGAAGGCACGCCCATTCGCGTCGGCCTGATTCAAGGCAACATCGCGCAAATCGATAAGTGGAATCCCGCAAAGGCGGGAATGATTGTCGATCGATATCAGCAGCTCACCCGACAAGCCCTCGACGGCGGAGCTGAGTTCATCCTCTGGCCCGAGTCCGCCACGCCGTTCTATTTCGAGGAAGATCCGCAGGGCGCTGCGGTTCGGAAGCTTGTGCAGGAATCGGGCAAGCCGCTGCTGCTGGGAAGCGACGAGATTGAACCGGGACCGGACGGCCGGTATTTCAACTCCGCATTCATCCTTGATGCTGGCGGCGCCACGGCCGCCGTGTATCGGAAGATCCATCTTGTGCCGTTCGGCGAGTACGTCCCGTTTCAGCGGCTCCTGTTCTTCGTCGGCCCGCTGGTCGGAGCGGTGTCCGCGTTCTCGGCTGGGGAGGTCGTCACCCTGTTACCCGTGAACGGCCACATGGTGACGACGGCGATTTGCTACGAAGTGACGTACCCGGCGTTGATGCGGCAGGGCGTGCTGAGAGGCAGTGAGATGCTGACGACGATCACCAACGACTCGTGGTACGGCGAATCGTCCGCAGCCTTTCAACATTTCGAAATGGCTGCCATGCGCGCCATTGAGCAGGGACGATATCTGGTTCGATCTGCCAACACTGGCATCAGCGGTATCGTCGATCCGTATGGCCGGGTGCTGGCGCGCACCAGGCTCTTTGAGACCGTCGCGCTCGTCGGCGAAGCGCGGTTCGTGCGCGAGCTGACGCTGTATGCAAAGATAGGGGATTCGGTCGCCTATGCGATGGCCGCCCTGACGGCCCTCGCGTTGATGGCCGCCGGCATCTTCCGGCGTGCTGGACGCGCCGTCTAAGGAAGGTCCTTCGTGGCTCTGGTCCTCGACGAGTTGATTCGACGCTCCTCCGACCTGCTCAAACGGGCAGCCGACATGCGGAGCTATCTTTGACGGCGCCCACGATTCCGGCGAGCTCGCGAAGCTAGAACAGCAAGTCGCCGCTCCTGATTTCTGGAAGGACCCGGCCGAGGCCCAGCGCACGCTGCAACGTCGCCGTCGTCTGGCCGACGACCTCGAGCTCGCCAGCCAACTCGGGCGCAAGATCGACGACATCGGTGTGCTGATCGATTGGGCCCAGCAAGGCGAGGACGTCACGGCTGAGCTGGCCAAGTCGCTCGACGCGCTGAGCGAGCAAGTCGATAGCGCCGAGGTCAAGAAGATGCTGGGCGGCGAGCACGACGGTGCCAACGCGATCGTCTCGATCCATCCTGGCGCGGGCGGCACCGAGTCGCAGGACTGGGCCGAGATGCTGCTGCGGATGTATCTCAAGTGGGCCGAGCGCCGGGGTTTTCGCCGCGAGCTTCTCGACTATCAACCAGGTGAAGAGGCTGGACTGAAGAGCGTGACGTTTACGCTCACGGGAGAGTACACGTTCGGTCTGATGTCGGCGGAGGCCGGCGTTCACCGTCTTGTACGGATTTCGCCGTTCGATCAGGCGGCACGACGCCACACGTCATTCGCGTCGCTCTATGTGTGGCCCGAGCTCGAAGAGAGCATCGAGATCGACATTCCAGAAAAGGATTTGCGCATCGACACGTTTCGCTCGAGCGGGGCGGGCGGGCAGCACGTGAACGTGACGGACTCCGCGGTCAGGATCACGCACATCCCCACTGGCATCGTCGTGTCGTGTCAGAACGAGCGCTCGCAACACAAGAATCGTGATGTGGCGATGAAGGTGCTGAAGGCGCGCCTCTACGACATGAAGCTGAAGGAGCAGGAGTCGAAGCTCGAGAAGATCGGCGGCGCCAAGAAAGATATCGCCTTCGGCAGCCAGATTCGCAGCTACGTGTTACAGCCGTACCAGCTGGTGAAAGATCACCGCACCAAGTATCAAGAGGGTCAGGTGCAGAAGGTGTTGGACGGCGACGTCGATCCGTTCATCAAGACGTATCTGATGCAGAAGGCGTCAGGGACACTGGGTCAGGCGTCGGCTGTGGATGAGGACGATTAGTGGGGTGCGCACCAACCTTGGTGTTTCGGTCGCCACCAGTAGTAACGTCCGAGCGCATGGACGAATATGACGGCGGCCACCGCGTGCCGCCCGCCGAGATACATGAAGCCTTTAAGTGGTTTCTTGCGCCAAAGGCTCAGTAGGAGCCATGCCGGACCGGCTGGGTCCCTGAGATGAACGCTTCCCTGATCACGCGGACGGTGCCCTCGTCTGCGATTTCGCCTGTCGCCTCGTCAACCGGAACGAACACAATGTTGCCAGGCGCGTCGAACGTGGGCGGATGCTCGCGGTCGCCGTACAGATCGATGTAGCCCTTCATGAACTCGATCCACGTCGGCAACGCGGCCCGTGCGCCTTGCTCGCCGGGCCCCAGCGGCTTCTTCTCGTCGTGGCCCACCCACACGCCAACGGTGATGTTCGGATCGAAGCCGACGAACCAGGCATCGGTGAAGTCGTCCACGGTCCCGGTCTTGCCCGCGAGCGGCCACTTCAGCTCTCGTGCCGGCGTGCCGGTGCCTCTCAGAATAACGCCCTGGAGCAGGCTGTTGATGACATATGCCGTGTCGGCGCGAATCGCGTCACGCGGCTGCGGCCGTCGTTCTTCGAGGATCGCGCCCTCACGATCGGTGACCTTGTGCGCGTAGAACGGCGCCATCCGGATCCCGTGATTGGCGAATGCCGAGTAGCCGCTCGTGGTTTCGAGCAGCGTGGCTTCCTGTGCCCCGAGCGCCATTGAAAGAAATGGCCGGAACTCGAGCGAGAAGCCGAATCGCTTGGCATAGGCCGCCACCTGCACCGGCCCAAGCGTCTGAATCACCTTCACCGCCGGAATGTTCCGGGAGTCTTCGAGCGCGCGCCGCAGTGTAATCGCACCCTCGAACTTCCCATCGTAGTTGCCGGGCTGATACGGCGGCTGTCCTTCACCAGCGTCGAAGGTCGTGGGCACATCGACGAGGATCATGGTGGGTGTCAGACCGCGATCGATGGCTGCGGTATAGAGGAAGGGTTTGATCGCCGATCCCATCTGACGATATGCCTGCGTGGCACGGTTGAACTTGCTGCGGCTGAAGCTGTAGCCGCCGACCATCGCGAGGATCTGGCCCGTGTGATTGTCCAGCGCGAGCACTGCAGCCTCGACGCTCGGATCCTTGCGAGACTTGTTCAGGCGCGCGAGTCCTTCCTCCAGCGCGCGTGCGGCCGCCTCTTGCAGCCCCAGGT
>JBOGIV010000234.1:0-6793 GCA_050747925.1 Vicinamibacterales bacterium
GTTAGGACTCGGCCGCGATAGCGGCCGACTCCCAAAAGCCGTTAGGCGCGACCCCCAGGAGCGTAGCGACTCCCAGGAGGCGGCTAGACCGCCGACTCTTAACGAGCGAGCGCAGCGCGCCGCACTACGTGATACACCCGCGCGCGGCGATTGGCAGCGGCTCGCATTCCTCACCGTCGACGAGCCAGGCCTGATCGACCAGGTTGGACACGACGCATGAGTGGTTGGGCAGCACGCACACGCGGTCTCCTGGCTCGAGCGGAGTCGAGCCGTTGACGACGCGAACGGTGGCGTGCTCCTCGGACAGCCGTTCGATGAGGAGGTTGTTGTCGGGCCCGTCACCATGCAGCACGAGTCCCAGCCCTGGCGTCGGCGCGAACCCGCGAGCGCCATCCGAGCTCAACGTCTTGCTGCCGCAATCCAGAATGATGCGGTCGGCCGCAGGCTTGCTCACGACGGTGGCCAGCACCGTGAGCGCGCAGTCGTCCAGCGTTGCGGCGCCGAGCGCGATCTGGCCGCGATCGAAATAGACGTAGTTGCCGGGACGATACTCGGTGAGCCCGCGCTGCTGTAGCGAGTAACGCGCCGGTGGCGTGGCGCCGGCGCTCAGTTCGTCGATGCGAACGCCCACCGTCCGGCAGGCCGTAGCCAGCTCACACAGGGTCCGCACCTCGGCCTCGGCGATCTCGCGCATCTGCTCCTCGGAGTGCGCGTGATACGCGTGACCCGCGTGAGCCAGCAGCCCGCGAAGACGAAGCCCGGGGAGCGTCGCGACCTCGCGAACCATCTCCACCGCATCGGGCGCCGACGGATCGATGCCGCACCGGTGAAAGCCGACGTCTACCTTCACGAGCACATCGACCGCTCGTCCTGCGTGACTCATCGCCTCGGACCACTGCCGCGCGACGGCCCGATGATCGACGATGAACGAGACGTGCGTCCGATCGAGAAGTTGGACCACGCGATCGGCGTTGGACGGGTTGAGCGGATAGGGGAGTCGAATATCCGCGATGCCAGCGTCGGCAAACACCTCCGCCTCGCCCAGCTTGGCGCAGCAGATCCCGACCGCCCCGCGGTTGATCTGCCACCGTGCGATGAGCGGGCTCTTGTGCGTTTTGCTGTGCGGCCGCAGCCGAATCCCGGCCGCATCTGCCGCGGCTTGCATGCGATCGATGTTGGCCCTTAGCCGCATGCGATCGATCAGCACCGAGGGAGTTGGTAGAGAGATGGTAGTCACGTCGCGATCATGTCATAGCGGAAAATCAACGATCACGTACATAGCCACCGAGACACAGAGGCACCGAGAACATTGTTGGAGAGTTAGTCCAGCGTGCCGAGTGGAAGTTCAACGTCCCGTTCAGGACAAGCCCAGCCATATTCGCAGCGCGCCGTCGACGAGCTCCAGCTCCGACATGTCGCATCGGCCGATCGATCGACCAATCGCCTCGCGTGGCACGCTCACGACCTTGTCGATCATGGCCTGCGACGTGGACTCGAGTCCGGTACGGGAGCCTGGAGGCAACGGCACGCGGAACAGAGGCGCATCGACGCAGTCGGATGTGATCGGGCAGAGCGTGATGCTCGCATGCGTCTCGTTGAAGACATCGGCCTGGACAACCAGCGCCGGTCGCGGCTTGCTCGTGTACGCCCCGCGCGTCGCCACGACCACGATATCGCCGCGATTCACCGCCAACCCTGCAGGTCCACGGCATTCATGATGAAGCCGATGGCCTCGCGTTCCGATTCGCGTTCGCGGACGAGCAACGACTGTCGGCGGGCCTCGGCCATTGGATCGTGAAGCGCATCCGCAAGTCCGGCTTCGAGCAACTCCCGCGCCACCACGCTCCTCGGCCGCCGCCGCCGCCGCGCCTCGCGTCTCAATCGGCGAGCGAGATCACGCGGCACGCGAATCGTCAGGATTTCGCTTGGGGCAGCCGGCGTTCGCATCAGCGGCTCACGTATACAGTATACAGTCCTACCACCCGCCACGTGAGGTTGGCGTCGTAGCCCGCCGGCGAGTTTTTCGGGAGATTCGTGCTCGCGCCTGCGCCGCAGTGGAGTAGTATGTCGTTCCTTCAATCGTCTGCGGGCACCCGAACGCGCGGCACTGAGGACCACCACGAAGGACAAGAGGACGAATAGGGGACCGCGGACCGAGGACCGCAAACAGTAGACCAGGGACAGGGAATACCCACCGATATCGAGGACCATCATGAGTGACCAATTGCTTGGCTCGTTCGTTTGGTGCGAGCTGCTTACTACAGACACGGCGGCGGCAGGGAACTTCTACAAGAAGGTCGTCGGCTGGAAGACGGCGCCGTGGGGCACGGACACGTCGTACACGACGTTCAATAGCGGCGCCGGCCCCGTGGCCGGGATGATGACGCTGCCTGAGGATGCCAAGAAAATGGGGGCGCCGCCCAACTGGATGATGTACGTCGGCACGCCCGACGTGGACCGCACCGCGACGCGCATCGCGCAGCTTGGCGGGAGGGTGTTGAAGCAACCCGAGGACATTCCGAACGCCGGCCGCTTCGCGGTCGTTCAGGATCCCTACGGCGCCGCGTTCGGCATCTACACGCCCGGAGATCCGAGACCGCCGAAAGGGCAACCCGGCCTCGGCGACTTCTCCTGGTATGAGCTCTACACGCCCAACCCCGACGGCGCGTGGACGTTCTACAACTCTCTGTTCGGCTGGGAGAAGACCTCGGCCATGGACATGGGCGACATGGGGGTCTATCAGATGTTCGGCCGCGGCGGCGGCATTCCTAGCGGCGGAATCATGAAGCCGCCGCCAGGGGCACCCGCGGCGTGGATGCCCTACGCGATGGTGGCCGACGCGAAGGCCGCGGCCAGGAAGGCGCAGGCGTCCGGCGGGAAAATCGTGAACGGTCCGATGGAGGTCCCGGGCGGCGATTGGATCGCGCAGGGCATGGATCCGCAGGGCGCGATGTTCTCGGTTCACTCCCGCAAGCCCGGAGCGGCCGCGCCGCCGCCGGCAGCAGAGCCTGCGGCCAAGGCCGCCAAGCCCGCAGCCGCCGCAAAACCCGCGGCCAAGAAGGCGACGCCGAAGAAGTCGGCCGCTGCCAAGGCCAAGGCGCCGGCAAAGAAAGCCAAGGCCGCAAAGAAGGTGCCCAAGAAGGCCGCGAAGAAGGCCGCGAAGAAGTCCACGAAGGGCGCGCGGCGCGGCGAAGCGAGGATGGCGTCGAGGAAGAAGGCCGCCAAGCGCCCGCGTAAGGCGAAGAAGCGTTAACGGGGCCTGTCCCCGTCTACACTTCGTGACAGGGACTGTCCCTCGATGACGGGGCCTGGCCCCGATCAGCCGCGCTCGTCTAGAAAATGGCCGCGCTTCCATCGGGCGAAACCTCTGCTGGCGTCAGGGAGGCGCCCGGACTTGGACGTCTCCCGAGCGCTATCGGACTGGCCCGAGATATCTGTCGAGCCAGTCAAGCGATTCGCGAATGAGATCGGGCCTCGGAATGTTGTGACCTGTCTCGTAGACGACGCGGCGTTTCTGAGCGTCGGGCGTGCCCAACAGCCGGTACATCGGGATCTGCGTCCTCTGTTCGGGATTAAAAAAATCGAAGCGTCCGTTGAGCATGAGGACCGAAATCTTCACGCGCGGGCGGGGCAAAGTTGATGGCCTCGACTTCGGGCATCGATCGCTGAGCGTAAAACCCTGGCACGATGAGCACGGCGGCCTTGAACCGCGGCTCAACCGCAAGATACACCGGTGCCATCGCGCCGCCCCAACTGAGTCCCATGTACGCGATGCGATCGCGCGCGATATCGGAACGCGACTGGAGATAGTCCACCGAACGCCGCACATCTTTTGCCCACGCGATGACATGCTCGCGAAACGAGTTGGTCTCGCTCGGATAGTCGAACGTCACCTCGTCGCCACGTTCGAACGTGCTCTTGTAGATGGGAAAGATCAGAGCGCGGCCGCTCTTGAGCACCCAGTCGAACGCACGTGTGTTGATGAGCGTGCTCGATCGCTGCCCCAGCGCGCTCGATCCCGGGAAATAGACGACGGTGTCATATGGTGGCCGGCCCTGCTTGGGTAAGTACAGTAAGGCGGGCACACGCTCGCGTCCGTAGGCAGCGGCGAACGACACTTTCTCGACTCGCCAGTCGGGATTGGAATCGTCTGCCGACTCCGTTCGTACCGCCAGGTCGCCTTTGTCGTACTCGTACAACGCGCGGTAGGCGGCGAAGCCGTCGTCGCCGACGGGCCGCTCCTTGCTGAAGTCGCGCGCCACAAAGGCCACGAGCTCGCCAGCGTGGGCCACCGGGTCGTCGTCCGCGTACTTGACGCCACGGAATCCGAAATTCGCCGTGCTCGAAAGGGGACCGTGCGTCGGGATCGTTGAACATGTAGACCGGTTCATCCCACGCGCCACCAAGGATGTAGCGCTTCACCTCGTCAGCGCGATTCCAGCACCACTCCTTCACGTTGCCAGCCAGATCGGAGGCGCCGTTGCGATTCATCGCTCCAAGTGACCCGACCTTCACCGGTCCGCGGCCGCCGAAATTGCTGCGCGGCGCAACCAGTCCACTCAGACGCTGGTCCGCGACGCGACTCCAGTGGACGTCGGCAGCGCCTTATTCGCAAACGCGGCGTAGGCAGACGCCTCGTACCAACTGACGCCCGTCACCGGCAGATCGTCCTGTCCTTCCGGAAAATGGCCCGACTCCCACGTCGCTGGGCCTGGCCGGCCGGTCGAGTCGGTGAACCGAGCCACGGCCTGAGCGAACGTGAGTGCCCGCCCGCCTTCCGCAAACACCTCGGTCCAATACTTGGGCTCACGGTAACCGCCAGCGTCTACGAAACGCTTGTAGTCGGCGTTGGTCACCTCGTGTCGATCGATCCAGAAGCTGCGAATGGGCTGAGGCGGTAAATGATCCAGGCCGGCGATCAGCGCGACCCGCGGTGGGTCGTCGGCAGGCACGTAGACCATGCCCGGAGGTGTGCCCTTCTCGGCATGCAGCGTGATCGACAGCGTGACGCTGGGAGCAATGCCAGCGGCGACCGCCTCGGACGCCGTGACGTACCCCTCCTTTGCGAATTGCCATTCGAGATAGGAGTTGGGCACGACCGCACTCGCGATCGGCGACGCTCCGAGCGGGATCCACGCGCCGTCCGATCCCACTCGCCGGTACGACACCGCCGCCCCTTCCGGAGTCGTCCGCACGGTCATCGTACGCGACACCACGGGATCGATCCGCTTCCAGACCGGATCGTTCGGGATGTATTGTTTCGCTTGCTGTACAAGGTCAAAGGCTTCCTTGTACTGCTCGCGCTCCGCCAGCTGATCGATCTGCGGCAGGGCCTGCTCGCGTGCCCATCGCGTGCGCGCGTTCTGTTGGACGAACCACGCTCCGGGCAGCACGGCGGCGAGCAGGGCGACAGCCGCGATCGCCGTCCACCAGCGCACAGCCGACCTTCGGCCCGCTTGGCCGGCCATCACGCCCGCGGAGAGCGTCATCTGCCACTGGGTGAGCTCGGTGGCAATATCGTCGGCCGAGATCGTTCGGCGTGCCAAATCCTTCTCGAGCGAACGCTGAACGATGCGCGTCAATCGTTCCGGCACATCGTGACGCGAGTCTCGGATGGGCGTCGGCGCCTGAGATGCGACGGCCAGGAGCACTGCGGGTGCGCTCTCGCCGTGGAAGGGTAGGCGCCCGGTGAGCAATTCGTAGAGCGTCACGCCAAGCGCCCAGATGTCGGCGCGCGCGTCGACGTCGTGTCCCGTCGCCTGCTCGGGGGCCATATACGCGACAGTGCCAACCGTTGCGCCGAGGCCCGTCATGCGCGTCACCGTCGCCTCTGTTTCCGAGAACACTTTCGCGAGGCCGAGATCCACGATCTTCACCTGACCGTCGCGCGTGAGCATCACGTTGGCGGGCTTCAGATCGCGGTGGACGATGCCTGCGCGGTGTGCGGCGGCGAGGCCAGCTGCGATCTGGCCAGCGATGCGCGCGGCATCGGCGACCTCCAGCGGTCCCCGCTCGATGCGCTGTCGCAGCGTCTCGCCGTCGTAGTACGGCATCGCGATGAACAGTTGCCCGTTCCACTCGCCGACTTCGTACACGGTGGCGATATTCGGGTGATCGAGCGCTCCTGCGGCCTGCGCTTCGGCATGAGCCGCGCGCGGGCCTGTGGATCCTGTGCGACTGCGGGCGGCAGGAACTTGAGCGCGACCTTGCGATGCAGCCGCTCATCATCGGCGAGGTAAACGACACCCATCCCGCCGGCGCCGATCGACCGGACGATGCGGTAGTGCGACACCGTGGTGCCGACCATGGGGTGGTCACAGGGCGCCGAACCAGTCGCACGGCCTCCGCGTCTCGGCGCGACGAACGTGGTCAGGCTGTCAGGATCCCCCGGAAGGCTGACGTGTTCAGCTCGTAACCCGGAAACACCTTTGCGGCGGTCGGCAGGTCGGCGCCGAGGTGCCTGACCACCGTCTCGCTGAAGACATCCCGAAAGTCCGTCGTCACCGCCAGGTCACGGCCTTCGTAGCGCTGATCAGGCGCGAGGCCTGGCCACTGGCCGTAGACGTGTCCCCCCTTCACGTTGCCGCCGATCGCGAACATCGCGTTGCCGTGTCCGTGATCGGTGCCGCGCGCACCATTTTCAGCAACGGCGCGCCCGAACTCGGACATGGTGAGAATCACCGTATCGGCCATCCGATCGCCGAGATCCTGCGCCAGCGCCGCGATGCCGCGCGAGAAGTCGTCGAGGCGCTGCGCGATCTGGCCCGTGGCCGATCCTTCGTTCGCGTGGTGA
>JBOGIV010000235.1:0-9583 GCA_050747925.1 Vicinamibacterales bacterium
GAGTGAGGCCCGCCTTCGTTGCCGCCGACTCGAACATACTGGCCAGCTCGGCAGTGAACGCGCCGATGTCCAGCGGTGCATAGTGGGCGCGCAGGCGTCCTGATTCGAGCCGCGAAAAGTCCAGCAGCGCGTTGACGAGCTTGAGCAGCCGCAGGATGTTGCCGTGCACCATCGTGAGCCGCGTCTTCTGCGGCGCGGCCAGCGCGTGGGTGGTGTCCGCCAAGCTCTCCTCGAGCGGGCCAAGCATGAGCGTGAGCGGCGTCCGAAACTCGTGGCTCACGTTGCTGAAAAACGCGGTCTTCGCGGCGTCGAGCTCGGCCAGTCGAGCGTTCGCGTCGCGCAGCTCGCGGTTGGCCGCGGCCAGCTCGAGGCTTCGCGCCACGACCTCGCGCTCCATTTCGCTGGTCCGCTGCTGCAGCTGGTCGCCGCGTTCGCCGGCGCGCACCAATGCCGTCACATCCTCCACCACGTGGAAGATGTAAGCCACCCGACCCGGGCGATCGAGCACGGGCAGGTTCCGCGGGCTCCAATAGCGGACTTGGAACGTGCCATCCGGGGCGCGGATGTCGTACTTCTGCACCGCCATCGTGTCTGCGGCTTTCGTCGCGACGACGCGATCGAGCGACGCGCGCAGATTGCTGGTACCGGTCGCGGCTGGATCGTCCGGATTGTCGGGAAACACTTCGAACAATCCGCGACCGATGCTGTCGCGGGTGGTCATCGTGATACGGAGCCGCTCGTTGGTCGCCGCCACCATGGTGTAGTGCGGCGGGTTGGGAAGGAGCACGAGGATGACGTCGGGCGACTCCTCGAACAGGAGTTGAAAGTCCAGTGCGCCGGGCATCCAGTGGCGAGGATACGCCGAGTCCAGTGTGCGATCCAAGCGCTGGGCGCACACATCGTGAGTGCGTATCCTCTACGATCAGACAATCGTAGGATGAGGCGTGCCTCGCGCTGCGGGGCCCACCATGAGGCCGGGCACCACCAGGTCGCTTTGATGACGATTATCAACGAACACCACGCCGACGGCAGCGGCCAGCTCGTGCTCGCTCGCGACGGCGTTCGACTCGGTACGCTGGACTACCGACGCGCCGGCAACGGCCCGCTCTACATCGATTACGTTGAAGTGCTGCCGTCGCTCCGCGGTGGAGGCGTGGGCCGTCGACTCGTCGAAGCGGCAGTCACGTGGGCGCGTGAATCGCAAACCACGATTGTGCCGATCTGTTCCTACTCACGATCGGTGATAGAAGGTGACGCCGCCCTCAGAGATGTCCTGAGGTGAGAGGCGGCGTGCTCGTGTCCGTCTAAGTACGGTGCGGACGTCCCGCGCGGGAAGTCCTACTGCCCCCAGTCGGTTTTTCACAGCGTTGCACGACGACTTGCAGTCGCGGGCCGAAGGGGCAGACTATGGACATTGCGAAGGACCTCATGGCTGGATCACGAGAAGCCAGTATCCGCGACGTGCTCGGGTGGTCCACGAGGGAACCCGATGTGCGTGCGTCCTTCGACGGCAGCGGATCGATCCTCATCGCAGACGACGAGCCCACCAACATCAGGCTCGTGACGCGGCTGATGAGCGCTCAGGGTTACAAGATCTTCACCGCCGCAGACGGCGAGCAGGCGCTCACCGTCGTCGAGCGCGAGCGGCCCGACCTGATCCTCCTTGACGTCAACATGCCGAAACTGGACGGGTTTGAGGTGTGCCGGCGCGTGAAGGGCGAAGAAGCGACGCGGCTGATTCCGGTCGTCCTCGTCACGGGTCTCACCGCCAGCGAGGATCGCATTCGCGGGATCAACGCGGGCGCGGACGACTTCATCTCCAAGCCCTTCAACATTCAGGAGCTGGAAGCGCGCGTCAAGTCGCTCACACGACTGAAGCACTACACCGACGAGCTGGACTCGGCGGAGGCGGTATTTCTAAGTCTGGGGATGACCATCGAGGCGCGCGATCCCTACACGCGCGGGCATTGCCAGCGGCTCGCGCACTACGCGGCCGCGCTTGGCGTGCGGCTGGGACTCGACGACGATCAGCTACTCTCGCTCTATCGCGGCGCCTTCCTTCATGACGTCGGCAAGATCGGCATTCCCGATGCGGTGCTGCTCAAGCCGGCCGGACTCACCGCCGACGAGTACAGCGTGATGCAGACGCACACGGTCATCGGCGACGGCCTGTGCAGCGAGCTGCGATCGCTCGAGGACGTCCGTCCGATCGTCCGCCATCATCACGAGCGCCTGGACGGGACGGGCTATCCCGATCGGCTGGGGGGCCACGCGATTCCGCTGCTCGCGCTGATCCTCGGCGTTGTCGATCTCTACGATGCCCTCACGACCGACCGGCCGTACCGAGGCGCCAACTCGCCGACCGAGGCGTTCCAGGTCTTGCGTGATGAGGTGGAGAAAGGTTGGAAGTCGGCGGAGGTCGTCGAGGAGTTCATCGGCCTCGCGCACGAGAACGACTTCAACCGCTTGACCGAAGCCGCCGCCACGAGCTCACCGCGGTTTCACCGGTTCAGACGGATGCACTAACACGGCAGACGGCAAACGAGAACCGTCCGAGCACAACTTCTGCCGTCTGTGGCGTGCCGTCCGCTGTGATATACGTCGGCCATGCCCTTAATCGCGCTCGACGCCCTTCAGGTTCGCGAGATTTTCCCCGGATTCCGTGCCCGAATCGTGCATAGCGAGCGCACGTCACACTCGTGGGTCGAGATCGACAGTGGCGCCAGGTTCCCCGAGCATCACCATCCGCACGAACAGATCGTCAACGTTTTAGAAGGAGAGTTGGAGCTGGTGGTGCGCGGCGCCGTGCATCGGCTCGTGCCGGGTCAAGTGTTTGTCATTCCACCCGACGTGCCGCATCACGGGCGTGCCATCACCGCCTGTCGTGTGCTCGACGTGTTCGCCCCGGTCCGCGACGACTACCGAACGGTGTCTGACACCGTTCCAGGATCTGCGTACGGTGAAGAAGATCATGCCAATCGCAATTCTTAATATGCTTGCAAATGCTGGAACGGTGTCAGACACCGTCACTGAGGCCAGCCGGTCTGCGGCAGCCCCTTCACGACCCTGAGCGCGTTTCCGTAGTAGAGCTTCTTCAGCACGTTGTCGGGCAGCGACATGCCGTAGAGCTTCCAGAACGCGTGATAGTCGCGGTAGTAGTCGAAGTACTCATCGCTGGTTTCGAAGACACGCCAGTAGTACGGATACTCCGACGGCTCGAAGGCATCCTTGCCGAACAGGATGCGGTCCTGGTACTTCACGAAGAAGTCGTGGGCGGCGCGCGGCTGCCGGCCGAAGTCGTAGAGGACGGCGCCGACTTCGAGCGTGACGTTCGGGTATGCATCGAGCAGCGCGGCGGCTTTGCCCAGATCGTTTGCGTGCCAGCCGAAATGCGCCGCGATGAACCGGGTCT
The DNA here is from genome assembly GCA_050747925.1 of Vicinamibacterales bacterium. Classification (GTDB taxonomy): domain Bacteria; phylum Acidobacteriota; class Vicinamibacteria; order Vicinamibacterales; family UBA2999; genus 12-FULL-67-14b. Next base: position 3,413 of record JBOGIV010000235.1, read on the forward strand.
TTGGATGCTTGCGGAACACGTTGTTGCGCTCGGTCATCAGCTGATCGAAGGTGACATGGCCGGGTTGGTTGTTCCTCCGGTCAGGGAACAGCGCCAGCTCGAGCCAGCGCTCGTTCTTGTTGTCCATCGGCTGAAAGAATTCCTGCGGCTCGGCCGTGTGAATGAACACCGGCACGTCGAGCCGCGCGAACGCATCCCACAGCGGATCCACATCCAGGTCGTCAACGCGCAGACGTGAGCCGTCGCGCTTGGTCGTGGTCAGGCCAAAGGACTTCGAGATTTCACCAACGCCCACAGCGCCGGCCTTGATGTCCGCTTCGAGCTGCCGGGTCGCGTTCATCGCCCAGCCCGGGCCAACGTTGCTGAAGTTCACGCCGGCCAGCACCCGAATGCGATCTTTGTGCGGACTCGCATGGACTGCCTGCAGGGTCCTCGTCAAGCGATCGCCAGTGGAGTTGTCGGCGCTGACAAAGACCCGAACGTTCAACGTGTCGAGCGCGGCAACCAGTTGATTGATGCCTTCCGCGGACCCGAGGTTGAAGTAGTGGCCGTGAATGTCGATCGCCGGGAACTTGGCTTTCGGGACCGGATGCTGTGCGGTGACCAGCGTGGACCGCGGTCGATAGTCCACGATGCTCGGCGGCGGAAACTCCGGCGTCTGGCATCGTCCGGGCCTCGTTTCGGTGGTCCCGGGTGGACATTCCTGACCGGCCGGTACTCGCTGGGCGTCGCCTCGCCCGCCGCGTTGAGCGGTGATGACGGCGATCCCGCTGAGGCTGACGAAGAGCGCAAGAAGAATCGATCGACGCATGGGGCCTACTCTAGTCCACTCAGGCAACCCTAAAGGGTTGCCTCTACAAACGGACGAGATTGGCCGCCCAAGTCACAACCTCGGCCGCCGTACCTTAGGCACCGACCCAATGACACTCAGGCACCGTATGCACTCCAGGCACCCAGCGAAGCTTCGCCTCAAACCGCCCAGAACAACACGTCGGCTCCGCTTCGCTGGGGCAGTGTCTTCTTGCCCCGCTCCGCGGGGCGGACATCTTCTGCGGCCTGCCAGAAACTTGCTTCAACTGTCGCCATGCAGGCCTTAGAAGATGTCTAGAATCGTGAGGCCCGTATCCAAGTGTCCGATCGCGACCAGCTCTTCGCCAGATCGGCGTCAACCTCGGGCGATGACGCGCCCTGCGCTTTGAGCGCCAGCTGCAATCCCAGCAACGACCACCCGTTGTGCGGATGATCTTTGAGGTCCTCGCGATACACGCGTTCGGCGTCTTGCGCACGGTCGGCTTCGAGCAGCGCCGCGCCGAGCCAATGGCGCGCGGCAAACGGCAACGGCTCCGGCTCGTCGTACTCGAGCTCGTCGTCAAACTTCACGGCGTCGTCGAAGAGGGCAATCGCCTTCGGCAAATCGCCGGCCGTGCGCGCGATCTCGCCTTCGAGGATTCCGGTCAGCACGCCCAGCAAGCGCCCGGCAGGATGGCTTCGAAACTCCCTTCGACGTTTCCGCCGTCTTCTTCATGCGATCGAGATAGACCTGGGCGAAGTCGGGCTCCTTGAGCTTCAGCTTTGCGTAGCCTCGTGCGAAGTCCCACGCGGCGGCGTTCACCTCCCGCTCTGGCCGCTTGGTCACCTCGACGACTTCATCGAAGCGCCCAAACCGGATGAGGGTGAGCGCGTGATACATCGAGTCGTTGGTGCGCTTCGCGTAATCCTTGCCAGCTTGCACGGCGACGGCGCCCTGGCCATCCATTGACGCCGCATAGAGCAGCATGTGCAGGTTACACAGCGAGACGGACAAACCGATCGATCATCGACAACCTCCACGCGGCCTCGGCCGACGGCCGAGGTCGCGCGTCATTGTACCGGGTTCCGAACGGCGACTACGAGGAATTGGCCATGACTGCCGGTACGCGTCGTCGATCACGCATCCATATCCATACGACGATCGCGCCAACGAACGCTGCGTCGTAGACGAGCAGCGCGGCGTGCCAGGCGCGGCTGCCAAAGTACGACCACAGGTAGGTGTAGTGCGTGTGGATCACGACGAGGCGGTTGAATGCCTCGTAGATTCGCTCGACGCCGCCACCCGACCATGCGTAGGGTTCGACGTTGTAGGACATCGACGGGACGGGCCAGAAGATGCGCGCGGACACCGCCTGCGCCACCGTGAGGACGACCACGAGCGGTACGTGGCCGAGTGCCGTCGCGAATCGCTCGATGCTGCGACCGGCGGCGGCGTACACGACGGGCGCCGCCCACGCCGCGATGCGCTCGGTATCGGTTCCGCCAACATAGCTTGCGACCAGGCAACCGGCGAAGAACAGCGCGACATGAGGCCTGCCGCGACAGATCTCCATGAACCGGCGACCGTTGGCCACGATCAATGCGACGACCGGAGGGCCAAACGTGAAGAACCAGCCGAGCACCCACGTAAAGACGGGCTTTCGTTCGAGCATCGCCAGTGGCTCGCTGAACGGCGAGTACGGGGCGCTCAGAACACCGACACTGCGGGTGAACGCCAGCGCGGCACCTGCCGCCGCCATCGGCGCGAGACGCCGCGCCACGGTTCGCCACGGCGCACCCGCGTGAAGCGGCCCGGGCGCAGCCATTGCTGCCACCGCAACCAGCAGCATGCTCTCGCGAACGAGCGTGCCGATGAACACAACGAGCACCAGCGCGGTCGTGCGAATCGCCGTGGTCTCGCGCGAGTCCAGCAGAATGAGCGCGGCCATCACCGCAACCATGAACGGCGGATCCACGTACACGGGGTAGAAGTACGTGAAGCGTGCCGGCCCGTGCCACGCGAACAGGAAAACGGCGACCATCAACACGCGCACGAAGGGCGAAGCCACAAAGCGTCTCAACCAGACGAGGAGCAGCATCGCGACGGCGAACGCCGAGGTGATGTTCAGGATCAGGAACGGGAGGTACTCGTCGATTTGTGGCCACGTGGCGAAGCTGGCCACCCAGGGCACGGCGATGCGGTACACGAACGGACCCGTTGCCCGCACGGTGGTCTGGCCGGCGTCGAACTGCCGCGTCATGTCGAAGTACTGGAACGCGTCGCCCTCGAGCAGCGGCCACCATTGCGCCTCTTGCTGCAGCGCCGCGGCCAGCGTGATGACCGCAAACAGCAGTGCGGTGAGACCGATCTCCCACCGCGTCGCGCGGTCGCCGACGAAGGTGAGCCCAGGCGGCATACCGTATGATGAGTGGTTCGGAGACCAAACGTGGGCAACATTCTCCAGAGTCTTCCCGTCGGACAGAAAGTCGGCATCGCCTTTTCGGGTGGCCTCGATACGAGCGCCGCGCTGCATTGGATGCGCGCCAAGGGCGCGATCCCGTTCGCCTATACGGCGAATCTCGGGCAGCCCGACGAGGCCGACCACACCGAAATCCCGCGGAAGGCGATGGCGTATGGCGCCGAGAAGGCGCGCCTGATCGAGTGCCGCCAGCAGCTGGTTGCCGAAGGGCTCGCCGCGCTGCAGTGCGGCGCGTTCCACATTTCCACGGCCGGCGCCACCTACTTCAACACGACGCCTCTCGGACGCGCGGTCACCGGCACCATGCTCGTGGCGGCCATGCGCGAAGACGACGTGAATGTGTGGGGCGATGGCAGCACGTTCAAGGGGAACGACATCGAGCGGTTCTATCGGTACGGTCTCCTCGCCAATCCGAACCTGAAGATCTACAAGCCCTGGCTCGACCAGCAGTTCATCGACGAGTTGGGCGGCCGCAAAGAGATGTCGGAGTACATGATCCGCCACGGGTTTCGTTACAAGATGAGCGTCGAGAAGGCGTACTCCACCGACTCGAACATCCTCGGCGCGACGCACGAAGCCAAGGATCTGGAGTTCCTCAGCCAGGGCATTTCCATCGTTCAACCGATCATGGGAGTGGCCTTCTGGCGCAATAGCGTCGGCATCAAAGCCCAGGAGGTGCGTGTCCGATTTGAGGAGGGCCATCCTGTCGGGTTGAACGGCCGCACCTTCGGCAGCGCCCTCGACATGTTCATGGAAGCCAACGCGATCGGCGGCGCACACGGGCTCGGGATGTCGGATCAGATCGAGAATCGAATCATTGAAGCGAAGAGTCGTGGCATTTACGAGGCGCCCGGTCTGGCGCTCCTTCACATCGCGTACGAGCGTCTCGTCACCGGCATCCACAACGAGGACACGATCGAGCAGTATCGTCACAACGGCCGCCGGCTGGGCCGGCTGCTGTATCACGGCCGCTGGTTCGACCCGCAATCGATGATGCTGCGCGAGACGGCCCAGCGTTGGGTCGCGCGTGCGATCACAGGCGAGGTGACGCTCGAGCTTCGGCGCGGGAACGACTATTCGATTCTCGACACGTCGAGCCCAAACCTAACCTACAAACCCGAGCGGCTGACGATGGAAAAGGGCGAGGCGTTCTTTACTCCGCTCGACCGCATCGGTCAGTTGACGATGAGGAATCTGGACATCATCGACACCCGGGAGAAGCTTCTCGTCTATACCCGCACGGGCCTTCTTGCCGCGCCAGCTGTCAGTGGATTACCTCAGCTCCCGGGCGCCGAAGAGAAGAAAGAAGAAAGAAGAAAGAAGAAAGAAGCTACTTCTCGTCGCCGAACGCGGCGCGTGCGGTAGTGGGCTCGACGACCAGGAACACGATCGCCACCCCTATGCCCATCGACAGAAATAGCGCGCCCCACCCGTTGTGCGCGTCGGCGATGGCGACGCCGATCAGGATCATCGCCGCCGCGAATCCGTAATCTCCGGCGCGGATCCATCTGCCGACGCGATCGCGCTGACTGGCCAGCTCCGACGGGTACGCTCGCGATGTGAACGACAAGTGCATGCGCAGGTTGCCGGCGACGATCACCGTGATGAGCGTGGCGAAGAAGGCGAGCATGCCGGCCCGGCCCAGCCACTCGCGCACGTGCCACGTGGGCCAGACCATCGCCCAGTAGACGATCGCCGCCGTGAGTTGGTGAAAGCGCCACCACCACAAGGCGTCGGATGGCAAAGGTGCCAAAGGTGCCAAAGGTGCCAAGGGTGCCAAGGGTGCTTGGGGCGCGAGGGCTACGCTTCGCCGAATTTCGGTCTCTACATCGTGCTGCCGAGCGGAGGCTGGTGCCTGAGGCCCCTGAGATGCTGGCGCCAAAGGTGCCTGTAGCCTGGCTCGCCGACCAGCCTCCGCCGAAGCGACGGCGGTCCGCTCGAGTGCCTCGACGAGCTCACCCGTCGATTCAAAGCGATGAGCCGGGTCTTTCTGCAAGCACCGCTGTACGACCTGCCACACGTCATCGGGCATCGCGTCGAACCCGCTCGGGCCGTCGGGTTCGCTGGCCAGCACGCGCGCAACGATCGAAGGCAGCGAGCCCGAGCCGAATGGATGGCGGCCGAGTATCAACTCATAGACGAGCACCCCGAAGGCAAATTGATCGGTTCGCACGCCGGTCGACTGACCGATCAGCTGCTCGGGTGCCATGTAGCGCGGAGTGCCCGCCATGATGCCGGTTTCGGTCAAGTGAGTGCCCGTCCGCCCTTCGTGAATCGTCGGATCGAATTTCGCCAGGCCGAAGTCCAGAATCTTCACCGCTCCGGTCTTGAGCCGGACGATGTTCTCGGGCTTGAGGTCGCGATGCGCGACGCCTCGTTCGTGGGCCGCCGCCAGCCCGCGTGCGATCTCGACAGCGGTTGACAGGGCCCTGGGCAGAGGCAGCACCGATTCTTCCAGCTCGTCTCGCAGCGTCCGGCCTTCGAGATACTCCGTGACGATCAGGAGGTGATCGTCGATCTCTTCAAGCGCAAACACCGTGGCGATGGACGGATGCGACAGCGAGGCCGCGGCTCGCGCCTCCTTTCTCAGTCGCAACCGCATCCGTTCGTCTCGAAAGAGATCTGGTGGGAGCGACTTGATGGCGACAAGGCGATGCAGCCGCGTGTCTTCGGCGAGATAGACCACGCCCATCCCGCCGCGCCCCAACAGGCGCACGATCCGATAGGCGCCGATCTGGGCGCCTTCCGCAAAGGGCGAGGCCGGCTCGAGGAATTCCGGCTCGCCGGAGTGCGCCTGAAGCAACGAGAGCACTTCGTCCTGAATGTCGGCAGGCTCACTCGATTGGCGGACCAGATGCTCTCGCTCGGCACTGGGCTCGGCGAGGGCCAGATCGAAGAGCGT
>JBOGIV010000236.1:0-2423 GCA_050747925.1 Vicinamibacterales bacterium
GATAATCCTCCGATCTTTGGACAAGTCCCGCGCGGACAGGATTCATGACGATGTACCGAGCCGCGCCCAAGAACGATTCACTGTCTCGAAGCACGTGATCGTAGTAGCCGCCTTGCCAGAGGGGCGAGCGATGCGCCTTGCGCCATTCGCGTCCAGTCCAGGTATTCCAGCCATTTATGAAGGGTCGCAGAGACGCCGTTGACGTTTGCCCTTGCGCCAGGATGTGGACGTGATCCGGCATGAGGCAGTACGCGAGAAGTGCGAAGTACCGCACACGCGCTCGCTGCAGAAGTTGATCCCGTGCGACATATCCAAACGTCAAGTCACTGAAGACCGGCCGGCGCCTGTTCGTGCAGATCGTGAGGAAATAACTGTGAAAGCCTCGATAGTCGAAGCCTCGTAAGCGGCACGGCCGGTTCGGCATGCTGCGAGTACGTGCAAGTCAGACTCCCGACAGGCAACCCTAAGAGGTTGCCTCTACAGAATCCCGGCAGGCAACCCTAAAGGGTTGCCTCTACATCTCGCGCGACAGGCAACCCTAAAGAGTTGCCTCTACATGATCCCGACAGGCAACCCTAAAGGGTTGCCTCTACATGATTCTCGCGGCGGCGAATGTCGGCGTCATCGCGCCCGTGACCACTTCGTCCACAGGTCGGTGGGGACTCGTCGAGTGGGTTAGAGTTGCCTTGGTCCACACTGAGTCCTTCTCCTGTAGAGGCAACCCTTTAGGGTTGCCTGTTTTGCGACGATGCCAAGAGCTGCGCTTCTGGAGGCACGAATGCTGCGCGTTGTCTGCACGGTGATCACCATGAGTGCGGTGGCCGTCGTGTCGCTCGGGTGTGCGGCCCGGGCGGCGCTCGATCAAGATGCCATCGTCGATCGCCTGCGGGCGCGCACGGGTGCGGTGGTTCGTCTCGAAGCCACGTCACCAGGCATCCCGTCGGGAGTGAACATCGACGACGGCGTGACGCAGGACGAGGCCGTGGCGGTCGCTCTGTGGAACAACGCGGAGTTTCAAGTACAGCTCGCCAATCTCGGCTTCGCGCGCGCGGATGTGCTCGAGGCCGGGCTGCTGCGCAATCCCGTCTTGTCGGTCCTGTTTCCGATCGGCCCCAAGCAACTCGAGGCGACGCTGAGGTGGCCGATCGAGGTGCTGTGGCAGCGTCCGAAACGCATGGCGATGGCTACGGCCTATTTCGATCGGACGGCCGCCAGCCTCGAGGAGGCGGGCCTGGCGCTGGTCGCTGATGTGAAGATGTCCTTCATCGAGGCGGCGTTGGCCGACGATCGAGCGCGTCTGGCCGAGCAAGCCACCACCGAGCTCGATCAGATTAGCAAGCTCACTCAGTCGCGCCTGACGGCCGGCGATATCAGCGACCTCGAGGCGCGCACCGCCGAAATCGACGCCGCTCGCGCCAGACAGGATCTGATGCGCGCGCGGCTCGACGCGGTCATCCGCATGAACGATCTGCGTCAGCGCCTCGGGCTGGCGACCGACCGACGACGGCTCGCCCTTTCGATCGACTTGTCGTCTCTCCCAACCTGCGAAGCTTCCGACACGCTGATGACCGAGGCCCTGGCCTCTCGTCCAGATGTGCGCGCGGCCGAGCTGGCCGTGGATGCGGCGGGTCGGCGGCTGGGATGGGAGCGATCCCGCGTCGGCACATTCACCGCCGCTCTCGATGCGAACAGCCGCGGAACCGAGGGGTTCGAGATGGGTCCGGGCCTCGACCTCGACACCCTTCTTTTCGATCGCAACCAGGCCGGAAAGGCGCGGGCTCGCGCCGAGATGCAGCAAGCTGGGGCGGCCTACCTGGCGACTCGACAGCGTGTCGCCACTCAACTGAACGATGCTGTGGCGCAGGTTGAGCAGGCCACGAGCGCGATTTCTGGTTGGCGAAACAGCGTCGTTGAGCCTCTCGAGGGACAGGTGAAGGCGGCCGAGCGCGCCTACGCCGGCGGCGAAGCCTCGTACCTGTTCGTGCTCGAGATGAGTCGCCGATTGACCGATGCGCGAGTGCGTGCCCGCGAGTCGCAAGCAGACCTCGCGCGGGCGCTCGCTCGCATCGAGCGCGCGGTGGGCCGGCGATGCGGCACAGCCGGAAGGGAGATCTCGCGTGGCTTTTAGGCTCTGGGATCGTCTGGCGGCGAAAAGGGCCTGCCTGTCGGCGACGATGGCGGGGTTGCTGTCGATCGCCTGCGGCAGCGGCACGCCCCCGGCCGCGACGACGTCCAAGCCGGCGACCGTGACCGCGCCCGTCAAGGAAGCAGAGCTCACCACCGTGACCCTGACCGTCGAAGCGGAAAAGCGCCTGGCTGTGGTCGCTGTGCCCGTCGAGCAGAAGACGGTTCCGCGATCACGAACACTTGGTGGAGAGATCACGGCACCCTCCGGCGCCGCGTTGTCGATCACGGCCCCGGTT
>JBOGIV010000237.1:0-8525 GCA_050747925.1 Vicinamibacterales bacterium
GCCCTACGTACGTCTATTTCGTAGACGTCTCGGACTAAGATTCGCATCGCATGATCGGCAAGCGGCTCGGTCACTACGACGTGACAGCCCATTTGGGATCGGGTGGCATGGGCGACGTGTATCGCGCCACCGATTCGAAGCTTGGGCGGCAGGTGGCCATCAAACTCCTCCCCGATGCCGTCGCGCACGAGACCGAACGACACGCGAGGTTCGAGCGCGAAGCGCGCGTGCTCGCGTCCTTGAATCACCCGAACATTGCTGCCATTCACGGATTCGAAGAAGCCGACGGCTGCGCGTTTCTCGTGATGGAGCTCGTTCCCGGAGAGACGCTCGCCGAACAGATCGCGCGCGGGCCCATTCCCGTTCGCGAGGCCCTCGCGATTGCCGCACAGATCGCGGACGCCCTCGATGCGGCGCATCAGCGAGGCGTGATCCACCGCGACCTGAAGCCCGCCAACGTCAAGATCACCCCCGATGGCAAAGTGAAGGTGCTCGATTTCGGATTGGCGAAGGCCCTTGATACGGCAGACCCTGCGGCTGCGCTCAGTGCAGGCGGCAGTCGGCAGACGGTAGACGGGATTTCGAATTCGCCAACGTTCGGTCTGGCCGCGACGCAAGCGGGCATGATTCTCGGAACGGCGGCCTACATGTCGCCCGAGCAGGCGCGAGGCCGGACCGTCGACAAGCGAAGTGACATCTGGAGCTTCGGCTGCGTCCTCTTCGAGATGCTGGCAGGACGGCAGGTGTTCGCGGGCGAGACCGCTTCGGACTCGTTAGCGAAAATCCTCGAGCGCGAGCCAGCCTGGGAGACGCTTCCCGCCAACACGCCGGCCCCGGTTCGCCGCTTGCTCCGCCGATCGTTGCAGAAGGATGCGCGCCAGCGTCTGCATGACATCGCCGACGCGCGCATCGAAATCGAAGAAGCGAGCGCGTCATCACCAGCCTCAGAGCTGCCGGCGTCGAAGCGGTCGCCGCGTTTCACCGGCGTTGCCATCGCCGCGGGAGTGGCTCTTGTACTGCTGACGGCGGCAGCGATGATGCTGCTGAATCGCCCGGGCGCGATCGAGCAGCGCCTCGTCCGGTTTCCGGTGCTCTTGCCTCCCGGCGAAGTCGCAGGAGCAGTTGCGGTTTCTCCCGACGGCCGCAACCTGGCCATCACCACCATTGGCCCGCGCGCCAGCGTATGGCTGCGCTCACTGGACGTGCCGGAGGTTCGCCAGGTGCCAGGCACCGACGGAACGGCGCAAGTGTTCTGGTCGCCCGACGGCCGCAGCCTTGGGCTGACTGGGCGCGACACCAAACTGCGCCGCATCGACCTGGGCGGAGGTGCGCCGGTCGTGCTGGCCGAGGGAGTGGACGATTCGGGCGGTGGGAGCTGGAACCAACAAGGCGTCATCTTGTTCAGCGCATTCAGCGGCGGCAACACCATCCGCGGCGTGTCGGCTTCGAGCGGAGCCGCTGTCGAGGTGTCGCTGGATGACGGCGCCGGTCGCGAGGCGTTCCGCGGGTTGCCGCGCTTTCTTCCTGATGGGCAGCATTTTCTGTACTTCGTCCTCTCGTCTGGCCAGCAGGGAACGGTTCGTGTCGGCTCGCTCGGATCCAAAGAGACGCAAGTCATGACCCAAGCGGACTCGGCTGCGGAGTATTCGAGCGCTGGATATCTGTTCTTTCTTCGGGGCGCAGTGCTGATGGCACAGCCCTTCGATGCGCGCACGCTCCAGGTCGGCGGCGACGCGACTCCAGTCGCGGCTGACGCGGCCTCCGGGAGCCTGTCGGTCTTCGCCAGCTTCTCTGCCCCGGGCAAAGAGATGCTCGCGTACGTGCGGACGCGCAGCGGCAACGACGGCCAGTTGAAGTGGTTCGATCGAAGCGGCGGTGAGCTCGGCGCAATCGTGCCGCCGTCAGGGAGTGATTACCTGAACCCTTCGCTCTCACCCGATGGGGCGCGAGTCGCCGTGAACAGCATGGACCCGCACAGCGGCAACTGGGACATCTGGGCGATCGACATCGAGTCGAAGATTCCCACGCGCGTCACATCCGACCCGGCGCAAGACTCGGACGCCGTCTGGTCGCCCGACGGCAACGAGATCGTGTTCGTCTCGAATCGAGGCGGGACCTACGGGCTCTATAGAAAGCGCCTGCGAGGCGGTAGTGCTGAGGAGTTGCTGTTGAAGACCGCGGTTGAGCCCCGACCCACTGATTGGACGAGGGATGGACGATTCCTCATCTACGAGCTCAACAAGGATGTGTTTGCACTGCCATTGAGCGGCATCGATCGCGCACCGATGCCGATTGCCGCGACGGCGTTCGAAGAGTACGGCGCCAGCACTTCTGCCGATGGGCGATGGATCGCGTACTCATCGACCGAATCCGGCGACTACCAGATTTACGTTCAGCCATTTCCGGGTCCGGGCGAGAAGAAGCGGGTGTCAACCGTCTACGGTATTCACCCTCGCTGGCGACGAGATGGCCGAGAGCTCGTGTACTGGCAGCCGCCAGCCGCGCTGATGTCTGTGGAATTGCGCTATGACAGCGCCGGAATCCATTCGGGCCCGCCGACCACGACGCTTCCACCGACTGTCGGGATCCTCGACGTCGTCGACTCGCGGCATCACCACGCGATGAGCCCCGACGGTCAGCGCTTCCTGCTGCGTCAACACGCGGGCCCTCCCGCAGCGCCACTCACCGTCGTCTTGAACTGGATCGCGGCTCTTCGGAAATAGCAGGCTCCACCCGGAGTACGCGCACTTTGTCGGCGACGGGACGCCGCTCGGCCACGCTCCTATACCACACGGTCACGCGAGCGCCAGGCTTGATGATTTCGGGATCGAGCGCAGCATAGTGGCCTTGACGCTCGATGGCCGTCGTCCTGCCCAAGGCGACCGGGACCCTCATCGCCTCGTTGGTGATCAACATCCATTCGCCTGCGTGGATTTCAGCGACTGTTCCTGTCACGACGCGCTGGGTGGCCACGCCACGGTCGGCCAGCGCCGACAGCACCACAAATGCGACGACCAGCGACGCCGTGAAGCCGCGCGTGCTTACCGGGAGAACTCTAGACTCCTGAGCTCCCCGATCTCCCTGTGAACAGCGCCGTATCGGATCAGCAATACAAGTGAACTGCGGTTGTAGAATCACCAGAACCCGAGCTACCGCCGCAACATCTGCGCGGGATCGAGTTTGAGCAGCCGGCGCGCTGCCGCATAGGCAGCAAGCAGTGAGATCGCCAGCAGCACCAGCGCGGTGCCGCCGAACGACATCGCGTCGGTGGTCGAGACGCCGAAGAGAAACGTCTTCAGCAGTTGCGCCAGCGAGGCGGCCATCACCACGCCCGAGATGACGCCGGCCACACTCCAGCGCAGGCCGCGTCCGATGACGCTGGCCACGAGCGTCTGGGGCCGCGCGCCGAGGGCCAGTCGCACGGCAAATTCCCGATGGCGCGAAGCGACGACGTGCGCCATCACACCGTAGATCCCGGCGACGGCAAGCAGCAGCACGATCGCGCCAAAGCCGCTACTGACTACCGCCAATGCGCGACCGGGATAAAGAGCTTGCTGCCGCAGCTCCTCATACGGCATCGCCGCCACCTGGACACGTGGATCGGCTACGCGCAACTCACGACGAAGCGCGCGCGCCAAGGTTGGATCCGCCCCGGCGGTTCTGACATGGAACGAAAGACCGTACTGGAAGTAGACCGGACCAAACGGAAGATACATCCGAGGTCTTGGCGCTTCACCCGGCGCTCGATAGGTGATGTCGGCGGCGACGCCAACGACTTCGACCGAACCGGTCACATTGCTGACGCGCATGGTGCGGCCGATTGGATTGCCGTCGGGCCAGTACCGCTTCGCCATCGCCTCGCTGACAACGGCGACCACCGGCGCCTTCTCCTCGCCATCGCTCGCCACGAAATTCCGGCCACGGCGGATGGGAATCCCCATGACCTCGAAATAATTCGGCGACACGTAGTTCGTGCTGGTGGAGATCGGTCCATCACCCTCGGGGCGCGTGTAACCATCGATGGTGATGCCGAGAGATTCGTCGCCTCCACCAAGCGGCACGACGGCCGCGAGGGCGACGCCGGTGACGCCCGGCAGCGCGCGCACGCGAGCGGCCGTGTCGCTGTAGTACAAACGCCCGCGCGTCGCATCAAGTCCAAGGTTGGCCATGTTGGGCGTGGCGATCACAAGGTTGCGGGTGTTGAATCCCACATCGAACGCGCGCGACGCGGCCAGGCTGCGTCCCAGGAGCGCGCCCGAGACGAGCAATGCAACCGAGACTGCGACTTGAGTCGTGACGAGCATGGCTTGTGCCCATAGCTTCCGGTGCGTGCCGGTCGACGCTGTCGAGTCGTCTTTGAGCGGGCCGGCCACATCGACGCGGGCCGCGCGAAGCGCCGGCAACCCACCGAAGAGCACAGTCACCGTGCCGATCATCACGGCAGAAAACGCCACGAGCCGGGCGTCGACGCCCGAGAACGGCGAGAAGTTTTCAAGGCCGCTGACCGGACCAATGGCGGTTGCCGCGTCTTGCAGCCACATCGCCCCGAGTGTGCCGACCGCGGCGGCGATGGCCGCCAACAGCAAGCTTTCGCTCAGCCACTGTCGGACCACACGTGCACGCGAGGCGCCCATGGCCAGCCGTATGGCGATTTCACGCTGACGATCGAGCACCGTGGCCAGTTGCGCGTTGGCCACGTTGGCGCACGCCGCCGCAAGCGCGAGCCCCGCAACCAGCAGCGCAAAGAACAGCACCCGCTGGACGGTCGGGCCCATCTCTTCCGGAAGCGCTGAAGCGTGAACCAGGTTGAACTCGAGCGTCGTATTCCCTCTGAACTCCGTGCGCAGCCCCTCCGTCACGCGATCGACATCGGCCTGCGCCTGAGCCACGGTGACACCGGGCGCCAGGCGCGCCGTCGCACTCAACCACCCCCAGCCGCGGCGGGTGATCTGCAGACCACGTGGCCGGACGATGTCGTACGTCATGAGCGTTACCCACAGATCGGTGCTAAGGGCGTCGTAGCTGCCGCGGAACGTGCGCGGCGCAACGCCCACAACGGTGAATGGCGCGCCGTTCAAATGAACGGTCTCGCCCAACACATTGAGCCGCGCGCCAAGGCGCGACTTCCACCACGCGTCGCTCACGACCGCCACCGCCTGCGGGTTGCCATTGACGTCATCGTCGCTGGTCAACGAACGGCCGAGCGGCGGCCGAATTCCCAGCATCGAAAAGTAGTTGCCGCTGACGAGCTCGACGTTTGCCGTTTCGGTCGCATCGCCCAGACCGTACGCGGAGGTTGTTTGTTGGTGAATCGCGGTCGCGGCCAGCGCTTTGGAGCGAGCGGCAAGATCGGAGAGATTCAGATACGAGGAGACGTCGAAAGGCCGGCCATCTTGCTGTCCGAACACGCGTACGAGTTGCTCGGGGCGATCCACTGGCAGCGGTCGGAGGAAGAGGCCGTTGACCAGCGAAAAGATCGCGCTGTTGCCACCGATGCCAAGGGCGAGCGTGAGCACCGTGACGATCGTCAGCGTGGGACGGCGCCATGCGATCCTCAAGGCGTACTGCAGATCGTGGTGGAGGGTGCGCATGCGGCGGGTTGTGCAATGCGCCTGCCAGAGACTGAAGAGCGCTTTCTCCACGAGAAAGCGTCAGGGATCTTTGAATGGGACTCCCGAGTTGTTCGGCTGTGGGACGCGGGGTGTTCGACGTTCACCGGACTCGGCAGCTACGGTAAACTCGGCGCGCGTGGACAGACGACGATTCCTTCGACGCGCGCTCCTGGCCGGCGGGGTCACCGTCGCCACACCGCTCGAAGCCTTCGCGCGGCGGCTGGGGTTTTCCGAGACGCGCCTCGCCGAGCCGGTCGACTATGGTCCATTGGTCCCGATCCCAGACGAGACCACCGGGCTGACACTGCTCAAGTTGCCGGAAGGCTTTCGCTACTTGTCCTACGGGTGGGCGGGCGATCCACTGTCAAATGGCGGCCGCACCCCCGTCGCACACGACGGCATGGCCGCGTTTTGGGGTCCGAATGGACGCGTGCGGCTGATCCGCAATCACGAGGTCACCATCGGGTGGCTGCTGGATCCGGCGCTGAGCTACGACTCGATGGCGGGTGGCGGGACCGTCACCCTCGAGTTCGACTCGACCGAGGGCCGGTGGCTGAGCGCGAAGCCGAGTCTTGCCGGCACCGCGCGCAATTGTGCTGGGGGCCAGACGCCCTGGGGAACCTGGCTGACGTGCGAAGAGACGCTGTTCGAGCCATCACCGGGAGCGGGGTTCACCAAGAAACACGGCTACGTTTTCGAAGTTCCAGTAGTGGGACGATCCACATGCGAACCACTGGTCTCGATGGGCCGATTCGTCCACGAGGCCATTGCCGTCGATCCGACGACCGGGATCGTGTACGAAACCGAAGACGCGACGTCGGCCGGTTTCTATCGCTTCACTCCGAAGGTGGCCGGGGACTTGGCGCGCGGCGGCAGGCTGGAGATGCTGGCGCTGGCGGGTCGGCCGAACTACGACACGCGAGCCGGACAACGAGCCGGCGATCGATGGCCCGTCACGTGGGTACCGATCGTTGAACCCGATCGGGCTCACTACGTCCCGGGTGACGGGCGAGGTGTCTTTGAACAGGGGCGAAATCGGGGAGGCGCGATCTTTGGGAGACTCGAGGGCGCATCTTTTGGCGCCGGGAAGATCTTCTTTACGGCGACCGGCGCTGGCGACGCCAGGATGGGGCAGGTGTGGGAGTTCGACCCGCGGGCGCAGATCCTGAGGCTGGTGTTCGAGTCGCCAGCAGCCGCCACGCTGAACATGCCCGACAACCTCTGCGTCAGCCCCCGCGGCGGCCTCGTCCTGTGTGAGGATGGCACGACACAGCCCAGTATGCATGGCCTGAGCCTCGACGGCCGCATTTTCCGATTTGCTCAGAACAACATCATCTTGAACGGCCAGCGCAACGGCTTGATTGGAGATTTTCGAACCGGCGAGTTCGCGGGTGCGACGTTCAGCCCCGACGGACGGTGGCTGTTCGTCAACGTGCAACGCCCCGGTGTGACCGTCGCGATCACCGGCCCGTGGCAATCGGGCGGGATCTAAAACCGGAACTCACTGGAGTCGATGTGAGTTCCGGTGGGCTGGTGGGCCAGGCCCGCCTACGCGGCTGAAGGCCGCTACGGCGAGGTCTCGCCGAAGCTCGCAGGTGAACGCTTAGCGAGCGAAGGCGGATAAGCCGGGTAGGGCGGGTGGGGATAGCCGGGCGCGATCATCAACCCAAGTGAGCGGTGTAGACGAACGAGCGTGTAGAACTACCGCCCTTCCCCCTCATCGCCCTCGTCGCGCGATGCTTCAACATCGCGCGGTGTTTCAACGTCGGCGCTTTCGATGTCTTTATCCTTCTCGTCGGGTTTCATGAAGTCTGGTGTGACGTCGATTGCCTCTTCTTCCTTTTCGTCGTCCAGGTCGTACATCCGTCCGCTGAATTTCGTGGGAATCGGTCCGCGAGGGCGATTCTCCTCTTTCTTGAACGGCGTTGACTTCTTGCCTTTGGGTGGTGCTGGTGGCCCAAAATTTCGGTTGCCGTAGCCTTCCCGCGGGCCGTCGCCCGGGCCGGGGCGCGATCCACCAAAACCCCCGACGCGAGAACCACCGCCAAAGCCGCCTCCGCCGCCAGGACCGCTAAAGCCTCCCGGACGCGGACCGCCGTAGCCGCCCGATGGGCGCGGAGGACCGCCTGGTCCTCGCTCTTCGCGCGCGCGTGCCTCGCTCACTGCAAGCGGCCTGCCCATGAGCAGCTGCCCATCCAACTTGCGGATGGCCTCTTCGGCGGCGGTTCGATCCGCGAACTCCACGAACGCGAAGCCTCGCGCGCGCCCGGTTTCGCGGTCGAGCGGACGAACGATCTGTGTAGGCTTTCCGACCTGCGAGAAATGCGTACGCAGATCGTCTTCGGTTGCCTGATAGGGCAAGTTTCCAACAAACAATCGGACTGGTGGCACGGCTGAACTCTAGCGAATGAGGTGTTGTGACTGAACGTTCTCGTTTGGCTTCAACGTGGAGGACAGACGGGATGTCTGGAGTGGTTGGATGCGATTGCTATTTGGGCGGGTAGCTTAGCAAATCTCCCCATGCACCACAAGGGCAGGCCCGAGTCAAGACACGGCCAGTTCTTCTCGGATGGCGGCCAGGCGAAGATTCAACATTTCGCGATGGGCGGGGCGGCAGACGGCTCCCAGTTCTGCCTGGGTCTGCGCAAGCGCCATTTCTAAGGCGGTTCGACGGCACTCTCGTTCCACCTCTTCAGGCGACCGCGGGGGTCTCCTCCCGGCCCGGCGTGTCGCGTCCTCTTGTTGGGATTCAATGGCCTTGCTTTCCCATCCCCGAGCCATGAGTGGAGTTTAGGGCGGCCCGCCTTCGCTCGCAGTCCAGTCACGGGAGCGACGGCGGACAGGCGGCAGACCCTTCGACTCGGTCGCCGTGGACGCGGATTCTCGCGGACTTCGCTCAGGGCAAGCGACAGA
>JBOGIV010000238.1:0-48067 GCA_050747925.1 Vicinamibacterales bacterium
CTCCCAGCCCCGACCCACATGCCAGACTTGCTCGAGTTCGAAGAGCCGATCGGCATCCTGCTGAAGGAGATCGAAGCGTTGTCGATGCTGCCGGTCAGCGACGATCGCGATCGCGAGATCGCGCGTCTCGCCCGCCGCGTCGACTCGATCCGCGGCGAGCTCTACAAGAACCTCACTCCATGGCAATGCGTGCAAGTCGCCCGGCATCCGGCGCGGCCAGCGACGCTCGACTACGTCGAGCGCCTCTTCACCGACTTTGTCGAGATTCACGGCGATCGCCGCTTCGCCGATGATCACGCCATCGTGACCGGGACAGCCCTCTACAAGGGCGATCCCGTGATGATCGTGGGCCATCAAAAGGGCAGCGACACCAAACAGAAGATCTTCCGAAACTTCGGCTACGCCCGGCCTGACGGCTATCGGAAGGCGCTGCGAGCCATGCAGCTCGCGCAGAAGTTCCGGCGGCCGATCATCTGCTTTGTCGACACACCGGCCGCTTACCCGGGGATTGAATCCGAGGAACGCGGCGTCGCCGAAGCCATCGCGCTGAATCTGCGCGAGATGGCCATGTTCGAAGTGCCTATTGTCGTCATCGTCCACGGCGAGGGCGGCAGCGGGGGAGCGCTTGGCATCGCCGTCGGCGATCGAATTTTGATGCACGAGTTTGCGATCTACAGCGTGATTCCACCAGAAGGCTGCGCGGCTATTCTCTGGCGCGATTCCAGTCGCAAAGTGGAGGCTGCGGAGGCGCTGAAGATCACGGCTCCTGATCTGCTGCGGCTCGGGATCATCGACGAAATCGTCACCGAGCCGGTCGGCGGCGCGCACACCAACCCGAACCAGGCCGCCGCGCTCCTCGATGTGGCGCTGCACCGCGCTCTGGACGAAGTGTCGGCCATGGAGAATCAGACCAGGCTCGAGGCTCGCTACCAGAAGTTCCGGAACATGGGACAAGTGGGTATCGTCGACGAGTGATCGATCCCCTTTGGAACGATCGGCCGTTCGATGAGGCGCACGTCGCGCCTTTGACACGCCATCTGGGGCTGTCGCCGATCACCGCGCGACTGCTCGCGATTCGTGGCCTGTCCGATCCCGAGGCCGCCACTCGTTTTCTCACTCCGAAGCTCGATCAGCTGCTGGATCCATTCCTGTTGACCGACATGGACCGCGCGGTGCGGCGAGTGCTCGCCGCAATCGCCGGCCAAGAGCGGATCGTCATCCACGGCGATTACGACGTGGACGGGGTCACGTCCACCGTGATCCTCCGGCGCGCGCTCGAACTGCTTGGCGCCAATGTCGGCCACTTCATTCCAGAGCGTCTGACCGACGGATACGGCCTGCAGGCGACGACCATCGAGCGCCTGCACGCCGAGGGCGTCCGACTGGTCGTGTCGGTCGATTGTGGCATTCGCGGTGCAGCGGCCGCTCGGCGCGCGCGCGACCTCGGCGTCGATCTCATCGTCACCGATCACCACGAACCGGACACCGAATTGCCGTGCGCACTGGCGATCGTGAATCCGCACCGCCACGACTGCACCTATCCCGACAAGCACCTCGCTGGAGTCGGCGTGGCGCTCAAACTCGTCCAGGGGCTGCTGGCCAGGACCGATCGTTCACAGTGGCTGCCGGGCTTCGTCAAGATTGCCGCGATCGGCACGCTTGCCGACGTCGTGCCGCTGGTCGGCGAGAACCGCGTGATCGCCAAGCTCGGGCTCGAGATGCTGACGCGTGGGCCCCACAAAGTTGGGCTGCGATCGTTGCTCGAGGCATCCGGGCTCACGGGCAAGACCATCGACAGCTATCACATTAGCTTCATGGTGGCGCCACGCCTCAACGCGGCTGGGCGGATGAGCACGCCTGATATCGCGACCCGGCTGCTGTTGGCGTCCGACGATGCGATGGGGGAGGAGGCTCGATCGCTGGCCGAGCAGCTCGAGGCGGAGAACACCCGGCGCCGGCAGGAGGATCAGGACATCCTCGCGAAGGCCAGGAAGATCGTCGAAACCGATCCGGAGATTGGGTCGCGAGCCGTGCTGGTGGTGGCCGGTGATGGATGGCACCGCGGGGTTATCGGCATCGTCGCCTCGAAACTCGTGGACACGTTTTATCGCCCGGCGATCGTGCTATCCGTTGACGGAGAGATCACGCACGGATCGTGCCGCAGCATTCCCGGCTTCAACATGCTGGGTGCGCTCGAATCCTGTGCGCCCCTGCTCGCGCGCTTTGGCGGACACAAGCAGGCGGCCGGGCTGCAAATCGAGTCGGCTCGGATTCGTGAGTTCCGGCAAGCGATCAACGATCACGCCGAGTCGATCCTGACGCCGGATCATTTGCGACCTCGCCTGTGGCTCGATGGTCCCCTGACGTTTGGCGCGATCACCGAGCGGGTGGTTTCCGAATTTGCGGCGCTGGCGCCATTTGGGCCCGGCAATGCCAGGCCGAAGTTCTATACGGGCCCGGTTGAAATCGTGGACGGTCCTCGCAAGCTGAAGGAGCGCCATCTGAAGATGACCGTTCGCCAGGATGGCCGCATTCTCCGCGCGATTCATTGGAACGCCGCCGAGCGCGAGGAGCGGCTCGCGGCACAGAAGGCGGGCGTAGAGATCGCCTACACGGTCGAAGAAAACGAGTTTCAAGGAGAGAAGTTCCTCGAGCTGCGGCTGGAGGATTTCCGATGAGCCTGCTTGCCCGCCGATGCTGACCTCGAAGTGGGTTCAGCGAAGGCGGGTACAATCTGAGTTGTGACGCCCTGGCAACGCCGAACCCGTGTGGCGCTCGCGCTCTTTGCGCTCGCCGTCATCGGCGTCGTCGTCTATACCAAACGTGGACGAGAAGTCCGCGTCGCCGTCGCCCCAATCGAGCGTCTCGATCCCAAAGCCACCGTCGAGACGCAGGGCGGCGACGCCATTCAGTTGAAGGGGACCCGCCAGAACCTGCGGCTCGAGTTCGAGAGCCAGGTGACTTACAAAGACGGACAGACCAAGTTACTCGGCGTCAAGGTCATGGTCGACAACCGTGGTGGACGCAATTATGCGATCACCGCGAAAGAGGGTCGCCTCGGCACCGACCAGTCGACCTATGACGTGAGCGGCAGCGTTCGGCTCGAGACCAACGACGGCCTCGTCGCGACAAGTGAGCGAGCCAGCTATGTCGATGCCGAAGGGATCGTACGAGCGCCTGGCCCCGTGCAGTTTTCACAAGGTCGCATGACGGGAACGGGCGTGGGTTTCACCTACGACGAGCAACGCGACACGCTGTGGCTTCTCGAAAACGCAGTCGTGCAATTCAAGGCTGAAGGCGATCAAGGCGCAATGGACGTGAACGCCGGAACTGCCGGCTTCGCGCGAACCGAGCGGTACATGCGCTTCGAGCGCAGCGTTCACCTTACGCGCGACGGCCAGGTCGCCGACGCCGACGACGCAACGGTTCGTCTTCAGGCAGAACGAGATGAGCCTAAGTCCGTCGAGCTGCGAGGGAACTCTCGCGTCACGGGCGGCACCGGCGTCGGATCGCTGCGCCTCATGTCGGCCCGCGACATTACGCTCACCTACGCTGACGATGGCCGGACCTTGCAGCAGGCGGTCCTGGCGGGGAAGTCGGCCATCCACCTAGCGGGAAGGGACGGATCGCAGGGGCAACAGCTGAGCGCTGAGTTTCTCGGCGTGTCTCTCGCCCCTGACGGGGCGTTGACCGCGCTCTCGAGCCGCGACCACGTCGAAGTGGTCCTACCGGCGATTGGAGACGTGCCGCCGCGGACGATTCGCTCGACCTCGCTATCCGCGACAGGTGCAGCAGGTCAGGGCCTGACGGCGATGAAGTTTCAGGAAGGGATTGAATTCGAAGAGGCGGCGACTCCAGAGCGAGCGGTCCGGTCGGCTCGGGCCAAGACACTTGATGCGCAGTTGAATCCGGGCACCGATGCGCTTCGGCAGGCCCAGTTCAGCGGCGCATTTCGATTCGAAGAGGGACCGATGAGGGCATCCAGCGCCGAGGCGCTCTACGAGATCGAGCGCGGCCAGCTCGCCCTGACCGGTCGTGAAGGAGGGAACCCCCCTCATGTGGAAGACGACAACGTCACGATCGACGCCGACCGCATCGACATCACCCTCTCGCCGCGCAAGATGGTCGCGGTAGGCACCGTTCGGACCGTCATGCAGGCGACGAAACAGCCGGCCAAGGATGAGTCCGCGGTGAAGAGACCCGGTCTGTTGAAGGAGAAGGAGCCTGTCAACGTGATGTCAGACAGCCTGACCTACGAAGAGCAGGCACGGCGAGGCGTCTACACAGGGAAGGCGCGGCTGTGGCAGGGCGATACCGTCATTCAGTCTGAAGTCATCACGCTTGATGAGAAGAAAGGCGATCTGTCCGCCACAGGAAAAGTGCTGACGACGCTGATGATTGGCCGTGCTGAATCCTCGGCGGAAGCCTCGCAACCGCCGACACTCGCACGGGCCGGGTCGTTTGCCTATGCAGACCAGGAGCGCCGGGCACGCTACGACACGGCGGCACAGATGAACGGCGAACAGGGAGAGCTGCACGCCGACACCTTCACGCTTTTTCTGGCTCCTGACGAGAACAGGCTCGATCGTCTCGAGGCAAACGGGAAGGTCAGGGTGACGGTGGACAAACGAGTGGCCACCGGCGGTCAGCTCAAGTATGAGTCCGCCCAAGAGAAGTACATCGTCACCGGAGCGCCGGTGACGCTCGTTGCGGACTGCCGAGAGAGTACCGGCAAGACACTGACATTCTTCAAATCATCCGATCGGGTCATCGTCGATGGCAATGAGGAGAACCGCACGCAGACCAAGGGCGGCAGGTGCCCGGGCTCTCCCAACTAACGGCTGTCGAAACCAACCAAGGGCAGAATGCACCTCCCCTAGATGTCGACCCTGCGCACGCACGAACTGACGAAGTCGTACGGCGGTCGAACGGTGGTCCGTCGTGTGAGCCTCGAGGTCCATTCCGGCGAAGTCGTCGGATTGCTCGGGCCAAACGGCGCGGGCAAGACCACGACCTTTTACATGACGGTCGGACTGACGGCGCCGGACGCCGGGCGCGTGACGCTCGACGACACTGACGTCACCAACGATCCGATGTATATCCGGGCGCGGAAGGGCATCGGTTATCTCCCGCAAGAGCCGTCGATTTTTCGCGGCCTCACGGTGGCGCAAAACATTCTCGCCATCCTCGAAACCCTGCGACTTGATGCCGCGGCGAGACGAACGCGACTCGAAGAGCTGCTGGCCGAGCTGAATCTCACGCCCTTGGCCGCCTCACCCGCCTACACGCTCTCGGGCGGCGAGCGCCGGCGTGCGGAGATCACCCGAGCCCTTGTCGTGTCTCCTCGGTTCATGCTCCTCGATGAGCCCTTCGCCGGCATCGATCCGATCGCCGTCACCGAGATCCAAAAGATCATTTTCCACCTCAAAGAGCGCGGAATTGGCGTACTGATCACGGATCACAACGTACTGCACACCCTCAAGATCACGGACCGTGCGTACATCGTCACCGACGGCAGCATCTTCCGCAGCGGAACGCCGTCGGCGCTTGCCGCCGATGAGGAAGTGCGGCGAATATATCTCGGAGCCGATTTCCGGCTGGACTAAGATGTAGAAATTGGTCATGGCCATCCAGCAGAAGCTCCAGACAAAGCTGGCGCAGAAACTGATCCTGACGCCGGCGCTGCAGCAGGCGATCAAGCTGCTGCCCATGTCGACGCTCGAGCTCGCGGATCTCCTCACACAGGAGGTGGTGGAAAACCCTCTCCTCGAAGAGATTCCGACCGAGGAGCTTCAGGCTGCCGAAACACCTGTCGAGGAAAAAGCCGAGGACAAGACGGCCGCCGACAAGACCGACTCCTGGGAAGACGCCGACTACGACTACTTCTTCGGCGAGTACCTGGACGATGGCTATCGACCGCGGATGCAGCAGGAAGTCCGCGAGCTGCCCCCGATCGAGAACACGCTCTCGACCAGCTCCTCGCTGACCGATCATCTCGAGTGGCAGCTCTCACTCCAAGCCGACGCCGAGTCGATTCGCGAGATCGGGGAGGGCATCATCGGGAACCTCGATGACGACGGCTATCTCGTGGCGTCAGTCGATGAGATCGCCGCGATGGGACCCTGGCCGATCGAGGATGTCGAAAAGGCACTTCGGCTCGTGCAGTCGTTCGATCCCATTGGTGTCGCCGCGCGCGATCTGCAAGAGTGCCTGATGCTGCAGCTTCGGCATCTGCATCTCGAGGGCACGCCGGCCGAAACGATCGTCGCCGAGCATCTGCGACTTTTGCACAACCATCAGATGCCCGAGCTCGCCAGAAAGCTGGGGTTGAGCATCGGGGATGTGAAGCACCACGTCGAGATCATCCAGCATCTCGATCCGAAGCCTGGCAGTCGCTTCAACCCTCAGCCGTCGCAGTACGTCATCCCCGACGTCTACATCATCAAAGTCGAGGATCAATACGTCGCGGTCTTGAATGAGGACGGGTTGCCGCAACTTCGCATCAGCCCGACGTACCGCCGGCTGCTCGACAAGAGCGCGACCACCGAGAACAGCGCCGAGACTCGCGCCTACGTCAAAGACAAGTTCCGGTCGGCGCTCTGGCTCATCAAGTCGGTGGAGCAGCGCCAGAAGACCATCCACAAGGTGGCGACGAGCATCATCAATTTCCAGCGCGACTTCCTGGACCACGGGATCGAGCACCTGCGACCGCTCGTGCTGCGCGACGTCGCCAACGATATCGGCATGCACGAATCCACGGTGAGTCGCGTGGTGACCAACAAGTACATGCACACGCCGCAGGGCGTATTCGAGATGAAGTACTTCTTCCATAGCGGCATCAGCAGCTCCTATGGGGAGGCCGTCTCTTCGGTCACCATCAAGAATCGCATCCGCAAGATCATCGAAGGCGAGGATCCCCGGAAGCCGCTCAGCGATTCGAAGATCGTCAGCATCCTGCAACGGGAAGGATTGATCCTGGCCCGGCGAACCATCGCGAAGTATCGCGAGGAATTGAAGATCCCGACCTCCAACCAACGGAAGGTGCTCTTCTAACACCGCCGTAGCCGACGCCATGTCCATCACTCCGGCGGTTACGGTACGGGGTCTGCTCGACACGCGACCGGAATCGGTGGGGCTCGCCCTCGATCTCTTGACCGGGGGAAGTGGTCTCGGCCGGCGCATCACGAGTCCATACATTCAGAAGACCGGGCTCGCGCTCGCCGGGTTTCACGAGTACCTCCAAGCCGGGCGCATCCTAATTTACGGCGCAAGCGAAGTCAGCTTTCTCGAGGGTCTCACGCCGCCGGCGCGCCGCCAGGCGCTCGCCCGATCGTTTGCGGCCGACGTGCCGTGCCTCCTGATCACGGGCGGAAGCGAAGTGCCACCGGAGGTCGTGATTGAGGGCGACCTTGCTGGCGTCCCGGTCTTACGCACGCCCGTGCCGACCGCCACCGCTATTGGCAAGCTGACCGCCATTCTCGAAGATCTGCTGGCGGTCCGCGAAGTGATTCACGGTGTCCTGCTCGACATCCTGGGACTTGGCGTGCTCATCGTGGGTGAGAGCGGTATTGGCAAGAGTGAGTGCGCGCTCGACCTCGTCGTCCGAGGTCACCGTCTGGTGGCCGACGATACTGTCGAGATTCGCCGGCGCGCCGCCTCGATTGTGATCGGCGTGTGCCCGGAGCTGACACGACATCACATGGAGGTCCGCGGGCTCGGGTTGATCAACATCCGGGATCTCTTCGGCATCGCGTCCACTCGCACCTCGAAACGCGTCGAGCTGGTGGTCCAACTCGATCGCTGGGACAGCACCCGCGACTACGACCGGCTGGGACTCGATGATGCCTTCTACGACCTGCTTGGCGTTCCCGTGCCGCTCATCAAGATGCCTGTGGGAGCCGGCCGGAACGTCGCAATTCTCGTGGAAGTCGCGGCCCGCAACCAGTTACTGCGAACGCAGGGCATCAACGCCGCTCGCAATCTCGCCGCGCGGCTCGATGCCAGTCTGTTGCAAGCGGGCGCACTCCGTCCCGATCGAACCACCGCCAGAGAAGACGACGATCCAGAGGGCGCGTCGTGAAGGCCGCCCGAGGCCGTCGGGCCGTGAGCCGGTTTATCGTGTTGACTGGACTCTCGGGGTCGGGAAAATCACAAGCCATCCGGGCGCTCGAAGACCTCGGCTACTACTGTGTGGACAACCTGCCCGTGTCGCTTCTCCCGGTGATGGCCGAGCTGAGCCTGCGCCGCAGTACCGAGCACGAGCGTGTCGCGGTCGTGATGGATATCCGCGAGCCGCGGTTCGTCCGAGACTTTCCGCCCGTCTATCGCAGGCTGAAGGCGTCCAGGCACGTGTCACCCACCCTGATCTTTCTCGAAGCGAATCCGAGCGAGCTGGTCCGTCGCTTCAGTGTGACCCGGCGTCCACATCCGCTCGCCCCGGACCGGCCCGTGACCGAGGGCCTCGCGGAAGAGCGAACGTCGCTCAAAGCCATCCGAGCCCTCGCCGACGTGGTGATCGATACCTCGAAGCTGAATGTGCACGAGCTGCGCCAGCAGCTGCTCGATCGGGTCAGCGGTCAAAAGCAGGCGTCGGAGCTCGTGCTGACCTTGCTGAGCTTTGGATTCCACTTTGGCCCGCCCGCGGAGGCCGATCTCATGTTCGACGTCCGCTTTCTCAAGAACCCGCACTGGGTTCCGGCCTTGCGCCCGAAGACCGGCAACGACGTGGCGGTGGCGGCGTTCATGCGGCGGCAACCCGACACCCGGGGGTGCGTGAAGCGAATCGCCTCGTTCCTGCGGTACGTCGTGCCGCACTATGTGTCTGAGGGAAAGAGTTATCTCACGGTCGCGATCGGCTGCACGGGCGGCCGACACCGATCGGTGTACGTCGCCAGCGTCTTGAAGCGCGACTTGTCGGGCATCAAGGGTGTGGCGACGCGTGTGCGGCATCGAGATCTAGCGAGGGACGTATGATCGGCGTGGTAGTCGTGACGCACGGACAACTGGCCACCGAGTTGGTCAACGCCGCGGAGACGATCGTTGGAGATCTGCCGCAGTTTGCGGCCGTCTCGATCGGCTGGCACGAGGACGTCCAGGACGCGCGCGACGAAATTGCCTCGGCGATCGAGCGCGTGAAGGGTCCCTCGGGGGTCCTCATCGCCACCGACATGTTCGGCGGGACGCCGTCGAATCTGGGGATCACGTTCCTTGCAGAGGACGCCGTGGAGATCATCACGGGCGTCAACCTGCCGATGCTGATCAAGGCCGCCAGCCTCCAGGGTAGCGCGCGCCTCACCGAGGTCGCACGATCGCTGCGCGAACATGGCCGCAATGCCATCTGGGTGGCGTCGGACTTGCTGGCAGGTTCGTCGGGCTCTGCAGGCTCGCCGGGTTCTACGGGTTCGACAGGCTCTGCGGGTTCCTCGAGTTCGACGAGCTCGACAGATTGATGACGACTCGAGAGGTGGTCATTGCCAATCGGCTTGGCTTGCATGCACGGGCGGCCGCGAAATTCGTCCGCATGGCCACGGTCTATCGCTCGCAGATTCGGGTGAGCCGCGACGGGCGTTCGATGGACGGGAAGAGCATCATGGGCATTCTGCTGCTCGCCGCGGGTTGCGGTTCGAGAGTCGAGATCTCTGCTGACGGAGTGGACGAAGTCGAAGCGGTCGACGCGTTGGTCCGTCTGGTGAGAAGCGGCTTCGGAGAGGAATCGTGGAGCGCCTGACCGGGATCGGCGTGTCGCCCGGCGTTGCCGTGGGACGCGCTGTCGTGTTGACGCAGCGGGCCGAAGTGATGCGGTTCCCGATTCCGCCCGACCGCGTCGAGCGCGAGATCACCGCGCTTCGGCACGCGCAGGCGGTGTCTCGCGAGCAGCTGCACGACATCTCGCGGCGTATCGGCCAGGGGCCCGGCAGTGAGCTCGCCGCGCTCTTCGATGCGCAGCTGCTCATCCTTGACGACCCGATGGTGGTGGGCCGCGCCGAAGAACTGATCCGCACCGAGCGCGTCAATGCGGCATGGGCGGTCCATCGTGCGTACGAAGAACTGTGTCGTGTCTTCCTGAACGTGGAAGACCCGTACCTTCGTGAGCGCGAAACCGACGTCGCCGACGTGGCCGGGCGTCTGCGCATGAACTTGCGACACGGCGGCGCCGGGCCGCGAGAATTGCTGAGCCAGCTCGACGGTCCATCAATCTTGATCGCCGACGAGCTCACGGCGTCCCTCGCGGCGCAGTTGGATTGGAGTCGCGTTCAGGGCTTTGCCACCGATGCCGGCAGCCGGACGTACCACACCGCAATCCTCGCCCGTTCGCTGCAGATCCCGGCCATCGTCGGGCTGCACGATGCGTCGCAACGAATCTCCGCGGGCACGCCGGTAATTCTCGACGGACGGAGTGGTGAGCTCATCGTCGAGCCCTCGGCCGCTCAGATCGACGAAGCCCGGTGGCGGGCTGAGCCTCGCGTGAAGGGGCGCGCAGTGGGCGCGGCGTCCGGTCCGGTGACGACGAGAGACGGCGTCCGCGTCAGGCTCGATGCCAATATCGAGCTGCTTGAGGACCTGCCGACCCTCGACGAGTACGGCGCTGAAGGGGTCGGCCTGTATCGATCGGAGTTCATGCTCTCGGGCCGCTCGCCGGACGCGGTCACCGAAGACGATCAGTACGAGCTGTACCGCAGCCTGATCGAGCGGGTGGCGCCCCTGCGCGTCACGATTCGGACGTTTGACGTCGACGAGCGTCAGTTCAATCCGCGCCGAGGCCAGGACCGCCGGCGTATGCGACCCGGGTTGCGGGGTCTGCGTCTCGGCTTGGCCCGACCCGACGTGCTGCGCACGCAGCTTCGGGCGTTGGCGCGGGCCGCGTCACATGGTCCGCTGCGCGTGATGTTTCCGTTTGTCACCGCAGTCGACGAGATCCGGGAGGCACGACAGATCCTCTCGGAGGTGACGCGCGAAGTAGGCGCCACCGGACGACTCACGCTCGGCGTGATGATCGAAGTGCCTGCCGCCGCACTGGCCGCAGACCTTCTCGCACCCGCAGTGGATTTCTTCACCATCGGCACCAACGACCTGATCCAGTACTGCCTCGCGGTCGACCGGACCGACGACCGAGTGTCCGATCGCTACGAGCCCCTGCATCCAGCTGTGCTGCGGCTGATCCGGCATGTCTGCCGGGCGGCAAAACGGCACAGGGTGCCCGTCTCGCTCTGCGGAGAGATGGCATCCGACCCGGCGTTGATTGGGTTGCTGGTGGGTCTGGGGCTCACAGAATTCAGCATGACGCCGGCCGCAATTCCGGTCGTCAAGCAAGTCGTGCGGGATCTCAGGGCCAGCGAAGTCCGCCGCGTCGCCAGCCACGCGCTGCGACTCGCGACATCATCGGAGATCGAGCAGTACCTCTTCGATACCGTGGCATCCTCCATTCCCGAAAGGGGTCAGCCTTCATGAACGCTCCGCTGCACCGGGTCGACAAACCCTGGGGCTACGAAATCTGGTGGGCACGGACCGATCGTTATGTCGGCAAGCTCATTCACGTCGACAAAGGTCATGCGCTGAGCCTGCAGTATCACAACCGCAAGGACGAGACGATCTTCGTGTGGTCGGGAAAAATCCTTTTCGAGCTGAAAGAGGGGGACGCCCTGGTGAGTCGCGAACTAGGACCCGGGCAAGCGGTCCACGTCTCGCCGCTCACGGTTCACCGAATGACCGCGATCGAAGACAGCGATGTGTTCGAAGTCTCAACGCCGGAAACCGACGATGTGGTGAGGCTCGAGGATCGGTACGGGCGGACGACCTAGTCCGCGCTCGCGCTAGTCACCTCTCCGCGTCATCTGCCTCATCGGCGGCCTAGAACGGAATATCGTCGTCGGTGACCGGCGCGGCGTCCTTCATCGGATCCTGATAGCCGCCTTCGCCGCGATCTATTCGCTCGCCACCGCGTCCGCCACCACCGCCCAGCAGTACGATCTTGTCGGCCTTCACTTCGGTGGTGTAGTGCTTCTGGCCGTCTTTTTCCCACTGCCGCGTCTGAAGACGCCCCTCGAGATAGATCTGCTTGCCTTTCACCAGATAGGGCTGGAGCGACTCAGCGGGCTTCCCCCACAAGACAATGCGATGCCATTCGGTCTGTTCCTTCTTCTCGCCCTCTCGCGAGGTCCAGTTCTCCGTCGTCGCGAGGCTGAAGCTTGCGACTGACTGACCGCCCGGCGTCGATCGAACCTCGGCATCCTTGCCGAGGTTGCCGACGAGAATCACTTTGTTCACGCTACCCATGTCACCTCTATGTTGGTTAGGGGACGCCCTACTTGTTCGCGGCCCCTGGAGGCCGCCCGCGATTCAATCGGTCCACCTGCTGCTTGGCCAACGGGGCGAGTTCCGAGTCGGGAAAGGTCTTGATCAGCGTGTCCCAGGATTCCTTGGCACGATCTGGCTGCCCGAGCCGATCGAAGGCAAGCCCCCGCTTGTAGTAGGCGTCGGGAACCTTGTCGCCTCGCGGATAGGTACTGATCACCCGGCTGTACGAGTCCATCGCCGCGGAGAACTTGTTGTCGGCAAGCTGGCATTCACCGATGTAGAACTGCGCGTCGTCAGCCGCGTCGCTCCGCGGAAAGCTCTTCAAGTAGGTGTTGAACCCCTCGATGCACAAGGTCCACTGACCGGCGGTGAAGTCGGCCCACGCGGTGTCGAAGAGACGCTGCGGCGAGACGCCCGACGCCGGCGCGCCCGTGGCCATCGGCGCCGGCGAGGTTGGCTGCTGAGGCATTGGGGCCGCACCCGTTGGCGACTCCGGCGCCGTCGGATCGCTCGATGGGACCGCGCCAGTGGGGAAGGAAGGAATGGCGAGTCGCAACGCCTCCACTTCCTGCGACAGCGACGTAATCCGAACGTTGGACTCGTCGACGCGCTGCCGAATCACGCGTAGATCGTTGCCGATGGTATCGGTCACCAGTTTCTGATCGGCGAACGCCTTCCGCGTGTTCGCGCTTTGCTCGTCGAGTCGCGTTCCCAACTGCTTGAGGCTGTCCGAGAGTGCCGCGATCGCGGCCTGCAATTGTTGCTGCAGTTGCTGCGTTTGCTCCTGCAGCATACGGATGTCGGCCATCATCTGCATTTCACGCCGCGACTGCGCCGATACGGGGGCGGCAACGAGCCCGGTGAAGAATAGGCAGAGCAGAGCGACGGCGAAGCCGTGAAGATGTCGGCTCATGGGCCTATGTTACTTCGCCGTAATCACGAAATGCGCGCGACGGTTCTTCGCCCACGCGCCGTCGTCGTGGCCGGGATCGAACGGGAACTCCTTGCCGTAGCTGACGGTGCGGACCTTGTCAGCCGGAATGCCCAACGATACGAGGTACGTCTTGGCCGCAAGGGCCCGTCGCTCGCCAAGCGCCAGGTTGTATTCCGCCGTACCACGCTCGTCGCAGTGTCCCTCAATCGTGATTTGCCACGACGGGAACTGCTTCAAGACCTTGGCGTTGCCCTGAAGCGCCTGCTGTCCCTCTCCGCTCACGTCGAAGCTGTCGAGCTCGAAGTACACCGGCTGCAGCGGGGATTCACGATTGAGCTCGTCGAGCGACTTCGATCCGATCGCCTCGTCTCGGAGCGGCTCTGGGGGGACGACAACCGGCTCGGTGATGGGCCTTGGTGGGGGAGGCGGAGTCGTCGGTTTCGCGGCGCTCGTCGCCGCAGGGGGCGGGATGGGGCGGGCGACCGGAGGCTTCTTCTTCGAGCATCCAATCGCGGCCAGCACGAGGACGATGGCGATCGTTGTGAGTTTCTTCGCTGCGCTCATTACGGCACCCTCATGTGGACTCTGGTCCAGCTGGCGGCGGATTGACGAGCGGCATGCGCTACTGCGACCAGTTCGGCGTCGCGTTGTTCCCATCTCGAGTGATCTGGCGGACGTTCCGCCCATCGCGATCGACCGTGAAGACCTGGACCCTGCCGGCCCTGGTCGATGAAAAGGCGAGATGCCGACCGTTGGGCGACCACGCGGGGCTTTCGTTGGTGCCCTCGCCAAACGTGATTTGCCGCGTCTCACCGCTGGCGATGTTCAGAATCTTGATGTCGTGCCCGGGTCCCGTGCGCGCTGAGAACGCAATCTCGTTGTATGGCGGCGGCGACCAGGTCGGACGATCCGCGTACGACTCGAAAGAGATTCGCCGCAGCCCCGTGCCATCGACACCGATCACATAGATTTGCGGCGAGCCCGAGCCGGTTCGATCGGACACGAACGCAATCTGGGTACCAGTGGGCGACCAGGTCGGCGTCGAGTCGATGGCCGGATTGTCGGTCAGACGACGAACGTCGCTGCCGTCGCGATTCATCGCGTAGATCTCCGGGTTGCCATCACGGTTCGAGGTGAATGAAACGCGAGTGCCGTCGGGGGAAAACGCCGGCAGCCAGTTCTGGCCGACTCCCTTCGTCGGCGTTTCCATGGTCCCTTGATAGATCAACGACAAGTAGATGTCGGGGAACCCGCGGCGATATGACGTGTACGCGATGGCGCGGCCATCTGGCGACCACACCGGCGTAATGTTCAGCGACCGGTTGATGGTGATCCGACGCTGGTTCGCGCCGTCGTAGTCACCAACGTACACCTCCTTGACTTCACGTTTTTCGACCGTTCCCGCCACCGGCTCGCGGTTGCGGTCCGACGAGAAGGTGAGCTTCGAGCGCGCCACTCCGCGAAGGCTGCGTTGGGATTCGTGAAGCTCGTCTGACATCGTATGTGCGTAAAGTCGAGGATTCGCGGCCGACCCGGTGTACTCCCGACCAAATACCTGCTGCCGCGCGCGCACGTTGTAGAGCCGGAGCTCGACGCGAACGCCCGTCGGCGTCTTCTGCACCGCACCGATCACCACGCCGTCGGCGCCAAGCTCACGCCATCGATCGAATGGCGGGTCGCTGATCGAGGTGGCCGCAGGAATCGACTTGTACGTGTCGCGGGGAATCATCGAGAATTCGCGCTCGAAATCCAAGTCGTCCCACAGCACCTGGCTGATCACCCTGGTGGCATCCTGTGTCTCGGCGTCAGTGGAGAGCGCGAGCAAGTCCGGGACCGCGAGACGCGGGGGCGTGCCGGGATCACCAGTCAGGCGTAATTCGATGCTGGTCGGTTGCTGGGCGGGAGGCGGCGTGGGCTGCTGCGACATCAGCACGACGGCTGACATCGGCGCCGCGACCATCGCCAGTCCCCTGATGTGCAATGCTCGCTTCTTCATGGAACCTCTTACCGTTTGTAATCGAAGACCAAGTGAACGGTGAGCGCAGACTCGGTATATGGAGCCGGCAGCGGGGGCAACCGTGTCAGCTGCACCGATCGGGACGCCAGATAGTCCAGGGCGGCGACGCCGCTCGGCCGCTCGATGTTGACATCAACGATGCGACCATCCCGCTGAATCACGAAGCGAATCTGCGTCGAGCCGTCGGTTCGTTGCTTGTAGTCCCAATTCCGATTCACGAGATCGAGCATCGTCGTGAGGTACTCGGGACAGCAGAAGTTCGCGACGTCGAGATAGCCCGACGAACCGCCGCCGCCAGACGAGAGCCCGAAACCCTGGCCCTTGGCTCCGGTTTCCGCAACCGTCGAGCCCGCCTGCACCTCTTTCCCACGAGTCGGTGTCCGGCTGGCGGGATCCTTGGCTGGATTCTGTTCGGGGGGCGGCGTTCTCTTCGGCGGTGCTTTCGTCGGCTCGATCATCTCCGGCTCGCGCGCCGCAGGAGGGCGAACGGGCTCGATGGTCCGCTTGGCTTCGACGGGGATGGTTTGCTGAATGGGCCGGCCGCCCAGGGTCGCGAGGCCACCGTCGCGCGGCAGACTGCCAGCACCCAGACTGATTTGCATCACCACTTCAGGTTCCGGACCCGGCGCGCCGACACCCATGAAGATGATGGCTCCCAGAAAGACGGCATGCGCCGCCACTGAGTAGCCCATCATCTTCTTCAAGCCATCGTCTTCGCGAATCCTCGCCGACAAGACCGCTGAAACGTCGTCCACGTTACTGTGTCCTTTGCTGCGCGACGATCCCGACCCGCTCCACGCCGCCGTCCTTGAGGCGATCCATCACCTCGAGAAGCTCTTGGAGCATGACCTCGCGGTCGCCACGGAGGAAGACCTCTTTCTGATCCTTGTTCTGCATCGCCTGGCGCATGCGCTCGGGCACAACGTCCATCGGCACGCTCTCATCGTCGATCAGAATGCGATGGTCTTTGCGGTAGGACAGCGGAACCGTGACATACATCCGTTCTTCGGAAAGGCGCTGCGGCCGGCGCGCGACGGGCAGGTTGACCTCGACGCCGCGTTGAAGCATCGGTGCGGCGACCATGAAAATGATGAGCAGCACCAGCATGACGTCGACCAACGGGATCACGTTGATCTCGGACAGCGACGTCGATACTCGCCGCCCTCGCCTGCGAGTATCGTTGGCGGCCGGCTGCGGAAGGACCTTGGGCACTTACGAGCCTGTCTCTGTAATCTGTGTCATCTGGAGCCTACGTGAAATTCCTTTCGGAGATGTTCAGGAATTCCAACGCGAAGTCGTCCATCTCGGACGCATAGGTCTTCACCTTCGTCGTGAAATGGTTATAGAAATACACGGCCGGTATCGCCGCGAAGAGACCCAGGGCTGTGGCGATCAGCGCTTCGGCGATAGGGGTCGCCACAACCGCGAGGTCGGTGGATCCCTGTGCTCCGATATTGGCAAACGCGCTCATGATTCCCCAAACGGTGCCAAACAGCCCGATGAACGGCGTAATGCTGGCGGTGGTCGCGAGAAACGTCACCCGCTTCTCCAGTTTGTTGACTTCCGTCGCCGATGCGCGTAGCAATGCCCGGTCAACGGCGGTCAGACTCTTCAATGTTGGACGCGGCGCAGCGCCGCTGGCCGGGTTCGATGGTGTGGGCGAAGACTGACGAAGCTGGGCGGTCAGTTCTGCGTAGCCTGCCTGGAACATACCGACCAGTGGGCTGGCGCCGAGCGACGGGCAGACCGCCTGTACCTCGGAGAACTTCGCGCTCTTACGAAACACCTCGAGAAAGGTGCTGCTCTGGCGCTCGATGCCGCGGTAGCTCCACCACTTCACTAACACGACGCCCCAGGAGGCAATCGAGAAGATGAGCAGGATGACGAGCACCGCTTTGACTACCGGGCTCGCAGAAAGAATGAGGGAACCGAGGTCCCCGACCGCCACCCGACTGAGCGGAGCACCGCCGTCGAGTTGCAGGGCCAGGACGAACCATCCGGGCGTCGGCAACAAAGCCTCCGAATCCATTCACAATGGGGAGTCGCGCTGTGGGAGAGCGCTGTTCTGTGCAACCGTAACACAGCGCCAGAAATTCTGTCAAACCCATGATACGAT
Organism: Vicinamibacterales bacterium; assembly: GCA_050747925.1. Lineage (GTDB taxonomy): Bacteria > Acidobacteriota > Vicinamibacteria > Vicinamibacterales > UBA2999 > 12-FULL-67-14b. The sequence goes on from JBOGIV010000238.1 coordinate 17,362, forward strand.
GGCAGTTCCGCTCACTACCCCATCCCAACCAATTGAGGCATCGCGGTTGTGATCCGCTTCCTGGCAATCCGCAATCTCGCGGTCATTGAGTCGGCATCTGTCGAGTTTGAACAATCGTTCAACGTGCTCACCGGCGAGACCGGAGCGGGAAAATCGATTCTGGTCGGCGCGGTCGGGCTGCTCCTCGGCGGAAGAGCAACGCAAGATCTGATCAGAACAGGTGAGGATCTCGCGACGGTCGAAGCCGTCGTTGAAACCGCAGATGGTGAGGAGGTCATCGTCCGGCGCGAGATCACCTCGCAAGGTCGGAGCCGGGCATTTGTGAACGGCACCCTCGCATCCGCCGCCGACTTGCGGATTCTTTCGAGCAGCCTGGTCGAGCTGCACGGACAGCATGAACATCAACTGCTCCTGGACCCGGCACATCACCTTCCGCTTCTCGACGGATGGGCCGGGCTCAACGACCGCGCGTCGCGGGTCGCCGCGGCGTTCGATTCGGTTCGCGAGCTTCGTGAGCAGCTGGAGCGCCTCCGGATGGATGCTCGAGAGCGTACGGCTCGACTGGACCTCGTCGAATTTCAGCTCGGTGAGCTGAAGCGCGCGAGCGTTCGCATCGGCGAAGACGAAGAGCTCGGGACCGAGCGCGTGATTCTTCGTCACGCGGAAACCATCGAACGGCTCTGCAGCGAAGGTTATGCAGAGTTGTACGACGCAGAGAGCGCGGTGCTTGGAACGCTGGACAGGGTCTGGAAACGGGTGGGGGAGCTCGCTTCGATCGACGCGAGATTTGGTGCCTACGTCGAGGCCAAGTCCGACATCAAAGCCCAGCTGGAGGATCTTGCGTTCGCACTCCGCGACTTTGCCGGCAGCCTTGATGCCGCACCTGGCCGTCTCCAGGCCGTCGAAGACCGGCTCTCCCTGCTCGAAAACCTGAAGCGTAAGTTTGGACCGACGCTCACCGACGTGGTCGATCGCCAGGATCAGCTGGGCAAAGAACACGCTCGTCTGACGGGTGCCGCATCTTCCGGAGACGTTGCCCAGCAGCTCAAGGATGCCTCCCGCGGCTTCCTGGCCGAAGCTGAAAACCTCTCGACCGCCCGCCGCGATGCGGGCCGCCGCTTCGCAGAGCGGCTCGAAGCGGAGCTGGCGACGCTGGCAATGGACGGCACCCGTTTCGAAGTAAGAGTCCAATCGAGTCGCGACGAACACGATTGGCGCGCCTCGGGCATTGACTCCGGCGAGTTCTACTTCTCGCCAAACGTCGGGGAAGACCTCCGCCCACTCGCGCGAATCGTCTCAGGCGGCGAGTTGTCTCGCGTCATGCTCGCGATGAAGACGCTGACGGTGGGCGAAGAGAACGGCGGCTCGCCGGCCGGCGCCAAGTCGCTCATCTTCGACGAGGTCGATGCGGGTATTGGCGGTCGCGTCGCAACGGTAGTGGGACAGAAGCTGGCCGCGCTCGGCAACCAGTTTCAGGTGTTGTGCATCACGCACCTTCCACAGATAGCGGCCTTCGGACGAACGCATTTCCTCATCGACAAGCAGGTCCGTCTGGGCCGGACGTCGACCGACGTCGTACGCCTCGACGGAGAGGGCAGAGTCGTCGAGCTCGCTCGGATGATGGGCGGGGCCGCATCGGGCGCTCACTCGATCGCTGGCGCTCGAGAGCTGCTGGCTCACTCGATGGCGAAAGGTGAAAATCGGCCGAATGCGAAAGGCGAAAGTCGCCCGATGGCGAAAGCGAAACCCCGCGCGAGGGTTTAGAATCCACAAAGGGAGATGAAGTACTTCATCGAGACCTACGGCTGTCAGATGAACGTCCACGACTCGGAACGGATGGCCGGGTTGCTGGAGCAGTCGGGATTTGACGCTGCCGAATCGGACGCCGACGCCGACCTCGTCGTGATCAACACCTGCAGCGTGCGCGAGCGAGCCGAAGAGAAGCTCTACACGCGACTGGGCGAGATCCGACAAGCCGGGCGACAAACCGGGCGAGAGCCGGTCGTGGCCGTGGCCGGATGTGTGGCTCAGCAGGAAGGCGAGGCGCTGCTCAGGCGCTCGCCGGTGATCGACCTCATCATCGGTACGCAGCGCGCACGACTCCTTCCGATGCTCGCAAAGGAAGTCCTCGACGGCCGGCCAACGGTTGTGGACGTCGCGACACCATACGAAGACCCTTCGTTTGCGTTCGGAGTGACGCGGCGAAGTGATCCAGTGCGCGCCTACGTCACGATCATCGAAGGCTGCAACGACTTCTGCGCGTTCTGTGTGGTGCCTTATACACGCGGGCATGAGCGGATGCGCGCGAAGGCCGAAATCCTGGACGAGGTGAGAGACGTCGTCGCGCGTGGGTTTCGGGAAGTGCAGCTACTCGGGCAGATCGTCAACCACTACCAGGCGCCCGATGACGCCGCGTGCGATTTTCCAGCGTTGCTCGAGGCGGTGCACGAAGTCCCAGGTATCGATCGCATCCGGTTCGCCAGCCCGCACCCGCGACACATGACCGACCGCGCTGTCGAAGCGGTTCGCGATCTTCCGAAGGTCTGCAAGCACCTCCACCTTCCAGTCCAGTCCGGCTCGTCGCGCATCCTGCGCGCCATGCGGCGGAGGTACACTCGCGAGGAGTACCTGGATCTGGCTGCACGGATCCGCGCGGCTATCCCGAAGGTTCAACTATCGACCGATATGATCGTTGGATTCCCTGGGGAAACTGAAAGCGACTTCGAGGAGACGCTGTCGCTCACGGAGGCTGTGCAGTATCACAGCATGTTCTCGTTCAAGTATTCGGAGCGACCCAACACACTAGCGTCGCGCCGGATGCCGGACGACGTAACGGAAGGGGAGAAGACGCGCCGGATTGTCGAGCTGCAGCGGCGGCAACGAGAGATTCAGCAGGCCCTTCACGAGGCCGCCGTTGGACGGACCGTCGAAGTCCTGGTGGATTCTCAAAGCCGGCGTCGCAGCGAGTTGTCGGGCCGCACCAGCGGTAACACGGTGGTCAACTTTCCAGGGCCATCGACGTGGATTGGCAGGATGGCACAGGTCACGATTCGGCGAGCGGGCCCCACCAGCGTGTGGGGGGAGTCAACCGGCGTCGTGGCTTGACCGAGGTTCAACCGAGCAGACAGGGGCAAAGATGATCGAGATGAATATCAAGGGGCTGATGGTGGATCCGATCACCAACATGCCCATCATCATCCTGCGGGATCAGGAGGGGCAGAAGGTGCTTCCGATCTGGGTGGGGGTGTTCGAGGCCAATGCCATCGCGCTGCAGATCGAAAACATCCAGACCCCTCGGCCGATGACCCATGACTTACTGCGCAACGTCATCCAGGATCTGCAAGCCTCGGTCGACAAGATCGTCGTCTGCGACTTGAAGGAGAACACGTTCTACGCGGTCATCCACCTGGTGACGTCGGCAGGCCCGGTCGCCGTCGATGCGCGACCGAGCGACGCCATCGCGCTGGCGCTCAGAACCCGCGCGCCGATCCTGGTCGACGAGAAAGTCATCGATAACGCCAAGACGGTTGACTTGTCCAACGAAAAGCAGGATAGCGAGCGGCTGCAGCAGTGGCTCGAGCAGCTGGACCCAGACGACCTGGGCAAATACAAGATGTGAACGTCGGCCGTTCGACAATTCCGCTAAGCGCCTCACTCACAGTGGTTTACTGCATGCAGTTTCAGTAAACCGCCCGTCGCCTCTCTCCGGTTTCCTTGACCTCCTGAAAAACCACTCCTAGAATGCGTGGGACTCTCACATTCCTGCGCGATGATTCTCGCTATTGCCAATCAGAAGGGCGGAGTAGGGAAGACCACCACCGCGATCAATCTCGCCGCCGCATTGGCCATGCGTGGGAAGCGAACGCTGCTCGTCGATCTGGACCCGCAGGGCAACAGCAGCATGTCCTACCTGGACATCCGATCCGCCGAGAAAAGCATGTACGACGTCTTCGTCGACGGTCAGGTGCATCTGACCGACGTCATCCGTCCGACGATGAACCCGCACCTGTCGATCGCGCCGGCACGGATTGCGTTGGCGAAGCTCGAGTCCCGAATGACAGGGGAGCTTGACGCCCCGTTCCGGCTCAAGGACGAGCTCAAGTTCGTCGCGAGCGCGTTTTCGAGCGTCATCATCGACTGTCCTCCGGCCCTCGGTTTGCTGACCGTGAACGCGCTGGTGGCTGCCACCCATCTGCTCATCCCTATTCAGTCGTCGTACTTCGCGCTTGAGGGCACCGACGATCTCCTCGAGACGATTGAGAAGGTGCGGCAGCGCCCGAACCCCGAGCTGCAGATCCTCGGCGTCGTGATCACCATGCACGACAAGCGCACCGCGCTGGCCCGGGATATCCAGGAACAGATTCGAAAGGTTTTCGGCGACAAGGTCTTCCGTACAGTCATCAGCAAGAGCGTCCGGCTCGAGGAAAGCCCCGCCTATCGTGAGTCGATTTTCACCTTCGCGCCGGAGTCCTCTGGCGCCGCGGAGTACTACAGTTTGTGCGAGGAGGTAATGGATCGTGCCTAAGCCCAGAGGATTGCCCGACTCGGCTCGCATGCGCCATGACGCCCATTACGTCGAGACATTGGCCTCGTCCGCCGGCACTCCTGTAGGCCGGCTGGTGCAAATCGATCAGCTCGATCCGAACCCCGATCAGCCCCGCCAGTCCATGGGCGATCTGAGCGAGCTCATCTCGTCCATTACCGAAAAGGGCGTCATCGAGCCACTCGTCGTGCGACAGCGCGGCTCACGCTATCAGATCATCGCCGGCGAGCGGCGCTATCAGGCCGCCGTCCAGGCCGGGCTTCATGAGCTGCCGGTGGTCATCCGCGATGTCGATGACCGGGAGATGTTGGAACTGGCCTTGGTCGAGAACATCCAACGCAAGGACCTGACCCCCTTCGAAGAATCTGATGCCATGCAGAGCCTGGCTCAGCGCTGCGGATACACGCACGAGGACCTGGCCAAGCGCCTCGGCAAGTCCCGCACGACGGTCACCGAATCGCTGTCGCTCAGCAGCATTCCACCTGATGTCCGGAAGGTGTGCCGGCTTGCCGGCATCGCCAATCGATCGGTCCTGTTGCAGGTCGTTCGGCAAGGCGATCCCCAGAAGATGCTGGCTCTCGTCGAGAAGCTTGCGAGCCAAGGCTCGAACGTCACACGTGAGCAGATCCGCAAGGAGGCTCAGAAGCCGACATCCGGGCGGCCAAAGCACTACGTGTTTGCGTTCCGGCCAGAGAGCAAGGCGTTCAATCTCCGCCTCAGCTTCAATCGAAAGAGTGCGAGCAAAGACGACGTGATCAGCGCGCTCGAAGCCATCATCAGAGAGCTCCGACACGCAAAATAGCGTCGGCGCCGTCGTGTCTGGACCCTAGTCGAATCCGTCGTTTAGTTAACATAATATGTATTATCGGACTCTTTCAATTTCCCGCGACAGACCGAGCCTGTTGATGCTTTGTGCTCGAAAGAATGGCTGGAGACGAGCCGGGACGCCCTATACGACCCAACCGCGCGCAGACGAGGGCGACACGACCGGCAGCGACCAAAAGCCCTCGGCCGGGTGTCGCTCCTGAAGCCGCTCGCCCGCGTCCGAAATCACGATCGCAAATCGACCGCTCCAAGGCGACGAGGCGGATTCGCTGAGCGCGGTGGCGGGAATGAGCACTTCGACCACCTGGTCTACGGCCAGCCATTCCGGAGGAAGCGGGACCGACTGAAGGGCCGGATCTGGAAGCAGGATCGCCAGCCGCAGGTCTCCCTTCGTCAGCGAGTGGATCAGCGCCTGGCCGCTCAGGCGCAGACCGAGCCCGGCCTGATTGACCGAGACCCAGATCTCCGTAACGAGGTCTGAGCCCGAAACCTGGTGCATGGTCCCGCCCCCGCTCGATACCGGGGCACGCACCGCGCTCGCCCACTCCAGAGCGCTCGTGTCACGGCCATCCAACGTCGGCGGCGCGGCGAGGCCCGGGTCCTGAAGCGTCGGCTCGGGAGGGGCGCTGCTCGTGGTGATGTTCGACTCGAAAAGTTCGGGCGGAGGGTTGGCTCCAAGCGCCTCGTAGGCGTTTCGAAGATGCCGGCGAAACAGGTCGTCAAAGTCTCGGTCGTGATCGGATGAGTGGTCGTCGCCGTACCACCAGAACCAGTCGCTGCCCTCGGCGATCAGAAGCTCGACGAACGCATGCTCGCGGGCGTCGTCAGGGACCGTCTCGGCCCGCCGGTCGAACTCGTTTCGAGCCTCGCCGAGCTGCGTCCAGGCTCGATGGTCGTCTCGATGACCGACCCAGATCCAGAAGTCGCCATTGATCCAGGAGCCCGGAAATACCGTGGATAGCTGTCCTGACGCCGTGGACGCGGCCTCGCTCATCGTTACGGTCTGGACATCGCTGGAACCTTGGAGCCGTCCATAAAGGGCCCGAAGGAATGGCCGGCCTCCGCGGGCGTAGTGCTCCCACGCGTTCTCACCGTCGAGGATGACAGTGACGACTCCACCGTCTTCGCCAGTGGCCGTCGTGAACCTGCGTCCGGCCTCGCGGACCCGCTCGACAAAATCGATGGCCGCGGCGTCAGGGTCCCACGACTGATACGCGAACCCGATTCGATCCGACAATGCGTGATCGCGAAACAGACAGCTGACCTTCGACCCACCGGTCTGAAGTCGATAGGCCCGGTACAAAATGTCAGGGCGTACTGCATGCCCCGCCACGTCGCGCGACAGGCCGACGCCAAGCGATCGAGACAGGATGTCCTCGTCGGTCGCGATCCACATGAGGCCCTGTTCGCCCACGAGCTGGACGACTTCGTCCGAGACCGAGCCCTCCGACGGCCACATGCCGTGAGGTCGCTGCCCAAACGTCGCCTGGTGGTAATCGAGCGCCCGCCGAATCTGCGCCCGTGCATCGTCGGAGCGGCTAAACCGCAGCTGCGGCCGTGCGGCGTTTGGGTGGGCCCTGAGATGAACGTCGGAATCACACAAAAGCGGGAGAATCGGATGATAGAACGGCGAGGTGGACAGTTCGATCTGTCCCCGATCGGAGGCCTTGCGATATCGCGGGATTACGTTTCGGATCGTTTCGAGCTCCAGCGAGCGAAGGTCCACTTTGTCAGACTCTGAGTACTGACCTCCCTTCTGGACCAAAGCGACAAATCGTTCGTCGCGTGCCAGAAGATCAGGATCCATCCACGCCAGCTTGTGCCAGACCTGAAGGTCGCGCAGCGCGCCGATGTCGAAGCTTTGGCCAGCGTGCTTGGCGGCATGCAGTTCCTTGTATCGCGGATAGGGCGCAATCATGTGAGCGTACGGGGCATGAAACCCGTTGGCCACGAGCCACTCGGCCTCCTCAGCCGTGAGGTCTGCCGCAGGCTTGAGCCCAATCTCGAGGTGACGATCTCGGGCACGGTTCTCGGCAAATGCCTGCACCTGAACGAGGAGCGATGGGACGAGATTGAAGGTGACGCGAACGTCGGCAAACTCCTCCAGGACGTTCACCATGCCCCAATAGTCTTTGATCGCATGCAGCCGAACCCACGGAAGGATGTGCTCGCCAGTCGCGAGGTCCTCGTAGTACGGCTGATGCATGTGCCACAGCAAAGCGAGTTTGACCATAGGGGATAATGGGACGGCTAGGCCACAGATGACACAGACAGGCTCCTAGTCGGCCATGCGCACCATCGACCGGTACGTGATTCGGGAGATCGTCCCGCCGTTCGTCATCGCGCTACTCGTGTTCACGTTCATCCTGATTATCCCGTTCATCATTGAGTTGGCCGAGCAGATGATTGCCAAGGGAGTGCCCTGGACGACGCTGCTGAAGTTGGCCGTCACGCTGCTGCCAGCACAGCTCGGACTGACCATTCCGATGGCGCTGCTGATCGGGATTCTCGTGGCATTCGGGCGGCTGTCCGCCGATCGCGAGGTCGTCGTCCTCATGGCGTGCGGCGTGAGTCCTTATCGCCTGCTGCGACCCGTGGCGGTATTTGCCATCGCGGCCTGGGCCGCCACGTCATGGATCCTGCTCAAGGCGATGCCCGACGCGAACCAGGCGTTCCGAGAGATCTCTCTAAGGATCGTCATGGATCGGGCCGAGGGCGAAGTGCGACCTCGCGTCTTCTTCGAAGACTTCCCCGGCATCGTTGTCTACGTTCGCGAAGTCCCGTTGGATGGCGGCGGATGGCAGGACGTCCTGGCGGCGGATACGGCTAACCCCTCACACCCGATTATCTACCTAGCACGGCGAGGCCGCATGGACGTCAATCGTGCGGCCCAGACCATTCAGATGGTCCTCGAAGACGGCACCCGGCACTCGACGAAAGTGGATGACCCAGCCGCTTACGAGGTGCTGCGATTCGATCGAACGATCGTTTCCCTCGATCCCGAGCGCGTGTTTCCCCGACAGGGCCCCGCTCGAGGCGATCGTGAGCTGACCATACCTGAGCTCGAGGCGCGCATCGCGGAACTGAGTGCGCAGGGTCTTTCGCCGCACAACCAGATTATCGAGATTCACACGAAATTCTCGATTCCAGTGGCGTGCTTTGTGTTCGCGATCCTGGGTCTCGCATTGGGCGCAAGCCATCGACGCGACGGCCGTCTCGCCAGCTTCGTCTTCGGCATCGGCATCATCTTCGTTTACTACGTGATCATGTTCACGGCGCGGTCGATGACGAAGGGGCACCTGATTCCTGCCTGGTCGGCGATGTGGTGGCCGAACGTCATTCTCGGAGTTGCCGGAGTCTGGCTGCTGCTTTCGCGGGCGAGATCGGCGGACCAGCCGCTGCGTTTTCCGCCGTCAGGTTGGTTCGCCAGCCGATCGACACCGGTCGACGCTTCGAACCCACAGGTCAGGACGAGCGAACCTGCATCGCGGCCGAGCCCGCCACATTCCGGTTTCAAGCTTCCCTCCGTCACGGCGCTCCGTCCCAATCTGTTGGACCTTTACGTCGCCAAGCGCTATCTGCAGGTGCTTGCCATGACGACGGTCGGGATGCTCGGCCTCTTCTACATTTCCACGCTCATCGACCTCTCCGATAAATGGTTCAAAGGTCAGACCACGCTGGCAACGCTCTTGGAATTCCTATGGTGGTCAACTCCGCAGTTCTTGTCGTACGTCATCGCGCTCGCCGTCCTCCTCTCGGCCCTGGTCACGATTGGATTGTTGACCAAGAACAGCGAGCTCATCGTGATGCGGGCATGCGGCATCAGCCTCTACCGCACGGTGGTGCCGCTGATCGTGTTCGGCATCGTTGGCAGCGCGCTGTTGTACGGCATGGGAGAGAGCATTCTGGCCACCGCGAATCGGCGCGCCGGCCGTCTGAATCACATCATTCGAGGCGGGTCGCCACAGACGTTCGATGTGCTGAATCGAAAGTGGGTGCTCGGCCACAACGGTCAGGTCTATCACTATCAGTTCTACGATCCACGGCGGCGAGAGCTCAACGGTCTGTCGATCTTCGAGTTCGATGCGGCGGCTCACGCAATCAAGAGCCGTATCTACGCGGCTAAGGCGACTTGGAACACTGGCGCTGCCGCTGCGGCCGCCGAGTGGCGCCTCGAACAGGGATGGTCGCGGAGTTTTGGATCAACCACGGAAATCATTGCCTTCGATCGCTTCGACAGTAGAAACGTCGCCCTGGAGCCACCTGACTACTTCGTCACAGAGGCACCGGAACCTGAACGGATGACCTTCGGCCAACTCCGGACCTACATCGACGAGCTTCGCGCCAGCGGTTACAACGTCCTCGATCACGAAGTCGGGTTATATCGAAAGCTCGCCTTTCCATTCGTGACGTTGGTCATGACGCTCATCGCCGTCCCCTTCGCGGTGAGCACGGGACGGCGCGGAGCGCTGTACGGCGTCGGCGTGGGTATCGTGCTCGCGCTCGTTTACTGGACGATGATCAGCGTCTTCGCGGCGTTTGGCGCCGGCGGCTTGATGAGCCCGATGCTCGCCGCCTGGGCGCCGAATCTCCTGTTCGGCGCAACGGCCGCTGTCCTGCTGTTGACCGTGCGGACGTAATGCCTGCGACCTCGTCCCCGAAGCGATCTGTCACTCGGGCGATCACCGGGGCTGTCTGCCTAGTCGCGTCGCTTGTCGTCATGCCTGCCGGATTCATCATGATGGTGCGCGCGCTCGAAGGCTCGGGATACGGCTCGAGCGGCGTCACCCGCGCCTGGTCGGTCCTCGCGGCGGGCGGCGGGCTCCTGGGGATGGGCATTGCGCTGCTCATCTGGGAGCTGAGCGTCCGCTATAACGTTCGGCACTAGCAGCCTGTTACGTCATCAGCGGGCCGAGCGCGCGAATCCAACGTTCGAGAAGCGAACGGTGCCGCTGGATCCTGACCGTGTGTTCACGGTGTCAACGACAAAGAGCAGCGAGTCTACTACTGCCATTGCGGCGCGAGCTGTGGTCGTGACGCCGATCGGCGCGAGCCTCTCGATCTCCAGATCGATGCTTCGCTTGGTCTCATCGACGTACACGGTCCTCCCCCACCGCTCGCCCACTCCCCCTGGCCGGCGCAGTTGTACCCACACCCGCATCGGACGATCGGCGTTGACGTCGAACCGCACGCGAGTGGCCTCGCTCAGTCCACTCACGGGAACTCTGACCGCCGCATACTGCCCTGCCGGAGTTCCCGAGGCCAGGCGATATCGCCACACGATCTCGGCGTTGCCGTCCAACTCGGTCGATGAGCCAGCGCTCGTCTCGCCGCCCGCCTGCCCGAGAGCCACGGGTATTGGCGCGATACCAGGAGCAGGCTCCGAAGCCGGCGCGGGTTGATCGAATCCCACATAGATGGGATTCGAGAAGAGCCACGGTATCGATGAGTGACCCGGGAGGGAGACCTCGATGCGATAGGCACCCGGTGTTGTCACCTCTGCCGACAGCTCCGAGTCTGTCGTCTGTTGCACCACTGAACCGTCCCTGAGCAGCACCATCGATGCTCCTGCCGGCGCGGCCACGCGGGCGCGCACGATGGCGTGCCCTTGGAGCGGGAGCACCTCGCCGATGCTCGAGGTTCGATCCCTGCTCGTGGCGACAAACTCGAACGCGCCGGGCGTCGCAAGTCCGTCAAGTACAGTGAAGACTCTCCCCTGCCGTATCGCCGCCAGCAGACGGGCCCCATCGTCGACCGGATCTCTCCCAAAAGGACGATCGAGAACGACGTGATTGGAGAACACGCGAAACGAGGATTCGTATCGAGGCATCGGCAAATACCAGCCGTCAGTGTCAGGATCGCTGCGCTGCCGAATGCCCAGCCGCGCGTGGGCATCGGCTGCGGCCAGGACCGGCGCACGTCGAGTGTTGATTACGTTGTCCCAACGCGCAATCAGCGCCCGGGGACGATCGAGCAACGATGAGAGCGCTGCGGGCCCTCGAGCCCAGTACGTGACGGCCGCGCGGGCAAGCGCACTCCACGGTTCATCTCGCCATTCGGTGTCAATGCTGAGCCACTCCAGGGCGTCGAACGGTTGATCCCACGCGCGCCATTGAAGGGACGGACGCGCCGAGTCGGCGTGGGCGACGATGCCAAACCCACCGAAACGTGTGACGTCTTCGATCACGCTTTCCGCTGTGCCTGCCAGCTGATAGGGCGCCGCGGAGAGGCCGAGCGCGACGTAGTGCCCGTCGTTCGTGCTGAGCTCGACCCCATCGAGGCACAGGACGCCGTATCGATAGCTGGGCGGTTCTGGCGGACGGGTGCCGTCGCCGTGATCGGTCACGATCACAAACTGCAAACCCGCCCGCGATGCCGCCTCAGCAATATCGTCGAGCGTGCCCGCACCATCCGATCGATTGGAGTGGATGTGATACGCGCCGCGAATCGTCGGCGCCGTGATGGTCCAACTTGGAATCGGCGTGTCCTGCGCGCGGGGCGGGAGCAGCGCAGCAAAGGCCACTGCCAGTGCCACTAGCGCGATGATGCCAAACCGCCCCACTCGCCGTCGACGAAACGACTGGCCGCGATTGGTCTTCATGCCCGCGGATGGAACCTCTCATAGACCGAGCGCAGGCGTGCGTCAAGAATGTGGGTGTAGATCTGCGTCGTGGACAAGTCCGCGTGGCCGAGCATGAGTTGGATCGCCCGGAGATCGGCGCCACGATCGAGCAAGTGGGTCGCAAACGAGTGCCGCAGGACGTGAGGACTCAGCGTTTTCGCCAGCCCGGCCTGGCGCCCGTACCCCTTCAGGATCTTCCAGCAGCCGACACGGCTGAGATCACCACCGGCTCTTGCGTTCACGAACAGTTTTGGCGAGCTGCGCCGACTGAGCAGCGCCGGTCGTGCGTCTTTCACATAGCGAGCAATCCAATTGGCCGCCTCATCACCGAACGGAACCAGGCGCTGCTTCCTCCCCTTTCCGGTGCAGGTCAGGTATCCGCCGTCGAGATTGAGATCCTGTGCTCGAAGACCGACCAACTCCGAAACCCGCAGTCCGGTTGCGTACAAGACTTCAATCAACGCGCGATCGCGAAGTCCCCTCGGCGTCGTCACGTCCGGTGCGGCCAGCAAGCGATCCACTTCCTCGGTGGTCAAGAATTTGGGGAGCGTCTTCCACGCCCGAGGCGGCTGGAGATCTGCCGCAGGGTTCGCCTGCAGCTGGCCGTTGACCACGAGGAACCGATAGAAGCCTCGAAAGCACGCCACGGCGCGGGCGACCGATCGTGGCGATCGACCCTCACCCATCAGCTGTCGGATGTGGCCTTCGATGGCCGATCGATTGAGCGCCTCGAGCGGCCGGCCCAAGCCGGCGCTGAAACGCCCCAATGTGGCGAGATCTCGCGCGTAACCTTCGACCGTGTGCGGAGACAGACGCCGCTCGACCGCCAGGTGCGTCAGGTACGCGTCGACGTGCGTACTCACGTCTCGTAGCTTAGCCGAACCCTGTTTGACAGCCCGCATCGCGAGGGCTAGCATCAGCCTTTGGCCGCACCAGCAAGGCCTGCGCAGATGGCAGTCCGATCGAAGTGGCAGTCGCTCCCAACCGAGGCGATCAATCCCGCCTCTCTCGCCATCGACAAACTCGACGCGGCGGGCATCGTCGATCTCATGCTCGCCGAAGACCGCCGAATGCTTGCCGCGGTGCAGAAGGAGCACGATCGAATCGCCGTCGGCGCCGAAATGTGTGCGAAAGCGCTGACCAAGAACGGGCGGTTGATCTTCGTCGGCGCCGGCACGAGCGGACGGCTCGGCGTGCTGGAGTCGGCAGAAATGCCGCCGACTTTTGGGACGAATCCTGAGATCGTCCAGGCGATCATGGCGGGCGGCAAGAGCGCGATCTTTCGCGCCAAGGAAGGTGCGGAGGACAACTACGAGGAAGGCGCCCGCTCGATCACGCGCATGACGCCGACAAAAAGGGACGTCGTCATCGGTGTCTCGGCCAGCGGCATGACGCCGTTCGTCCGCGGTGGGCTTACGAGCGCTCGCCAGGCGGGCTCGCGAGTGATTTTCGTCACGTGCGATCCGCGGAGCGAGTTGCAGGCGTTCGTGGATCTCACGATCGCGCCACAGGTGGGACCCGAGGTCATCGCGGGATCGACCCGACTCAAAGCCGGGACCGCCACCAAGATCGTGCTCAACATGCTGACAACGGCGGCGATGATTCTCACCGGCAAGACCTACGGCAATCTGATGGTCGACGTCAATGCGCTTGGCTCGGCCAAGCTGCGCGACCGGGCGCGCCGGATTCTGAACATCGTCACCGGTCTCGATCCCGACGCCGCAGAGCGACTGCTGAAGCGCGCCAAGTGGGACGTCAAGTTAGCCATCGTGATGCAGAAAACCGGCCTGTCTCCTGCGCAAGCTCAGACGCGCCTGCGCCGGTCCAAAGATCTTGTGCACGTCGCGATCGGAGAGGACATCGAGCCGACGCTCCGCGCGCTCATCGGCGGCTGAGTCCTGCAGCGGCCGCGCCGCCCAGCATCACTCGAAGATTCGAATGAAGCTGCAGAAACGAGGCCGGTAAGCCCGGGGTAATCGGGCCTTCGAGCATCGCCTGAACCACCTCCGCCTTCTCCATTCCCGTCGCCAGGAGAACGACTTCTCGCGCGTGAAAGATCGTCGCCATGCCCATCGAGAGCGCGCGATGTGGGACGCGACTCACATCATCGCCAAACAACCATGCGTTTCGCTCCCGCGTCGGCCGTTCGAGCAGCGCCACGTGTGTGCGGCTTTGAAGCGCTTCAGACGGCTCGTTGAACCCGATGTGTCCGTTGACGCCCAGGCCGAGCACCTGCACGTCGATTCCACCCGCCTCGATAATCGCGCGCTCGTATCGATCGCACTCTTGACCGAGATCGGCAGCCCGCCCCTCCAATAGGTGGATGTGTTCGGTCTGCAGGTTCAGATGGTCGAACAACTCGTCGTGCATCAAGGCGCGATAACGGGCGCCGTCTTCGCCGTGGCCGACAAACTCATCGAGGTTGAACGTCCGCACCTGTGCCCAGTTCACCAGACGGCGAGCGCTCAGCTCGCGCAGCTCGCGATAGAGCCCCATCGGCGTTCGCCCGGTCGCAAGGCCCAGGACCAGTGACGGCCTTCGTTGTACGCGCGTGAGAAGATCGGCGGCCAGCACCGAGGCCAGCTCGCCTGGCTGATCGAACAGCTGCAGCGTCACGAGTGTGTTGGACTCACCGAGTCGAGATAGGGCGGGATTCTCGCTCCACCTGCTGCCTCGGCTAACGCCAGACGCACGGCCCCCATCGCCGGCTCGACGTCCAGAAGCGACACGCGGCTGCGGGGCGCGACTTCAGCGAGTCGGCGCGTCACTTCGGCTGCCAGCCACGGCGTCGCGCGCAACATCCCACCAGACAGAAACGTCGGGAACTGAGCCCCGCGCATCGACAAGCGCCCGACGACCGAGGAGGCGGCCAGCGCAAGCTCTGCCGCCGCTCCCTGCAGAATCTCGGTGGCAACGGCGTCCCCTTCAGATCGAGCGCGCTCCACCGTTGCGGCGAGCTCCGCGATGGCGCGGGGGCCAGGCCGTTCCTCGTAGATCACGACGATCAGTTGTTGTGGCTGCGTCAGGGAGAATTGCTCGAGGATCAGTGGCGTCAGTCGAGTACCGGGGCCTCGTCCGTCGACGTCTCGCGTCACTGCCGCCAGTGCCCGCTGGCCGATCCAGAACGCGGACCCTTCGTCGCCGAGTGCGGATCCCCACCCGCCGGCTCGTGCGGCCATGCCGTCTGGGTTCACGCCGTAAGCAATCGATCCCGTGCCGGATACTACAACGAGGCCTGGGCCGATGCCCGCCCCGGCAACAAGAGCGATGAGCGCGTCATTCACAATCAAGGCGCGCTCTTTGAAACCGAGACGACGCATGATGTTGCGGACGGTGCGACCATCGCGCTCGCGATCGACCCCCGCCATTCCGAGACACGCGGCGACCGGCCTGACGCGATGCGCGCTCAACACCTCGTCGATGACGGCGTGCAGTGTCTTCTCGACCTCGAGCTCACCATGCGACTGAAGGTTGGCGCCGCCGCCACGCGACTCCGCAACGACGTGGCCGCGACCGTCGGCCAGAAAGGCCACGGTTTTCGAGCCGCCAGCGTCCAGTCCCACGACGTGCATCCGCCTAGCTTACAAGCATGCTAGATTGATGTGCTTCTGATGGCCCCCAGTCCTTCTAGAGATGCGTTGCGCTGTGTCGTGGGCGCAGCTGTCCTGGTCGCGGCCGCGACAACGACCTTTCAGGCTGCCCCTGGGTCTGGTGCGTCAGCGACACGTGCGTTATGGGTCACGCGCACCACGCTTACCTCGCCAGAAAGCATCGTGCAGATGGTGCGAGCGGCCGACGCCGGCGGCTTCAACACGCTGCTCGTGCAGGTGCGCGGCCGTGGTGATGCGTACTTCGACAGTTCGCTGGAGCCGCGGGCGGCGGAGCTGGCGTCGCGCCCGAGTTTCGATCCGCTGGCCACGACGATCGAGCAGGCGCACGCCGCGGGCTTGAAAGTCCACGCCTGGGTGTCGCTGAATCTCGTCTCGAGCGCCTACGAACTTCCACCGTCGCGCCAACACATCGTGTATCGCACGCCAGAGTGGCTGATGGTCCCGCGCGAGTTGGCTGCCGAGATGCGAACCATGCCTGTTCGCAGCCCCGCTTATCTCGGGCGATTGGCGCGGTGGACGCGAGCTCATTCCAACGAGATCGAAGGGCTCTACGTGTCCCCGGTGAGCTCGGCGGCCGCGATACATACGGCCGCGGTCATCGGTGACATGGCGCGGAAGTATGCGCTCGACGGTGTGAACCTCGATTACGCGCGGTATCCGAGCAACGCGTTCGACTACGGGCCCGCGGCGCTCGAGCAATTCAAGCTCGAAATCCTTGCCACGGTCAGCGCGCCTCTACGAAGTGAAGCGGCCATACGAGAGCGGCTGGACCCACTGGCCTATCCGAATCTGTTTCCCGATCGATGGGACGCATTCCGGCGTTCTCGCCTCACTGCGCTCGTCATGCGCGTGCGCACGGCGATCAAAGCAGTACGACCCGGGATTGTCGTCAGCGCGGCTGTCGTGCCAGACGCCCAACAGGCATTCGACCTTCGTCTACAGGACTGGCGAACCTGGCTCGACGAATCGCTGGTGGACGTGCTGTGCCCGATGGCCTACACACCCGATGCCTCCCTGTTTCAGCACCAAGTTGCGGCGGCGAAAGCCTACGCCGGCGGACGGCCCGTCTGGGCCGGCATCGGCGCGTATCGACTCACCTCGGCTCAAACACTCGAACACATTGCCGCCGCCCAGCGCCTCGGAACCGCGGGGATCATCCTCTTTTCGTACGACTCGCTCATCGCCCCTCCCAACAACATCGGTTCCTTGAGCGCGCTTGGCCGCGCAGCGTTTGGAGCCGGGTCGCACTAGTCTCTTCCCCGTCCGCCGGCTGACCTCGGAATGGCGCTTTCGGTTCTCGACTACGCGGTCATCGGCGTCTACCTGCTGACGATCACGATATTCGGATCGTGGTTCGCGCGCTATCAGAAGACCACGCGCGATTACTTTTTGACCGATCGCACGGTCCCATGGTGGGCGATCTGCTTCACGATCGTCGCCACCGAAACCAGCACGCTGACGTTCATCGGCATTCCGGCGACAGCCTACGCGGGCAACATGACATTTCTTCAGCTCGCCCTGGGCTACATCGTCGGACGTCTGCTCGTGAGCCTGCTCTTCATTCCGGCGTATTTTCGTGGCGAGCTATTCACGTCGTATGAGCTGCTGCAACGACGCTTCGGGACCCGCGTGAAAACGCTCGCCGCGGTGATCTTCCTGATCACGCGATCGCTGGCCGATGGCATTCGGCTGTTTACCACTGCCCTGGTCATCGCGGTGGTGACAGGCGTGCCTGTTACCTGGGTCGTTGTCGTTCTCGGAGCGGCGATGATTGTTTACACGATGCGCGGAGGCGTGTCGGCTGTGATCTGGACCGACGTTGTCCAGATGTTCGTGTATCTCGCGGGTGCCGCGGCGGTGGCCATCGCGTTGCTCACCCAGATTCCAGGGGGATGGGAAGAGGTCGTTCGGGTTGGCCGCCAGACGTCGAGATTCACCTTTCTCGATCCCTCCTTCGATCTCACGAGGGCCTACACACTGTGGGCCGGCGTGTTTGGTGGCGTTGCACTGACTCTCTCAACTCACGGCACTGATCAGTTCCTGGTCCAACGTCTGCTCTCAGCGCAGAGCGCTCGGGACGCCTCGAGGGGTCTCGTGTTGAGTGGCTTCATCGTCTTTGCGCAGTTCACGCTGTTTCTGTTGATTGGGGTCATGCTTTTCGCGTTCTACCAGCACACGCCCGCTCCGGCAGGAATCACGCGGACCGATCAGATTCTTCCCTTCTTTGTGGTCGGCCACGTGCCGCATGGCGTCGCCGGTTTCATCATCGCCGCCATCGTCGCGGCCGCGCTGTCCCCGTCGCTCAATGCGATGGCGGCCACGACGGTCAGCGACTTCTACCTGCCGTACGTCAACCCGACCGCCGATCAGACAACGCAGATGCGCGTGGCGAAACTTGCGACCGTTGGATGGGGCGTCGTGCAGCTCGCTGTGGCGGTGGGCGCCCAGCTCATGGAACGGTCCGTGCTCGATGCCGGCCTTGCCGTGTTGTCGTTTGCGTCTGGATCAGTTCTTGGCGCATTTCTGCTCGGCACGTTGGCGCCTCGCGTCAAAGAAGGCGCGGTGTTCTGGGGCATGGTCACCGGCCTTGCCGTCATGACGGCTGTCTGGTGGGGCACGACGGTCGCCTTTACCTGGTATGTACTGATCGGCTCGGCGACCACCTGCGCCGTCGCCTTGCTACTGACGAACTTCCATCGGCCAGCCGCCGCTCGGAGCTGAGCCGTGCCCGCGTTTCAACAAGCGGAGAGAGTTCTCGAAGGCGCCGTCGCTTCGCGCGTCTTCCCGGGTGCGGTTGCCGAGATTGGCCGAGGAGAAGCCCGGCTCGCAACCCTGATTCACGGGAGGCTTCGCTACTCAGATGGCTCGGCGCCCACCAGCGAGCGGACGATCTACGATCTCGCCTCCCTGACGAAGGTGTTGGCGACGACGGCGATCGCAGTCGAGATGGTCGCCGACAACCGTCTCAGGCTCGAAGATCGGGTCGCGCGTTGGATTCCGGAGTGGAGCGGCATCGATCGCACATCGGTGACCCTGCAGGACCTGCTGGAGCACTGCTCGGGTTTACCCGCTCACCGCCGGTACTTCGAATCGTTAGCGGGTCGCACGGCCTACGAGTCGGCGATTGCGTCGGAACCGCTGGCCTACGCGCCGCGCTGGCAGTCGATCTACAGCGATCCCGGGTTCATGCTGTTGGGCTTTGTGTTGGAGAACGCCGGCGGTTCACGGCTGGATGCGCTGTTCGATGTGTGGCGTGATCGCAGGCTGGGATCCGACGTCGAGCTGGGGTTTTTGCCGTCCGCATCGCACTCGCGGATCGCACCGACCGAAGTGACAGCGGCCGACGGGGAAATACTCGGGCGGGTCCATGACGAAAACGCTGCGGCCCTCGGGGGCGTTGCGGCTCATGCCGGACTCTTCGGAACCGCTGAGGCGGTGGGCCGCGCGGCTCGATGGTGGTTGATCGCGCTCAGCGCAACGGCCAAGCGGCCGCAGAAGGCGTTGCTCGATCGTTTCGTTCAGAAGAGCGTCGTGCCGGGCAGCTCCCGGGCGCTGGGGTGGGACACCATGTTGCCGACCTCGTCCTGCGGGACGCGCCTGTCATCGCAAGCGATCGGCCACACCGGCTTCACGGGGACGTCACTCTGGATCGATCCTGCGCTGGACCTCTACGTTGTGTTGTTGTCCAATCGCGTGCATCCGACCCGGCAGGGCGAGGGCATCAAGGACGTACGAGTCGCACTGCACGATGCGGTCGTCGCCGATCTGTCCTAGAGCAAGGCTCGCACTACTGCCCCGGGCGGCGCGGGCTCCCGGGCTGAGGCGGTCCAGGCGGTGGCATTCCAGGAAAGCCGACAGGAGGTCGAGGTGCCTGGCCCCCTTGGCCCACTCCTGGGGAGCTGGGAAATCCTGGAGCACCAATCGGTCTGGTCGGCCCGCCAGGACCCTCCTGACCGGGAATCCCAGGTCGGCCTCCGCGGTCCCCGGGAGTCGCCGGCCCAGTTGGCCGTTGTGCCGTCTGAACGAAGACGAAGGCCCACTCGTTGTAGGTGCTCCGCCCGTTGTAGATCTTGATGGACGACTCTTTACTCTTCGATGTCACGCCGATAATCCCCCCAGGAGTACCCCCCGGACCGGGCGAGGCCTGGGCTCCGGTTGGAGCCGGATTCACGGCCTGCAGTGACGTCCCGGTCTGACCCGGGCGCTGCGACCCTAGAGGCGAGCCCACGCCTTGCGGAGACTGATTGGCGTAGAGGGGCTGGAAGTCGTCGTTCGTGATTGGGTCTTTGTATTTCTTACGGAGAAACCGTTGCTCAACGAGCAGATCGATGGTGGGCGGCGCCGTGTTGGCGAACTTTCTCTGAAACAGCCCGATGGCTCGCGCGTATTGCTGGCCCCTGAAGATGAGCTCTGCTTCCTTCTCGCGCTGGATCATGTGGGACCAGACCGGCAACATGACGCCCATCATCACGGCCATTACGCTCAAGCCGACCAGCAGCGCCGCCATGGCGTAGCCCCGTTCACGCACAGGCATCGTGCCTTGACCCCCTAAGATCATGAGCCTATTATCCTTACCAGCTTCAATGGTGTCACGCTCTCGGTTGTCCGTTGTTCTCGGCTTTGTCGCCTTTGCCGTTTTGGCAAGCTGCGAGAAGGTCCCTCTTTTCGCGCCGACCGATTCCACGATTACGCTCAATGTCAGTACGACGGTCGTGCCGATCAACGGGTCGGCGGAAATCATCGCTTCGGTAACCGAATCAGCCGGCACGCCGGTGCACAACGGAACGATCGTCACGTTTACAGCCTCCTTTGGCAGGATCGAGCCGCGGGAAGCCCCAACCCAAGCTGGCAAGGCCACTGTTAGATTCATCGGCAGTTCGCAGTCGGGCACCGCAAAGATCGGGGCGTTTTCTGGAGCCAGCCGCGCCGAAGAGATCGAAATCAAGGTCGGCGCCGCAGCGGCAGACCGAATTGCCGTCCGCGCCGAGCCCGCCACGGTGTCTGCTCTGGGCGGAACCGTCCAGCTGATCGCCATTGTGACCGATGCGAGCGGCAACCCGCTGCCGGGTGCTCCCGTCGTGTTCAGCGCTGACAACGGGAGCCTTGCCAGCAACACCGTCACCACGAACGATGCCGGTCAAGCCCAGACCTCACTCACCACCAACCGGGAGACCGTGGTGAAAGCAGCCGTGGCGGCAAAAGAGGCCTCGGTCACGGTTCGAGTCGTGAGCCCTCCGATCGTGACGATTGCGACGACGACGGCCAATCCAGCCGTCGGCGTTCCAGTGGCGTTCACCGTTACACCGCCGGCCGCGACCGCGGCGCCCGTTCAGAGCGTCGTCGTGGACTTCGGGGACGGCTCGCCGACGTTGACCCTTGGCGCGATCACGGGCTCGACCGGGTTCACCCACACCTACGACAGAGAAGGCGGGTTCACTGTCACTGCCACGGCAACCGACACGAATGGCCTGCGCGGGACCTCATCGGTCGGCGTCGTGGTCAATCGCCCACTGCCGACGGTTACGCTGACGGGAACCGCCACTGTTGTGAAGGGCAGCACCGGGGTCTACACCGTCACAGCGGCTCCAGCAACAAACGGGCCTCCGGTGACATCTGTGCGCGTCGTCCTCACAAATACCGGCGAGGTGCTCTTCAACGGCACTGGTTCGGGAAGCTTTGCGCGACAGTTCAACGATGCCGGCGCGTTCATCTTGCAAGCCACCGTCACTGACCGGGCGGGCTCGCAGGGTGTCGCCACGTTCTTCGTGACCGTGAACTGATCACTGGGTCGGATCGCGCTAAAACAAAAGAGGCGAGTCTCTGAAGACTCGCCTCTTTTCTTGATGCTGGGGTTGCCCGTTGCCGGATCCGGATGCCGGTTCTAGCTCTCAATCCCAATCAGCATAGCGAGTGCCGTCGAGCGCCGAGAGCTCTGATCCACTCTTGACGTCGTAGATGCCCGGGAGCGACGAGAGATTGCTCGGATCCGGCTCAGCCGGAGTGGTCTGCCACGTATCTCGCGAACGCGTCATCGGATCCTCCGGGACCTCGCGAATGTAGCCTCCCGACACGAGATCCTGGAGGCCAGCGGGATAGGCGTTCTTGTCAGCGTAGTACTGATCGATCGCCTCGCGCATGCGGAACAGATCCTCTTTCAATACCGCCTCGCGCGCCCGCTGCACGCTGTTCCGATACTGGACCATCCCCATGGTAGCGAGGATGACGATGAGCGTCACGACGACGAGCACTTCGATGAGCGTGAAGCCTGACTCCGACTTGCGCATGCCGAGGATCCTGTCAGTCCCAGTCGCGGTACTTCGTGCCGTCGAGGGCGGTGCCGCCGCTCTTGGAGTAGACGTCAAAGACGTTCTGGCCACCCCATGAGGTGGAGTCTGGCCTGTCCTGATACGCGCGAAGGCCCCAGTCGGGTTCGCCAGTCATCGGGTCCACCGGCACACGACGTAGAAACTTCAGCTTGCGGCCGGTGGCATCGTTGGCGACTGACACCCCGTCAACCAATGCCTCGAGGTCCGGGGGATAGCCTTCGCTGTTGGCTTTGAGCTCGGTCGTTGGGATCTGCCCCGAGTCGGCCACGTCCTTGAACTTGTCAATCGCGGTTCGCATTTCCCGGAGCATGCGGCGCAGCTCGACTTCACGTGAGCGCTGGATGGTGACCTTCGCGAGCGGCTGAACCGCCGACGCGAGAATCAACACGATGGTGGTGACGACCAGCAGCTCGACGAAGGTGTAGCCGCGCTCCATTAGCGCACAGTAATCGTCGCCGGGACGAACTGCAACGCTGCGCTCGCGCCGCCCGGCATCGACGCAGACCCACTCACCGAGAGCGTGCCGGTGCCAGTGGTGATCGGCTCGAGCAGCAGTGCTGCCAGGAGGCCAGTCGTCGACGCACCGGTTTGGTCGCCAGCACGCGATATGGCGATGTCGATACGGCCGGTGGCCGCATCCACCTGCTGGGTAAACGTGGCATTCACGCCGCCCTGTCGCATGAACGTGCCCTCCTGCACGTTGCGCACGCGGACGAGAGCGGGGTTATAAGACACTGCTATGGTGACCGTCGACAGACGAGTCGCACCGCTGATCGAGATCGGCACCAAATAGGGTCCGCCGCCGACTCGCATCTCTCCCGGCGGACTCAACGTGATCCGTGCCGAGCCAGGAATCGGCGCGCTCGGCGTTGGAGGAGCCGCGAAAGTTGGCGCCGGCGCCGTGGGCGCTGCGACCGGTGGCTCTACCGGAGGAGGCGGAGACACAAGCGTGTTCGGCGCGGGCGCGGGAGCGGGCGCAACGGGCGCGGGCGTCATCCCAGGAATTGGCGACGCACCAGCGGGCACCGTCGGCCGGGCCGTCGCGCCCGTGGGCAGCACGGGCTCGATTGGCGGTTTGGTCCCAGGAGTCCCAGGCGCGTAGGGAGCGCCCGTCACAGCCCCTGGTGCGGCAGCAGCCGCCTCAGCCTGCGCCGCTGTGTCGGCACCCCCACCGATAACCGGTGGCGGACCGCCGAGCGCCAGGTTCCCTTGAGTTCCGATATAGATCGGCGCCAGATCACTGGCTCGAAGCTCATGCGTCCGGATGATGCGGGGCGTCAACAGCATCACGATGTCGGTCTGTCGAATGTTCTGATCGTTGTCAGAAAACAATTGCTTCACGATCGGAAGCCGCAGGATGCCTGGGAACCCGCGCAGGGATCGCCGCTCGTCTTCTCGAAGCAAACCCGCGAGGAGGTTTGATTCCCCGTCACGGAGCCGGAGTCGGGTCTGGACTTTTCTCGAGAAGAACGACGGGAGATTCTGGCCAGCGATGTTGGTGTCCTGCCCGCGCGCGCTGTTCTCGACGCTGATGGTCAGGATGACCTCGCCCTCGTAGGTGACGCGTGGCTCCATCTCCACGATGATGCCGATGGTGCGATACCCGTACGACGTGAGCGGGTTGGTGGTGGCGCCACCAGCCGCAAGCGGCGTGAACGTCGTGCTCGGCACCGGGACGTCTTCACCGAGATTCAACGTCAGCTTCTGGCCTTCCGATCCGCGCAGTTGCGGCTTGGCGAGCACCTTGGTCTGTGAGTCGGATTCCAGGAATCTGATCACTGCCGACGGGACCGACATGTAGAAGTCCGCCGTGCTGACGCCGCTGGAAATCGTGTTCACATTGAAAGGCGGCGCGACATCGTCCCCCGTCGGTGGTGCGACCTCGGGCGAAAAGGCGGCACCGATGGCATAGTCGGAGAGACTGAGCCCGTATTGCTTCGCGCGCTCACGACTCACTTCGAGGATCTGCACGTCCACGATCACTTCGGCGCGTGGCTTGTCGATCGAATCGATCACGCGCTCGACGATCTGGACGACAGCTGCCGTCGCGCGGACGGTGATGGTGTTGGCGGTCTTGTTGGCCGAGAACGTCGGCAGCACAGCCTGGCCCGGGATGCGCACGACGTTGTTCAGCATGGTGAACACTTCCGTCGCGTCCGCGTGCGACAGATAGAACGTCCGGATCACTTGTTCTTCGTATTTGTTGCGGTTCGGAACCGAATCGACAGCAACGATGATCGTTCGCTCGTTGAGCACCTTATAGAAAAACCCGTTGGCGATCATGATTTGCTGGAGCGCCTGCTCCAGCGTGACGCCGTCGAGCTTGACGGAGATTTGCCGGTCGGCGAAGGCGCTGTCGAACGTGACGTTGATTCCCGTGAAACTGCCGATAAAGGCGAGGATCTCGCGGGCGCTCGTGTTCGAGAAGTTGAAGATGATCGGCTCGCGGCTGGTTGGATTGAGCACTGGCTCGATGGCTCGACGGGCTTGCTCGCGGAGCTTTTCGATCTCGGGTCGTGGCGTCGCGGCCTCGATCCGGTCGCGAAGCACGCGCTCGATCTCGGACGCCTTGCTCGCGAGTTGGCGATTCGAGGGCTCGAACTCGAGCGCCTTCCGATAGGCGCGGAGCGCCTCCTCAGGTTGGTTGGCGGCTTCGAACTGTCGCGCGCGGTCGGCGTACTGCCCCGCGGCAGCGATCATCGCGCGCTCGAGGGCAATCTTGTAGTCGGGACGATCCGGATCGTTCTGCAGAGCCTGTCGATAGAAGTTGACCGCCGATTCCCAATCGCCGGCCCGTGCCGCTTCTTCTCCGCGACTGAACGCGCGTCCGCTGGCGCAACCGGCGATGACGCTGGTGACAACCAGGACGGCCAGACCGCCGAGTACACGCCTCATCATCGGTTCCATCACCCGTTACTGTCCTGAGAACTTGACGATCTGTCGGCCGCCGCCATCGGCATACGTCAGCTCAATCGAATCGGCGCCGATCGACACGATGCGGTACTGTCCGTCGATGATATCGGCTTCGCGCCCGTAGACCGTGAGCTTGCCGTCACTGAGCACTGCCCACTTCACGCCGTTGGCTCGCACCACGACGCCGATCAATTTGAGTGGGATCGGCGGCGGGGGCGGAGGCCCCGATACAGCAAACGGCGCCGGTCGAACCTCCGGCGGCGGCGCCGGAGCCACGGGTGCCGGCGGCGCGGGAACAATCCTGGGTTGGAAGCGAAAGGGATTCCGGTTGGTGTCAGCCGGCTCGTGCCGGAACGTCGCCAGGGTATCCAGCTTGACCGGCACCCGGTCAGCTGTTTGTGGGGCCGGTCCGGCAGGTGCGGCAGCGCGGCGGGCCGGTGCAGGTGGCACAGCGGAAGGCGACGAGCAGGCCGACAGACCCGCCGCAAGCGATGCGAACACGACGATTCGTCGGACCCCCGGGCTAACGGCCATCGCCTTCGGACCGGAAGTAGGTCGAGACCTGCAACCTGAGCGACAACGGCGCGCCGCTATCAGCCGTTTCGGCTAACACGACGTTGTCGATGACGATGAATTCTTGGCCCGTTTCGATTTCGTAGATGAACTGTCGAATAGCGTCCCAGTTGCCCGCCAGCTCATAGCTCATCAGCAGGCGGTCCAGTCGAGAGTCTTTCACTTCTTCGATGGAGGCCTGACTGCGCCCGTAGGAGACGTTGTGGGTGCGGGCCTTCTGGCTCAGCTTCACGTGCGTGATTCGCCGCGCCGTTGCGACGTCGGTCGGCAGCACCTGCCGATAGAAGGTGTCCAAATCTGCCGTCGCCTGCGCCTGACCATCGCGCGTCGCTTGCGCATCCTTGAAGTCGGCCGTCGCCGCCGCAAGCGCTTGTGTGGCGGCAGTACCCCGCCGTTCGCCGGCGTCGACCGACTGCGACATCGGCAACACCACGCCGACGAGGACGCCGATGTCGATCACGATGATCGCCGTAAGCGGGATGAGCCAGCGCTGCTGCTCTCGCAGAACGCGCGAGAGGGGTACAGTGCCGGCAATCATGAAGAGCGCTTTCATGGCGCTCCTCGCTGTAGGGTCTGCATCTTCGGCGC
This sequence comes from Vicinamibacterales bacterium, assembly GCA_050747925.1. Lineage (GTDB taxonomy): Bacteria > Acidobacteriota > Vicinamibacteria > Vicinamibacterales > UBA2999 > 12-FULL-67-14b. Next base: position 43,363 of record JBOGIV010000238.1, read on the forward strand.
GGCCTTGACGATTTCAGACGATACGGCGGGCGGAACGGCCGCGGCTGACGCGCCCGGTTTCGTCGCTGCGATCGGTCCGTAGTAGCCCTGCAGCACGGATCTGCGCATGCCGTCATCCTCGGCTTCCTCTTGCCGAGTCAGCACCTCGCGAAACGCACCGGTGTTCTCGAGAGCCTCGATGAACGCGTCCAGATCCTCCACACGTCTGGACATGACGGTCATCGCCACGAGCATGCGACCGTCCTCGTCAACCTGCGGCTGTACTGCCATCAGTCGAACATCCGGAGGCAACGTGGACTCGAATCGATCGAAGAGGTCGGTCCACGAAAACGCCCGCCGATCGATCAACTGGTTGGCCTCGCGTGCAGCTGATTGCACGACGTCAAGCTCCTGGCGATTGAGCGATTGCCGGATGACCCTCGCTTTTTCCCGGAGATCGCGAGCCAGCGATTCGTTCCGGTCGATCTGCTGACGCAGGTCGCCGCTCGCGGAGCGAAGCCACCAGATGCGGCCCACATTGAAGGCGGTGAGCCCAAAAGCCACGAGTGCCAGAGCGCTGATGCCGGCGCGGACAGCCCGGTCATTGTAAAAGGGCCGCGTCGAGAGATTCGAGTGCAGCATGCTACGAGCCTGTCTGCGTCATCGGCGTCATCTGCGGCCTACGCCGCCCTCCGCTCGCGAACCAGCAAGCCGACCAGTGGAGCCAGGAGGTCAAGCACTTCGGGTGACGCATCGACACGGTCGGCCACAGGCGTGGCCACCCTCGGATCGACCGACTTCACCCGAATGCCCAGGCGATCTTCGAACCCGCGGCGAATCTCATCGGCGCCCCCGGGAAGTCTGGCGCCGCCGGCAAACAACACCTGCTCGAACCCGCTGCCGCTCAGCCGGTCCTCGTAGTACATCGCTGTCTGGTGGATCAGATCCGCCACCGTCCCTTCCGCGTCGTCCGACCGATTGCGAAAGAAGATGAGCGACTGGCCGCGAAGCACGGCAAGTGAGATGTACGAATCGGTGATGTGCACCAGCAGCCAGTCGGCTGACGGCGCCGATCGTCCGCCAAGCACACCGTTGATGACGCTGAATGTAGCCAGGTCGACCAAGCCCGCGTGCGCGCCGGCCAGCGCGCACGCCTGCTCGTACTGCTGAATGACATCGGTTCGGGCAACCGACACCACGAGCTCTTGTCCACCCTCAGCCTGTGCCGCACCAGGTGTCACGCTGACAACCGCCTGCTCGATGGGAAACGGCGCGCTCTTCCGCATCTGCCATCGGACCACTTCGTGAAGGTCAGCGGCCTTCGACGGAACCTTGTCGAGCTTGAGCAGCGAAACCTTGGCGACGATGTCGGGGACCACCAGAGCGACACGAGACGGCCGGGTCCCCAACTGATCCAACACGCTGGCGATCGCTTTGCCGACCAGGGGCACGTCAGGCATGTTCAGCGAGGCCAGCGCCGGAACGACCGCGCCGCTCGCAAGTGGCTGGGACGCGTGGGCCACGACGACCGCTTCGCTGGCGCGCCAGGCCACACGTGCAGCCCCGACGTGCCCGCGATCGATCATGATCGCGACGTCTGGCGCCGACGACCGGAAGAGGGTGGCGAGACTCATTCGACGAACGTCACCTTGTTGATCTCCTTGAGCGTGGTCAAGCCGCCAAGAACGCGCTCCACGGCCGACTCCCGAAGAAAGCGCATGCCCTGTTCCTTGGCCGCGCGCTTGACTTCGGAGATGGGCCGACGGTCCAAGATGATTTCACGAATGTGATCCGTCAAGTCGAGCAATTCGCAGATCGCCATGCGGCCCTTGTAGCCCGTACCGCCACACTCGATGCATCCGGTGCCGGTATAGAGCGTTCGACCGGCGACCAGCGCCGGATCGAGCCCAGACTCCTTCAACTGCGCCGAGTCCACCATGTACGGTCGCTTACACGCCTCGCACACTCGCCGCACCAGCCGCTGGGCCATGACGCAATTGAGGGCCGAGATGAACTGATACGGTTCGACGCCCATGTTCAGGAAGCGGCCCAGCACATCGAAGACGTTGTTGGCATGGACCGTCGTGAACACGAGATGGCCGGTAAGCGCCGACTGAATGGCAATCTGCGCCGTCTCGGGATCGCGAATCTCGCCGACCATGACCTTGTCGGGGTCATGGCGCAGAATCGACCGCAGGCCGCGGGCGAAGGTCAGCCCCTTCTTTTCGTTGATCGGAATCTGCGTGATGCCCTTGAGCTGATACTCAACCGGATCCTCGATCGTGATGATTTTGTCTTCGACCGACTTGATCTCGGCCAATGCGGCATACAGCGTGGTCGTCTTGCCGCTTCCGGTCGGCCCAGTGACGAGGACCATCCCATAGGGCTCGCGGATGTACTTCCGGAATCGACGGAGCTCCTCGTCGGGGAAGCCGAGAATATCCAGACGGAGCTCGGTGAACTGCTCGCTGATTGACTGCTTGTCGAGGATACGGATCACGGCGTCTTCGCCGTGCACGCTCGGCATCACCGACACCCGGAAGTCGATCGTCTTGCCGGGCACACGGAGCTTGAATCGCCCGTCCTGCGGCACGCGTTTCTCGGCGATGTCGAGCTCGGCCATTACTTTGATGCGCGACAGAATCGAGCTGTGAAAGCGCTTGGCAATCGGCCGCATGGCCGGCTGCAACACGCCGTCGATGCGGTACTTCACGCAGACGGCGTCGTCTTGCGTCTCGATGTGAATGTCGCTCGCGCGGCGCTGAATCGCGGTGTAGATCGTGGAGTCGACCAGTCGAATGATCGGGCTGCTGTCGCTGGTCAGGCGCTCGACCGTGAGACTGTCCTCGCCGTTCTCGTCGTCTTTGAGAACCTGGATTTGAAACTCTTCGGTCGCTTCATCCAGCACGCGTTGAGAGCTCTCGCTCTTTTTGAGCATGCCGTCGATGGCGGAGCGCGCGCCCACCATGACGCGGACCGGCGTGCCGAGCACCACCGACAGCTCGTCGATCATTGGCAAATCGGTCGGATCCGACACGACGATGACCAGCGAGCGGCCGTCGCGCCGATACGGGACGAAGCCGTATCGAAGCATCAGATCAGCAGGAATCGACCGGAAGAGCTCCTGATCGATCCGGAACTGGTCCATGTCGAAGAAGTCGAGCCGATATCGCTCCGCTAACCGCCGCGCCTGGGTCTCGTCGGCGGTCTGCTGTTCGGGTGTGAGCTCGATAGCCGACTCGTCGATCATCGACTCGGGGTCGATCGCTTCGTTGTGTGTCGCATCCATCTACGTTCCGATCACTGACGACAACTGGAACAACGGCATATAGAGCGCCAGCACGATCATCGCGATGATGATGCCCATGATGACGAGAAGCGCCGGCTCGATGAGGGTCACGAACCGCCCAACTTCGGTCTCGATCTCTTCATCGAAGAAATCGGCCAGGCTGTTGAGCATCTCGGTAAGGGCGCCGGTTGACTCCCCCACTTCGATCATCTTGATGGCGACGTCCGGGACGGTCTGCCGATCGAGCAGGGTTCCCGCAAAGCTTTGCCCTTCGCGCACTCGCTGGGCCACGACTTCGAGCTCGCGGCCAATGTGACGGTTGCCGGTCGAGCGCGCGGCGATCTCGAGCGCGTTCACCAGCGGAATGCCACCGCCTAGCAGCGTTGCCAGCGTTCGCGCGAACTGCGCGGTCGCGAACTTATGAATGCTCCGTCCGATTCGCGGAATGCTCAGTAGAAAGTGATCGAATCGCGCCGCATGGCCCGGTTGCTTGACCCAGCGATAAAAGACGACCCCTAGCGCCAGCAGTCCAAAGAGGATGAACCACAGTTGGTCGCGCACGATGCTTGACACCGCGACGATGACGCGCGTGGACAACGGCAGTTCGGCCCCGAAGCTGGCGTAGAAGTCCGAGAACGCCGGCACGACCTTGAGCACGACAAACCCGACGAGGACCGTGGCGAGGAGAATGAGTACCGCTGGATAGATCATCGCGGACAGGGCTTTGGAGCGAACCTGATCCACGGTCTTCGAGTACGCGACGTAGCGCCGGAGCACCGATTCGAGATTACCCGCGCGCTCCCCGGCCATGAGTGAGGCCGAGTACACGCTCGGAAACAGATCCCCATGGGCGGCGAACGCGTCAGAGAGCGACGACCCAGCCCGGACTTTCTCGTAGACCGCATCCAGCACCGACTTGAGGAGGACATTCGTCAGTCGCGCGCGAAGGATGTCCAGCGATTGCACCAAGGGCATGCCTGCCTTGAGCAGGGTGGCCAGCTCCTGGTTGAAGACCAGGAATTCATGCCGGGTGATTTGCCGTCGCCCGCTGAACGAGAAACCCGACCAGGCGAGCCGGGGCTTCAGCGAAAGGACGTAGAGGCCCTTGACTTCGAGCTCTCGGCGAAGCGCCGCCTCGCTTTGGGCGACGTACACGCCCTCGATGACTTCACCCGACGGGGCGGCAAGGCGGCAGCGGAACTCCATCCCTAAGCGCTTGTCCCACAGTAAATTATGAGGATTGAGGGGCGTCCCCCAATCCCATTTAGACCGCGCCCGCGCCCAAAAAGTTGACCATCTCTACTGCACGAAGGCGTGGAAGACGCGGACACCCAGCTCTCGAGGGTCGTTGCTCTTGGCCCCCGGCTCCAGGGCTGGTACGAAGGTCTTATCGGCAACGAGGCGGATTTCCGCCATATCCCCGCCGCCGAGCTGCCC
>JBOGIV010000239.1:0-7996 GCA_050747925.1 Vicinamibacterales bacterium
GTGGATGTGGGGATCGACATTGCCCAGCGCCTGGACTTCGAGATCGCCGATGAGGTCCTGGGCCTGCGCCACGCTATCGAGGATCGTCGGCACGATCACCATCGTGCGAGCGTCGGGAGGCACCCGATCGAATTCGAGCCGCGGCAGGCGCCGCGGTGGAATGAGGCGGCTGATGATGCGCTGCACGACCTGGATGCTCAGCTCGCTCGCGGGCACCACCGTCAGTAAGGCGACCGCCACGAGTGGTACGCCACGCCAACCGTTTCCATACGCGAAGTCGAGAGCGAGCGCGACGAGCGCAGCCGTGCTGGCGGCGATGGTCCCGAGATAACCGGCCGTGGCGTGGCGGAAGAACGCTCGCCTGATGCGCTGCGTGGGACCGGGGACCCAATCCACGCTGCGCTCGAACTGCCGCCGGCCATTGCCAATGAGGTAGTAGCCGACGTGTGCTTCGCGCGCATCGGGCGTCGCTTCGGCGACGCCTCTGGCGCACTCGACGCTCTTGAGCGCGACCCGGAGTTGCCCTTCGCCCGTCGGTTCCGCCAATTCCTCCACGGCATGCCGGTACCGATCGCGGCTGCGAAAGTCCATCCGGCTATACACGCCGGCGGGGTCGCGTTGGAGGACGTGCTCGACGAGGCTGACGCTCTCGAAGAACTCACTCCAATCGAATGACGAGATGAGGCGGAGACTGCCGATCAAATTGGCCATCGACGCCTGCTCGGCCGCTTGATGTTGCCCTTCAGCGCGAATGGCATCCTCGACGGTCTGGCCGCGCGTCGCCAAGGCAGAGGTCAACTGATGGCGGAGCGGCGACGCCGCCTCGCCGTACTCCCGGCAACGCTGAAGCAGACGCGTGACGAACGCTGGATGCACGTGATCCGGCCAGTCTTCCACCGGCGCCGGCGACGGGCGTTCGAGCGCGCTGGCCACGCGGTCGGCATGCAGCCGCTGGGCCCGGGCCGCCGCCAGCACGTCGGCTCTGACCCGCAGATGCTCGACGAGCGCGAGCTTGAGCGCACTCGGCCAGGCCCAAAGCTCTCCGATGGTGAGTGTCGTCACCGATTGAAAGGCGGTGAGGAATCGAGACAGACGCTGCGCATCGAGATGGCCCGCACTCGAGCGGATCAGCTCGAGCGCCAGCGCAGAGATTCGCGGAATCCCTTCGAACTCATCGGCGGCAATGGTCGGAAGGCGGCGTGAGAACGAGGGCGGCAGATCACGGAGGATGTCGCGCCCGGCCGTCGCGACGATATGGAAGTTGTCGAGCAGCCATTCGATGGCGGGCGAGGCGGGCTCACCACGGCTGGCATCCTCGGCCAGCAAGCGATAGGTGATACGCAGGGCCCGTCGGTTTTCATCGAGACGCCGCAGCTCCGCGCCGCCGTTGCCGCGAGGCCGACGCGCGACGATGAAGAGCGCGGCGAGGCGCCTCGCGTGCTCCTCCAGTAGCTCGATCCCGAGCAACTCGATCCGGCCGGCGGCCGCGTGCTTGACGTCCTCGCTGATCACCGAACTCCTCACCCGAGGGCCCCGACCCTTCCAACGTCATGTTTCAAGTTGAGCACCCGGCCCCCGCAATTTGAAGGACACTGAGCGGATTCGTCCGCTCGAGGGAGGGACGTCGAGCTCAGCACTGGGTCAGTCGTAAACAACGACGGTCAGCAGTGAGTGGTTAACCGTGAGGCCCTTGGCGTCATAGTTGATGAAGCCGAGCCGTCTGAACTTGTTCAAGAAAAAATTCACGCGGGGCCGCCTTGTCCCGACCATCTCCGCGAGCGTCTCTTGCGAGACCACGGGTAGTACGTGAAGAGGCTTGTCCCCGTTGCCGTAGCGGGCGAGCAGCAGCAACGTGCGCGCCAGCCGCTTCTCGCTCGAGTTGAACAGGTGATCGACCAGATCGGCCTCGAGCCGCGCGTTCCGCGCCAGGATGTGCGCGATGAATCGGTCGGAGAAGGTGTGTTCGCTCCCAGCAGGCGAATCATCTCCCGCTTGGGTACGACAAGCGCGGCACTGAGCATCGTCGCGGTGGCCGTCTCGAGACGTACTGGGTGGCCGGCCAGCGCCCCTTCGCCCAGGAATTCGCCAGGCCCGAGTGTGGCAACGATGGCTTCTTTGCCCTCGTGAGACAGCACTGAGAGCTGCACGGAGCCGCTCTCCAGGTACATCACCGTGCCACAGGGATCACCTTGCGAGAAGATCATCGCCCCGCGTGCGTACGTGATGCGTTCGCCGATTCCCTTCGACTCGAGAAACGCACGGACATCAAACGGTCGACGCCTCTTAGTGGGCATGTCGGGTGCCTCTAGTGTAAAGCCGTGTCAGCAGTCCCGCGTCCGAAACGCTGACTGAGGACGTCAAGGCAGCCTACTGCTTCTCTGAGCCCTTGGCATTCTGCCGCTAATGTCGGGTCGCGCGCAGCGATGACGTCCCGAATCGGCCAGGCCGACCGCGGTCCGGCCGACGCTGAGCTGTCTGCTGTTGGGCGTTGGTTGTCTCGAATCCCGCAACAGCAACCTGCTCGAGCGGCGCCGACAACAGCCGCCGGATGTCGGCCAGCAGGTGCCGATCCGACGCGGTCACAAGTGACGTCGCGCGCCCGGCGAGCCCCGCGCGTCCCGTTCGTCCGACGCGATGAATGTAGTCCTGAGCAACCAGCGGCAGATCGTAGTTGATCACCAACGGCAGCTGCGCGATGTCGAGACCGCGTGCGGCGATGTCAGTAGCGACCAGTACGCTCACTCGGCCGGCTTTGAAGTCCGCGAGGGAACGAGTGCGGATGTCCTGGCTCTTGTCGCTGTGGATGACCGCCGCTTTGAGCCCGGCGGCCGCGAGATGCGCGCCGACTTTATCCGCGCCACGCTTCGTCCGGCAGAAGACCAGCGCCTGACCCGCGGGCGCCTGCGTCAGGACGTGCAGGAGCAACGCCTGCTTGCGATCGAGATCGACGGGATGAATGCGATGCGTGATCGTCGGCGCCACGACATCGCCGGGCGACACGTCGACGCGCAGCGGGTCGCAGGTGAACTCGGCGGAGAGCCGGACGACGGCAGCCGGCAGTGTCGCGGAGAACAACAGCGTCTGGCGCGATCGCGGCAACGCCGTTTGCACGCGGCGCAGGGCCGGCAGAAAGCCCATGTCGAGCATCCGGTCGGCTTCGTCGAGCGTCAGCATCACGACGGCCGAAAGGTCGATCGTACGACGCTCCAGGTGATCGATGAGGCGACCCGGCGTGGCCACGACAATATCAACGCCCTGCCTCAATGCCTTCACCTGCGCCGCGAAGGGTACCCCACCAACGATGTGGGTGACTCGCAGCTGCACCGGCGCTCCATAGGTGGCCAGCGCGCGGTGAACTTGGATGGCCAGCTCACGCGTCGGCACGAGCACAAGTCCGAGCGGACCGCGGGTCTTCGTCCGGCGACCTTGCATGAGAAGGCGCTCGATCATCGGGAGAGCAAACGCAGCAGTTTTACCTGTGCCTGTCTGCGCACGCGCCAACAGATCGGCTCCCTTCAAGACGAGAGGAATGGATGCGGACTGGACTGGTGTGGGTTGCGTGTAACCCATTCCAACGAGGGGCGTACAGAGGGAGGGCGCGAGCCCGAGCTTCGAAAATGGCATTGAGCAATGCTCCTGAATCGCCGGGCGCGTTGTCCGACGCGCGCGAGGCTCGACAAATGAACACATCGACGCCAAGCGGCGCCGCGGTGCGGACGGAGCGTCAGCTCCGGCGGATTTCGGTTCGTAGCTAAGGACTTGAGGAGGAGCGAGTCAAAGAGACTCGATACGCCTACAAACGGCAGAGCGCGATGGAAGATCCGATGCCGCATCGTATCACGTGCAGCCGCGTCCGCGGTTTCGCGTCTAACGTGGCATATACTTGCCCGCGTACAGCTTTCCTGAGCCCTGCGGCCATCCTGGCCCCCAGCCCTCACCAAAGCCGATCCAGGGAGGGTTTGTGAGTGCCTTCGATTCCGGCCGTGACTCCGCGGCGAAGTCTACGTCGAATCTCCCCACGGACATTCCCACCGCGTGTCCGAAATGCCAATCGTTATCCATCACGACGGCCGCGAAGAATCCCGACGCCAGCAGCTATTGGCGTTGTGGCAGCTGCGGCGAGATTTGGAACACTTCCCGCCGTCAACGAGAGCGCGGCAGAGCCGCGCCCTGGCGCTAGCGGGGTTACCGCACGGTCTGCTCAGAGTCTCGCAGCACCTGGCTGACCGAGACCGGTGGCGCGCTGCGGAACAGAGACACGACAATCAACGGCGGGAGACCGACGACAAACACCGAGGCCAGCCCTTCCCTGATCGACATCGGCGTGCCAGCGCGAGGCGGGCGGACACGTACACGATCATGATCGCGAACCAACCGGCGATGATCGACAGACGAAATCGAGTGGCAAACACACAGACCTCCGACACTCCAGATCGATCACGCTCCATCGACATTGGTGAGGCGCAAACGCCCGGCCAGAATGAGACCCGTCGGCGCGCACTGTTCAGGATGCGACTCGGACGACGCCGGGCTTGATAGGAGAGAGCATTTGTATATACGTGCGGAGCCACGGCAAGGGTCCGCAAGGACTGCGCGCGCTGCCAAGATAGCTGATACCAAGCGGCATCGACTGTGGGTGCGGCTCCAAGGCTCGACGGTTCGACGGTTCGTCTCTGCGCGATGCAGCCGCCGAAAGTGACGACTCGGGCATTCGTCAGATGGTCCAGGGAACACGAGCGCGTTCGGGCACGCGTTTCCCAAGCTCCGACACCGACCGGGGACCAAACCAGGTGACGAGGCCAACCCCGAAGAACGTGCCTGCCACCAATCCCATGACAACGCCAGAGAGCCGATATTTGCCGCGATCAGGGTCCCGCTTCTCGCCCGTGGCTGAATCATTTGGCTCATGCGTGAGCCGCAAGACGCGGTCAACCCGCATCATTTCTGCCTCAAATGCCGTGTGTGCAGCCTGGCCGCTTCTGACGCGTGGTTACGCGCCTGCAGGTAGTGGCCGTGTCCGAGGTACGCTTCGCTGGCCGCCTGGTCGTGGCGCCCTGCGCCGAAGTGGGTGGCAGCTTCAGCATGGTGCTTGGCCGCGTGCTCAAAATGCTCGGCCGCTTTCCGGTGATGCTCAACAGCTTCGAGTGCCATGGTCATGTCTCCTAACGAATCGCGTTGCTGATGCGCGGAAACCCGCAGCGCTGACCGCGTGGGTTCGGTTTGGCGTTCCGCACTCACGCCGCGCGCCCCCGTCGTCTTCCCACCGAGCGACGCCGATGCCCGCATGCTCCAGTGCAGTGACCACTTGGGGCGGGCGGAGCTCACGACCAGCTTGTCAGTGTTTCTGGGCGGCCGACATCGTGTTTCTGGGCGGCCAACATCGTGACGATAGCGCGTTCACCGGATCCGCGCTGTGCGATTTTGGACATTAGCGAAGCTTCGCCTCAAACCGCCCAGAAAAGACGGGTCGGCTCTGCTTCGCTAGGGCTGTGTCTTTTGCCCCGCTCCGCGGGGCGACATCTTCTGCGGCCGCGAAAACTTGCCTCACACGTGACGATTGCGGCCTTAGAAGATGTCTAGATGCGGCGGTGCTCCCGATATGGCTTGCACGGCACACGCTCCCGATATTTGAACTGACACGGCAGCGCTCGCGCCAGCGCCATTCTGCCAAACCCGCGCCGATCTTCATGCCGCTTCGCGAGCTGAAGCCCGCGACCATCTCACCGCGTTGGTACCAATCGCTTCAGCTCTTCTGTCCAGTTCTGGACGACGACGATTCGCGGGCGAGCCAGTGTTGAATCCGCGCCGCTGGTCGCGAGCATGAGCAGTCGCTGCCCGTCAGCGGTCACGTCGTATTGCGGGCGAGGCGAACCGCTAGGCGAAATGTAATGGCGGCCTTGAAACAGCTGCACTGGCGTCCCGACGTTCAGCTTCTGGCCCGTTGTGACGGATACGGCAAACATCCGAGTGCCGTCCAAGCTGCGATAGAACACGTCGCCATTGCCTGCCCACACCGGTTCCATGCCGCCGCCGACCGAGACCGTGACCTGCCCGCCCGGTCCTGGATACGGTCGGATGTAGATTTCGCGCCGACCGGATTCTTGAGACAAGAAGACGACGTGGCGCCCATCGCGAGAGAAGTCCGCGCCTTCGGCGCTGAATGCGCCATCGAGAAAGACTTCGGGTTTCGCATCGACGCGATCCATTGGCAATATCAGGATGGGAATGGATGGTGGAGGCCGATGATGATGGACGGTGAGCAGCCGCCCGTCGGGCGACCACGAATCGACGTGAACCTGCCCGCCTAGGTGAGTCAGCTGGTGCGGCTCGCCGCTGCCGTCGGCTGCTGCCACCCACGCCTCCAAGTTCCCGCCTTTGGCGGACGAGTACGCGATGCGCGCGCCCGTTGGATCCCACACGCCCATCAGACTGGAACCATCGCGGGTGAGCCGACTGTTGCGCCCTGAGGCCAGGTCGTAAATCCAGATATCGCCATCCCGTGTCGCCAGCACTCGAGTGGCGTCGGGCGACAGCCGCACGTCCTCATAGGTTCCAACGGGAATCGTCCCGATCGGTTGGGCCGTGCCATCGCGATGCATCCAGACCAGCGAGCGTAGGAATGCGTTTTTCGCGAGGTACACCAACGTGCCTTCGTCAGACACGGCGTAGTTCGACGCGGCAGCCGCGACGCCCACGGGCACCTGCACGCCCTGCACGAGGGGCACGGCACTGCCACTGACCGTCAGCCGATTCACGTCGAACGCGACTCCGAATAGCCCGTCACGCAGCGCATAGACAAGATGGCCCGTCGCGAGATAGCGCGCATCGCTTCCGCCCTGCACCACGACTGTGCGCTGACTCGAGGAGAGCGATTGCGCGACAACCTGCGCCCGATCCCAGCGTCCTAGCTCCTTGGTGACGCTGAACAACACCGAACCGCCACCAGGTAACATTTGCGGGCCGTACAGCTGCTCGCCTTCGCCCGCCCGAATCAGGAGCTCGGAGGATCCGCCGTTACCGGGCACGCGCATGATGCCGGCGATCTGACCAAACACGATGGTGTTGTCACGTGACCAGCTCGCGCCGAATGGAAACGACGTCTCACACAAGGTGATCGGCGCACCCCCACTCACGGCCACCTTTGCGAGGATTCCGCGTTCGGCCGACGGCCCGGCCGTCGTGAAATACGCGACCCATTGGCCATCGGGTGAGAAGAACGGGCTGGCGATGACTTGCGTCCCTGGAATGAGCCGCGTCTCGAGGTCGCCCATCGATCGCAGAAACAGACCCTCCGAGGTCTGATAGACGAACGACCGGCCATCAGGCGAAATCGCAATGATCGGTCGTTGCGTCGGCTGCAGTCTCTGGCCCTCGGGCAGGATGTAGTCGAAGCGCGTCGTCAATCGCGGTTCGGCGGCAGGCCAGCGGATCCACGCGACGGCGCCGGTTGCGAGCACCGCGATGATGGCGGTCATCGCGACGGAAAGTACTCGTCGCCACAGAGGCCGAGCGATCGCCACACTGCCCACGGCATGAGCGGCGTCAACCTCGAATGCACCGTCGAGCGCCAGAGCCACATCGCCAATGTCGCGAATGCGTTGCTTACGGTCCCGCTCCAGGCAGCATTTGATGAAGGCCACGATCGCCGGCGAGAGCCCGGCAGGGAGCAGCGTCCAATCGGGCTCGCGCGCGAGCACCGACGCGATCACGTCTGAGACGTCGTCGCCAGCAAAGGCTCGCCGTCCGGTCAACATCTCATAGAGCACCGCGCCGAACGCCCAGATATCGGTGCGCTTGTCCACCGCCTTACCGCGCGCTTGTTCGGGACTCATGTAGGCGGCCGTGCCAAGCAGCACGCCGACCCCCGTCATCATCGCGGGCGATGTGATTGTTGGCGAGAGCGTCACGCTCGCTGACATCGCGTCGGCTGGCGCGAGCGCCTTCGCGAGGCCGAAGTCGAGCACCTTCACCACGCCGTCCGGACGCACCTTGATGT
>JBOGIV010000240.1:0-7609 GCA_050747925.1 Vicinamibacterales bacterium
GCGCCGCGGGGTGGACATGGCTGTCGCTCGCATCGCCTTGGTCGCTGGCGATGCAGTTCGCGCTCATTTGTGTATCTGTCCTTGGCCTTCTGTCGGTGGCGAATCTCTTTCCCTTCGCGCGCACCGATGGGTACTACGTACTCACAGAGATCCTCGACGCGCCGAACCTTCGTCGGAGAGCCTGGCGGTGGCTCAAGCGTTTACTTCGAGGATTCCCGGCTACTGACCACAGGGACCGCGGATCGCCGTGGGCGTTCTGGCTCTACGGGGTCCCATCGGCGGCCTTCAGTGTGTGGGTGGCATCGCGGCTGTTGCTGGCGCTCACTCGTTGGATGGCTCCCATCATGGCCGGAATCGTTGCATGTGCGCCGGCCCTTGCGGCCGCGGGACCGGTCAGAGGACGCGTTGTCGATCAAGCTGGACACCCATTGGCTGGCGCCATCGTTGCCGCGATCGATCCATCCGTCGATCGCAGCGTAGCGTCGGCCGCTTCAGATGCCGACGGCGAGTTCGTCCTCGACGTTCCTGCCCAGTTGCCTCCAGTTGAGGTGCACGCGTCGGCGCCGGGAACCGTGACGGCCATTGCCGCGCAAGCTGTGCCTGCTTCCATGGAAGCCGACATCGGCGTCATCCAGCTCATGCCCGGTCGGATTGTCGAAGGCAGGGTCGTGGACGATCGACAACGACCCGTACAAGGAGCCGAAGTGTTTGTCTTTACCACTGAGGCGGCCGAACCGCTGGCGCCCGGGCGTGCCACAACCGATGCTGAGGGGCGCTTTATCGTCACCAACGCGCCGCCGCGGGCGCGGTCGATGGCGGTTCGTGCTCCGGGCTTTGCCGAGGCCGTGAGCATCGGCACGCGCGCGAATTGGATCCTCGAACGTGGTGGAACCATTGAGGGCCGCGTCGTTGGTGAGGTTGGCGTTCCCGTTGGAGGCGCGACCGTTGAAGCTGGTTTGTCACGGACGACCACCGACGATCAGGGACGGTTTCGTCTAGAGGCGGTTGCACCCGGCGATGTTGTCGTCATCGCACGAACCGGAACGGGACGAGCGGGTGCTTTGCGACTCGTTGCTCGCAACGGCGCGACGCTGAAGGTGGATGTCGTTCTTCGGGCGTCCGCCGCCTTGTCGGGCATCGTGACCGATCAAACGACCGGTCGCGTCGTCGTCGGAGCGCGGCTGCGTGTCTACCAGGGATCTTCCTTCACCCTCACGGGAACAACAGCCGGAACGATTGCATCAACCGATCGTACTGGGCGCTTCACTCTGCTCGGGTTGCTGCCTGGGCTGTACACAGTTGAAGCGGCGCGGCTCGGTTACAACCGGGCGGTTCGGCCCGAGCTTCGCCTGACGGGCGGATCGAACAGCACGCTCGCGGTCTCGCTTCCGCCCGAAGCGCGGATTGCCGGTCGGGTTGTGGACGAATCCGGTCAGCCCATCCCCGGCGCCATGGTCACAGTCAAGCACCCAAGCGCTTTGGAGCAACTTGCGCGTCTTATGCGCGCCGGTCGAACGCATGTCGAGACCGCGATTACAGATACGACCGGCCGATTCGTGATCCGGGGCCTGGCCCCTGGTCGCGGCCTTCGGCTCGAAGCGGCCGCGCCAGCCTTCGCCGCTGCTCGGTTTGGCGGCATCGATCTCGACACGGGAGTCACAAGAGCCGACGTTGTCTTCACGCTTCGCCGAGGTTCACCGGTCACTGGCTTGGTCGTGGACCAGGCCGATCGGCCCGTCGTCGGCGCTGCCATTCGCTATCTCCGGCTGGAAGAGAACACTGGCATGCCGCTTCAAGTCCCCATTCAAGAACGTCCGCCCGTCGTGGCCTACTCCGATGCGGCCGGGCGGTTCGTCATCGCAGGCCTCGAAGCGGGTCGCTACGACTTCGGCGTCTCGGCGGCAGGGTACTCGTCGGTCTACTTGCGTGGACGTCAGATTCTTCCCGCCGGCCTGGGTGGGTTGCCGAAGATCGTGCTGCCGCCAAGCGTTTCGGTCTCGGGACATGTGCTCACGCCCACCGGGGATCCGGTGATTGGCGCCCGCGTGACCGACGTCGATCTCACCACAGGCGTTCGATCGACGACGACCGACGCTTCGGGGTTCTTCATCGTCCAGGACCTCTCCGAAGGCCAGCCTGTGTCGCTGCAGTTCGACGCGCCCGGAATGTCGCCAGTGAATCGCACACTGCGCGCGCCCGCAGACGACTTGGTCGTGCAGATGGTGCCAGATGCTTCGTTGCGCGGTCGCGTGGTTCATGGCGATACCGGCGCTCCCATCAGCGAGTTCAGCGTCGAGCGTCTGGCTCGTGTTCGAGGCCAGACGACGCTTCGGTTTGGGGGAACTGCGGCTGTCCAATTCCGATCCGACGACGGGCGGTTTGAGATGGAGAGGCTGCCGGCCGGCGCCGCGACGATTCGTGTGCGAGCGGCAGGTTTCAGGCCCACGGAGATTTCGTCGATCGTCTTGCCGAGCTCGGAAGAAATCGTTGTCTCGATGAAACCCGGGGTTGTTGTCGAGGGTCGGCTGGTCGACGCGACGACGAGACGACCCGTCTCGAACGCAACCGTCAGCTGGCGTGAGGGCGAGAGCGCGGATCCAGGTGAAGAAATGATGCTGGCGCTCGGGCTTGGCGATCGAACGACCATCAGCGACGGTGAAGGACACTTCTTCCTGAGCGACTTGCCGCCGTCGCGAATCACGCTGTCCGTGCACCATCCAGAGCATCCCTCCGTACGGAGGCCCGTCGACGCGTTGCGCGAGCGGCGTCTCGAGATCGCGCTCGGCAGCGGCACGGAGGTGAACGGACTGGTCGTGGCCGAAGGCTCGGGGCTGGTGGCAGGAGCGACGGTGACGCTCACCGCAGCCGGGGAGCAAGCAAGCCGTGAAGCGCCTCAGTCGACTGTGAGTGATTCGTCGGGCCGCTTCCAATTTCCTCACGTCCGGCCGGCCAGCTACGCACTCGAGGCGCGCGCGCCATCCGGTGTATCACCGAGACAAACCATCGTCGTCACCGAGGCCGATCGCAGTGTCGAAGTCACTCTGACGATGACGAGTGGCGCGAGCATCGAAGGTTCGGTGAGCGGCCTTCCGCCCGAGCGGCTCAATCACATTCAAGTGATGGCCCACAGCATCGGCTATTACGATTCGACCTTCACCGACTCATCCGGTCATTTCGTCCTCCCGCACGTTCCACCCGGCATCGTGTCGCTCGAGGCCACGACGTCTTTTCGTGAAGGAGCCAGCGTCAACGCGACTGTCGAGATCGCGTCCGCCAGTTCGGGAAACGTCGTTCAAGTGGAACTGATCTTTTCGGGCCAGTCGTCCGTCTCAGGAGCGGTATTGCGGGGATCGAGACCCATTGCCGGCGTCCTTGTGTCCTTCTCTCCTCAAGATCCCGCGATCCACACGCGCGGTCGCGCCACCACCGATACTCAGGGTCACTACGAAGTGACGGGGCTCGAGGATGGCCGTTACGTCGTGCTCGTGATTGGAGACGGTGTCCGGTACCAGCGACCCATCGTCATAGCCGCAACGAGCGCGCTGGATATTGACTTGCCCCTGGCGGGACTCGAAGGACGGGTCACCTCATCCGACGGCGAGCCAATTGAGAGCGCCGTTGTTCTTGCCGTCAGCGGCCGCGAACGCACTCCCGCCGACGTGCGGCGAGTGATGACCGACTCAGTGGGCCGCTATCAGTTCGGCGATCTCGATGCCGGCCACTACCAGATCAGAGCGACCAAGGTCGGTTTCGAGGAACGGATTGGATCGGTCTCTGTGAGCGATACGATTGCCCAGCTCGATCTGACGCTGGCGAATAAACCGGGGTTAAGACTGCGTTTTACGGACGCCGCGACCGGTGCCCCGCTGTCACAGGCGACCGTGACGGTTGCTGCGGGTGACGGTGGCATCGCGTTTCAGACCACGCTGTCACTGGACAGCAACGGGAACGGTCAGATTCCAGCACTCAGCCCCGGGAAGTACGTCGTGACCTCGCACGTCACTGGCTATGCTCCGCGGTCCCTCGCCGTGTCGCTGCCCTCCGCAGGCTTGTCAATCGCGCTCGACCATGGCGGCAGCGTCGAGCTGCAGTGCTGCGGCGGCCAACCTTTCCGCCGCGTCCGGTTGGTAGACGCACAAGGTCTCGCGCAACTGGTCCCGTCGAGTGGATTGGGCGGCTGGACCGACATTGGCGCGCCCGCGGCGCTGTGGCCCCACGTCGCCGAGGGCCGCTATTTGCTGGAAGTGTCGGGTGGAAACCGAGTGGAGGTCACGGTGAAAGCGGGCGCGACCACGCGGGTCGAGTTGAAGTAGGCGAGATGAACGCCGTAGTGCTGCTCGGGTGGATGAAACAGGACATCGCCACGGCGTTCCTACGCGAGCAGTGTCTCTTCGGGCCACCGCTCTCCATGGGAGCCGCGGAGGATCTCTGGGCCCGCCATCGGCATCGAGCAGAGCAACTGGGTCATCGGTCACTTCGGCCGCCCGAGCAGTTGCCGTTGTCGGCTGAAGAATGGGCAGCGGTCGACAGGTTCCTCGAAGGGCAGTCGCGCGTTGGTGGGAAGGTCAAGTCGGTCGTCAAGGTGAATCCGCTCGAGCTCACCGCACATCAGCTCGGCATCACGCTGGATCGGTGCGATCACTTCAAACGGGTGTGCCGGACTCGCGCGCAGTGGATTGAGCAGTGGCTCGACCCCGCTCCGACGTCGATGGAGGGCCGAGTTCGTGCGATGGTCAACACCATCAACATTGAGCTCCCGCACCCGGAGTTCGTGCTGGACTTCGATGTGGCTCGCGGCTTCCAGGTGATCGAAGCGCCGCGCTTCGTGAATCTAGAGTGCCAACCCAAATCCACGACGTTGATGGCGGGCCATCACCGCGTCTACGCGTACCTGTCGTCCGCAGTCGCTCTAACTGATCGATCGATCCTGGCGGTTCCGTCGCCCGACCGGGCCGATGGGTCAGTCTCTGTGATGCAGGGCGCCGACGATCTCTGCCAGTGGTGTCCGCCGATCGTCTCGGATTTCTTCGACGATCGGCTGGCCTTCCACGTCAAGATGCGCCCGCGCCGCTTCGAGCTTCAGGTCCGCGCGCAGATGGCCGCAGTTCCCATTTGAACCGACAGAGCTTGCCTCGCCGAAGCTCACCAAGGTCGAGCGGAAGCGAAGGCGGGCCTTCACCTCAACGATCGCCAGTCAAATGGGCGGAAGGCTGAGTAAGTTGCGCGCCCAACGATGATGTCCTGCCGCTTCTTGCGGGGATTGTCGTACCGCTCGCGCATTTCGATCGGCACTCTGAAGCCTAACGACGGCTCCAGATCGTAGGTCACCGTCACCGTCATTCGTTGCGGCACACCGCGCGTGCCTCCGAGGATCATCTCGGTTCGCAACACGGCGCCTGACTCCGGGTCGATCCAGAACCGCCCGCTCGCCGCGACGTCCTTGCCCTCAATCGTGGCGCTGAAGGTGGGGCTATCCGTTTCTCGGTAACCGACGACCCAGGTCACCGCGTCGCCAACGCGCTCCTCCGCCTCCTTTTTGAAGTCGAAGCGCTTGCGGTTGGCGGGGCGCAGAAAGCGCAGCGCGAAGGTGGGCAGGTTCACGGTTCGAGGCACATCGCCCAGATTGAAACGCGCGCTCTCCTGGTCGATGGCCATGGCGAGCTCTTCAACGCGGTTGCGCGGTTCCGTGAACAGCATTTTGAGCCTGACGTCGCGATCCGCGACCGGCTTGCCATTCACCTCGTGGACGTCTCGCAGCGCGAACCAGTCTTCTTTGGGCGGGAGCTGGAACAGCATGTAGTCCGAAAGCAGCGTTCGCTCGGCTCGCACGCGCTCGTCGGGGTGCAGCGACTGCTGGTGGTACTCCTCGCGCGCGATCAGGCTGGAAAGCTGGTGGTCTTCGTAGACGGCGACGTAGGCGTGAGCCCGCCGCATCACTTCAGCAAACGTCGTCGCTCGGACAGCCTGAGCGGCTGCGGTTCCGGTCGCGAGCAAAACCGCGACGACCGACAACCCGCCCCGAACCGCGACCATGCCCCACCTTACCGCCGATAGGTGCGTTTGTCGTCTGCTCAAGAAACATGCTTCAACTGTCGCCATGCAGGCCTTAGAGAAGCTGTCAAGACATCTTCTAAGGCCACTATCGTGACGTTTGAAGCAAGTTTTCGGCGGGCTTTAGAAGATGTCTCGCCCCGCGGAGCGGGGCAAAACTACACTGCCCCTAGCAAAGCGAAGCCGACGCGTTCTTCTGGGCGATTTGAGGCGAAGCTTCGCTAGTGGAGCAGGCCTTGAAGGCGGAATGTCGTAGCCACCAGTGCGGTGACATAGGCGACATAAAACAGGCAGAAAGCGCCGACGACCACCTGCTCAAGACCACGTTGCGCGATGTCGAATCGCGAGCGGAGATGCTCCTGACGTCGCCGCCGGCTTCCCAGCAGGGCGCGGCACCGTCGCCCCGTGCGCTCGGCGCGCCTCGAGTCGGACATGAGGATCGGCAACCGCGTAAGCTGTTCGGTTCTCGCCTCGTCAAGGTCGGTGGACGTCATGTTGTGACCTCGTGCAATGACGCAAGGCCGGGCACCTCAGTGTCGGCCAGGCGGCGGGCCAGGAGCGCGCGCGCACGGCTCAAGCGCTGGCGCATGGCCTCTCCGCTGACGCCGCAGATCTCGGCCGCCTCCGACGGTCGAAGCCCTTCGATGGCCGTGAGCAGCACGGCCTCGCGATAGGCGACCGGCAAAGAGGCAAGCGCCGTGGCGATACGTCGCTCGGCCTCGATGCCCTCCACTGCCTCGAATGGGGATGGCGCACTCGCGTGAGATGGCCACAGGCCAATCAGATCGGTGGCCCGTGAATCCTGGAGCCAGCGCGAACGACAGTAGCTCACATGCAGGTGGCGGGCCACGGTGAACAGCCAGGCGGCGAGCTGCGTCTCTGGTCGCAGCTTGTGCGCGTGCCTAACCAGACGCAGCCACGTTTCCGCGAGCAGGTCCTCGGCGACGTCCCGGCGGTTCGATAGCCGGCAGAGAAAGTTGAACAACCGGGCATTGAAGGCGTCGTGGATTTCGTCGAACGCATCGGGATCGCCGGCACGCAGTCGAGTGACCAGTTGGAGCTCGCGGTCGCGGTCCATCGCAGTAGTACTAACGCGGAACGACGGAAAACGTGACGGGCGTCACGCGCAGCACCTTTGTGCGTTGTACAGGTCCGTGGTCAAACCGTGGAGGTCGCAACGATGACTGTACTGGCACAGGCCTCGATTCTCGCTCTGGTGAGCATGTTCATGGGGGTCGCGCCTCTGAGCATGGGGATTGTCTATGCGATCTGGCCCACCGAGCATCGCCTGGCCCTGATGCGTCCCTTGTCGCTCGCCGCCATCTTCGCGGCGATCAGTGGCACGAGCCTGGGTCTGCTCAACGTTCTTCGCGGGGTAGGCATGAGCCAGACGGCGGAATTCACTACGGCCTCGACAATCGGCCTGGCCGAATCACTGGTGCCGATCTTCTTCGGCTTCGGCTGCCTGACCGCCGCCTGGCTTTGCGTGGCCGTGGGGCTCTGGCGCCGGCCTTGAGCTGTCGCGCTCGCTCCGCTTGCGCTCCCGGGTTGTTAGGAC
>JBOGIV010000241.1:0-13530 GCA_050747925.1 Vicinamibacterales bacterium
GATCACGGTCGATTCGTCAATTCGACTGGAAGTGCTCGACTGGGAGGGATCAGGCCCGCCGCTCGTCCTGCTCGGATGTTACCTTTCCGCGCATTCGTACGACGAGTTCGCCCCGAAGCTGACGAATCAGTTCCATGTCTACGGCATTACTCGACGCGGGATTGGTGCGTCCGATAAACCGGCTACCGGCTATGCCGTGCAACGGTCCGTGGACGATCTGCTCGAAGTGCTCGATTCCCTGAAGGCTCAGAAATCTCTACTGGTCGGCACTTCATGCGCCGGGCAGGTTCTGACGATGTTCGCTTCGCAGCATTCCGACCGTCTCAGCGGGCTCGTCTATCTCGACGGAGCAAGCGACCCGACGACACCCCCATACGATCCGCCGTTGCCGGACCCCACGACGGTGCCGCGCCCGCTCAAGCCGACACCGGAGCCCGACCGCAGCTCGTTCAAAGCGCTCACCAAACGGCCCGGTCTGAGGGTCAACTTTCCCGAAGCTGAATGGCGTCAACAGTTCGCCGAGAATTCTGACGGTTCGGTGGGCCAATCGCTCATGAATTTCACGATTCGCCAGGCGATCACTGTGGATGCGAGGGTGAAGCCGAATTATGCGAGGATACGCGTTCCGGTGCTGGCAATGTACCAAGCGCAACGCCCGTTCGAGGAAGTGGCTGCCGAGTACGATATCCGTAACGAGCAGGAGCGTGCCGCGCTTCGCCAGCAGTACACGGCCATACGCACGATGTACACACGATGGCAACAGGATCTACTTGCTGCCATCCCCACGGCTCGCATCGTCGAACTCCCGGGCGCGAATCTCTTCATGTTCCTGTCCAATGAGGCTGACGTGCTTCGGGAGATACGAGCATTCGCGGCCACATTGCCCAAGTAAATTGACGGTGTTAGCTCTCAAGAAACGCCGCATCATTGAGTGACGGCCATTCCGCCGGCGAACCTCAGGAGGGAGCGAACTAGGCGACAGTTCGTAATGCCGCGATTTGGGGCAACCAGCTGATCAATGCGTTCGAACTGGTGAAAATCTGGTCCGCTTTACAGGGCCAGAGAAATGGATTCAGGGCCCAGGGAACGACCGCCTCTCCGAGGTTCGGTCGCTGCGTAATTCCAGCATCAGTCATCCCGTGTGGCGGAACCGGGGACCGGAGTCCGAACGCGGCTCGTACTTCATCAGCCAGATGTCGCTCAGTGGGAGCGGCTTTCAGCTCTCCGCATCGAACGCGGTTGGCGATCGGACGTACACCACCGTGAATATTCCTGATCTCGTTCGCACTCAGGTTCAGGAACTGGAGGCGGTCTTGAAACGCGCACTCGGCGAGATCAGCGAAGCAGAGCGCGCACACCGTGATCGGTTCAAAGGACGGCCGCTCGAGCTAACGTTCGGCGGACTCTCGCATCCCATGGAGAAGGTGCATCAAGCCGTACGCGAAGCGACGTTCCGCCCCGTCGGTATGTACGGCGTCGAAGCGGTGCAGAAATCGATGAACGTTTTCAGAGAGAGGCTGGCCGAACGCGGGGAGCCATTCCGTGAAGATCTGGAACTGATCTACGGGCAACTGAACGGCGCCCCATCCCGCCTCGTGGATTTCTACAACCGCGACGACGATCGGGAGCTGGCGGGTATCCTCGTTACGTTCGTCGGCGACCGCATCAACGAGTTGCGCGACTGGGCGCGCTCACTGGATGAGGGCTACGCCCCGTCGCCTGCCAATGCTGACCTGGCTACGCCCACCGCGACTGTTAAGCCTCTGCCGCGTCCGGACAATGGCGAGGACACTGCATAGCAGGAACATGTGGCGCAGGGTGCGCCAATGCCTCATCGGCTGCTGCATCGTCAGGCTCGATCTCCGCACAACGGCGCGTCGACAGCCTGGTGCGACCGCTTCGTCTCTCCTCTTGACAAACTAGAGAAGAAGCATATCCTCTCATCTCGTTGAACTAGAGGAGAGGTGCGCGATGTCGGCCGAGCAGAAGTCGAGCAGCCTGGTGCAGGGCACGCTGCACATGCTGATCCTGAAGACGCTAGCGCTGGAGCCGATGCACGGCTACGGCATCGGCGTGCGCCTCGAGCAGATCAGCAAGGGCGTCTTTCAAGTCAATGCCGGGTCGCTGTTTCCCGCGTTGCGCCGCCTGGAACGTGACCGACTCATCGCTGGCGAGTGGCAGGTCACGGAGCACAACCGGCGCGGCAAGTACTACGCGCTGACCGCCAAGGGACGGAACACGCTGAAGCGCGAGGCCGAAGACTGGAAGCGGCAGACCACCGCGATCGCCCGCATCATGTCCGCATCGCTCGGAGAGCTCTGATGGCATTCCTTACGCGCCTCGTCGGCGGGCTGGTCGGGCTGCTGCGCCGGACTCGACAGGAGCAGGAACTGGACGCCGAGCTCCAGGAGTTCCTCGAGATGGCGATCGAGGACAAAGTGCGTGCGGGCATGAGCCGCGAGACGGCCACGCGCGCCGCTCGCATGGAGTTGGGGAGCGCTGCCGCGGTCAAAGACCGTGTGCGTGACGTCGGCTGGGAGAACGTACTCGAAACGACGTGGCAGGACCTGCGGTATGCAGCGCGGACCCTGCGGCGCTCGCCGGGCTTCACCGCGGTGGCAGTCGTCTCGCTTGCGCTTGGCATCGGCGCCAACACGGCGACCTTCAGCTTGATTAACACGCTGATGCTCCGCTCCCTACCGGTGAGCCATCCGGAACAGCTCGTCGAGCTGCTGAGCCGATATCCTGGTGAGCCGCGCATGAGCTCCTTCGGGTGGCGGCACTACGAGCACTTTCGTGATCACAACCAGTCGTTCTCGGATCTGCTGGCCGTTGCTCGCGGACGCTTTCACGTAAGTGGAGAGGGCTTGGAGCCCGAGACGATCGACGGCGAGTACGTCGCGGGTAACTTCTTCACCGCGCTTGACGTGCGGCCGGCCCTTGGTCGCTTGATCGATGCACGGGACGATCAGGCGGACTCGGCGAGCGCGGCCAGCGCGGTGGTCAGCTGGTCGTACTGGACGAACCGGTTGCACGCGGATCCCGCGATCGTCGGCAAGGTGATTGTCGTGAACGACGTGCCGGCGACGGTGGTCGGTGTCGCGCCGCGAGAGTTCTTTGGACTCCAGGTCGGTATCAGGCCCAGCGTCTGGGTGCCGGCGGCGATGGAACCGTTGCTCCAGAAGCCGAGCCGCCGGATGGACGGTACGTTGTCCGTTGGCATGATGGGCCGCCTGAAACCCGGTGTCACCATCGAGCAAGCACTCGCCGAGATGCGGGTGCTCGATCGGTACCGGCTCGAGGATATGGCCAAGACGAGGCAATCGGCCTCGGTTCGCGACATCACGATCGAGTTGGAGCCGGCTGCGGCGGGGTTTGCCGCGTTGCGCGATCGGTTCGCCACCTCACTCCTCGTGCTGATGGCCGTGGTCGCCCTGCTCCTGCTGATTGCCTGCATCAATGTCGCCAGCATGCTACTGGCGCGTGGAGCGGCGAGGCAACACGAGATGGCCTTACGCGTGTCGCTCGGCGCGGGACGCGTGCGGCTGGTGCGGCAAGTGCTGACCGAGTCACTGCTGCTCTCCGCTGATCGGCGTCGCGCTGGCGTCCGTCGGCGCCGAGACGCTCGTGCGCATCATATTGTCCGGACGCGAGTTCCTGAGGCTGCAGCAGCGCATCGAGATTCAGGTGCAGGCCGATCTGCAGGTGCTGCTGTTCACCGCCACCGTCGCCGTGTTGACCGCCGTGCTGTTCGGCGCCGCTCCGGCCTGGCATGCCTTGACCTCTGCGCCGGCACACTCGCTGCGCGCACACGGAGCGGCTGGAGAGACACGATCGCGCCGACTGTTTGCAAAGAGCCTCGTCGTGGCTCAAGTCGCCGTGTCTGTCGTGCTCCTGAGCGCTGCCGGTTTCTTCGTACACCACCTCTCGAACCTGCGGAACCAGGACTTCGGCTTTCAGCGCGCGTCCTTGCTGCTGGTCACGCTGGACCCAGCGAATAGCGGATATCCGCGCGAACAGTTGTTCGCGCCGTACCAGCATTTGCTTGGCCGGCTTGCGGACATTCCGGGCGTGCACTCGGCCACACTCAGCGGGGTGACGCCCATCTCGGGTGCGGGAGCGTCACGGTTCATCAAAGTGGAGGGCTTCGAAGAGGCGGCCGATGCGCGTCGCTACGTCCCGCTCAACTGGGTGGGACCGCGGTTCTTCGAGACATTCGGCACTCCGCTGCTTGTCGGGCGCGACTTCGCGTTCACGGACAAGGGCGGCCCGCCAGTTGCCATCGTCAATCGAGCCATGGTCAGGCACTACTTTGGCGACAAGGACCCTCTCGGCGGGCGTTTCCAACTGGTCGGCCCCTCGAACAGTGGCATCACCGGCGCCCCGCCCGATCAGGTGTACCAGATTATCGGCGTGGTAGGCGACGCCAAATACCTGGATCTGCGTGAGGCCCCGCCGCGCACGATCTACCTGAACGCGTTCCAGGAGCCGCGCATGTTCGCGAGTCAGTTCGCCCTGAAGACGACGGGGCGTTCAGCCGCGGTGGCGGGCGAGGTGCGACGGATCGTCCGCGAGGAACTGAAGACCGTGCCGGTCGCTCGTGTGACGACGATGGACGATCTTGTCGACGCATCCGTGGTGCCGGAACGGGTGATCGCGACACTCTCCAGTTTCTTCGGCGGCCTCGGCGCCGCGCTCGCCGCGCTCGGCCTCTACGGCCTGCTGGCCTACTCGGTGACGCGCCGCACCAACGAGATCGGGATCCGCATCGCGCTCGGCGCGACGCGATACGACATCTCGCGTATGGTGCTCCGCGGTGCCCTCGGTCTGGTCTGCGCCGGACTGGTAATCGGAGTGCCGCTTGGCCTCCTGAGCCGCCGCGCGGCAAGCCGTGTCGTTACCGATCTGCCCGCGGACAGCGTGTGGCCGGTCGTGCTCGCCACCGCCGGGATGCTCGCGATCGCTCTCGTGGCGGCGTACGCGCCGGCACGCCGCGCGGCCAGAGTGGAGCCGGTCGAGGCATTGCGGCTATGACCGACGGCTGCAGTCGCGGCGAACGCCACGTGTGGAAGCCGTGACGGCCATCGGTCCTTCTCAAGTTGGACGACTCAGGCGCTAAGAGCTCGGACGGTGGGCCGATCGGCAGGGGTGGGCAGGCGTAGGGCGCTCGCGGGGAGCGTGGCAACTGCCACTGTATTCCCGGTCATGTCGAAAAACTCGACGGAATAGCCTTCCTCGGGGAGACCGTGTACGGCGTGTCGCTCCACGACCGTTCCGACATCGCCAGCACGGAGTCCGTGCTCAGTGACGTCGCGGGTCAGGATCACGTCGCCGTACATGTCGAAGGGCATGACCTACCTCGGGTACATGGTAATGAATCGCGGCACGTCGGTGCCAGTGTCAACTTGCCAGACTGAGCAGAAGCGGACGCTCCTGCCGCTCGGCGTCGCGATCGGTCCCTCAATCTCGTAGACGACGCCGTACGCGTTCTCATGCGTGCGAGTCACATCCAACGACAAGTGCTGAGCGCGCAAATCCGACTCCAGCGATTGCGGGTTGTCCGAACGATATCCGACCCTCAGAAGCAATCTCGCCTTTCCCGCTTGTGTGACGCGTTCAACAGGTACCCGGTGAGCTTTTCCGGCGAAATGATCGCGCGGTCGGCGTTGGGAATCG
The DNA here is from genome assembly GCA_050747925.1 of Vicinamibacterales bacterium. Lineage (GTDB taxonomy): Bacteria > Acidobacteriota > Vicinamibacteria > Vicinamibacterales > UBA2999 > 12-FULL-67-14b. The sequence continues at coordinate 5,677 of JBOGIV010000241.1, forward strand.
TCATCTCGCGTTGTAAGCGTCAGTGTCCCAGAGCAGTCGCTCAAGTGCGAAAGGCCGTCCGATTACCGCTTCGGAAACACTGTTGAAGCGTGAAAGCGTCAGAACACGATTGGCGACGTACCGCCAGACGGGCATTCCGCCCGTCAGGGCCTGCCCACCTAGAATCCTCGACCCCAGCACGCAGGAATAGAGACCGCTCGCGACCAGGCCAACCATCGACGGGATGAGCTTGGGCGTGTATTGATAGTCGGCGTGCACCATCACGATGATGTCGGCGCCGTGCTCGAGGGCAAGGCGATAGCACGTCTTCTGGTTGGCGCCGTACCCGCGATTGCTCTGATGCCCGTGCGCCACGACTTTCTCGAGCGACCGCGCGAGCGACAGCGTCCGATCCTGGCTCGCATCGTCGACCACGATGCACAGATCCACGATGTCCTGACCCAAGACCTCACGCCACGTCTTTTCGATGGTCCGCTCGGCGTTGTACGCCGGCATCACGACGACGACTTTTTTGCCCTGGATCACGAATCGTAGGGCACCACTTTAGTGGTGCCTTGCGACAGCTGTCCAGGCGCGCCGGTCGAGGCACGAGTGATCGATCGAGGTGACGCGTCCGTAGAGGCGACTCTTTAGTTTAGAGTCGCGCTGGAGGCTGCGGCACGGGATTCATTCGCAGGACGTGGCCCGCGCCAGGGTTCGCGGCAGCTCCAGGCGTCGGCGGCGGAGCCGGTGCAAAGACGTGTTGCTTCACCCCGACGCGCTCGCCCCAGTTCAGCTGCAGCGCCGTCAGCTCGGTCTGCGCTTGGGATCCTGGCGAAGGGTGTCGAGGGCCATGTGGTATTTGACGGGGGGCGGCGCGCCAGGGTTTGAAGTTTGCGCCGCCTTCGTCAAAGTCAGCGCTATGCTGAGCCCGTGCCACGCCTGTTGATCGTGGGTCTGCTCGTCACGCTGCTCGTCACGCTGCTCGTCACAACCGGGCTCGACGTCCGCGCCAGTGAGCAGGCCGAGGTGCGCGGCTTTTTCGACCTACCCATCAACGGTGGGGCGAGAGAGTACGAGCGGCTTGGTCTCGTGCCCTCGGAGCGCGGCATCGCGATCGCGTTGTTAGCACGGCAGATCTATGGCCAGAGCATCGGGTACGCGGAGCGCGTTCTCGCGCAGCGGCAGCTCGCGCAAGTGATCGGCGATCAGGTCGTGCCCGGCGATCCTGAGGATCGGGCGACGACTGACTCGGCGCCGATCACGATTCCCGTGCCCCTCAGCGCCGACGCCTGGCGAGATCTGCTGGACATTCCGTCGCGGGGCGATCTGTTCATCGCGCTGGTCTCGAATCGATCGGCGCTCCTCGTCTGCGCCGGCGCGATGGCGACCGACGCCTCCATCCGATCGCTGCTGGAAGACGATCGCGGCCTGCTGCGATGGCTCGTCCGCACCGCGCCCGCCGGCTTTGCGCTCGTCGCGCGCAGCCTTCGCATTGTCAACGGGAAGGTGGACGTGCCGGGCGGCACAGCCGCCGAACCAGTCTGGGAGGTGCTCGCGGCCGAGCGTGTTTCTCGGCCTGCTGACTTCATCCGCGCGATCGCCTCACGCGATGGCGGCCGCCTGGCCTGGTTTTTCGACACGCTCGCGACCATGGGACCCGATCGATTGAGGATGGCGCTTCCGGGCGGCTCGGCCGAACAGACGCTGGAGCACGGTCGGGCGCTCTACTCGAGCTTTCGCAACGGCGATCAGAACTGGCGGCTCGAAGAACACCCGTTTCTCCGTGGCACCGCCGATCCGTGGATGATCGCGACCCGGCTGGGCATTCGCGATCGGGCGATCGCCGCACCGGCGTGGCAGTGGCTCTGGCAGGCGGTGTTCGACGAGACGGACATCTCGCGTCGCGAGGCACCGTCGATCCCTCGTACCGGCAGTGGTGCGGTGAGCCTGGCGTGGCTGGCGCAACGGATTGCCGAAGGCAGTCCCCGCGAGCGCCGGGATCGATTCGAGGTCGTTCGCTTCGCTCAAGCGGTCTTCGGCGCCGCCAGCGACACCGACGCGCTCGAAGTGCTGGTCGCGCTCGGTGGATATCGCCGTTATCGATCGGCTCTCCACGCCGTTGATCGCATGGACATCATGGCGCCGGCAGTCTATGCGCGGGTCGTGGATGCGGCTCGCCGCGTCAGCGAGCGGTCGGGCCGCGATCAGCGTCAGGGCCTGGTCGCCTTCCAAGCGGCGCTCGCCATCATCGAGCGCGTGCGCCTGGTTCGAACGATCGATGTCAGCACGGCCGAACGGCTGGTCCGCACGCTCTGCGACGCCGTGGACCGCGATTCCCCCGCTGCGCCGGCGGTGGCCACTTGGATCACGGGCACCCTCGTGCCCACACTTCCGCAACTGGTGGCGCCGGATCAGTTTTCGAGTGAGACGACCTTCGAATCGACGATTCTTCAGGCGATGGCCGGACCGGTTGCAGAGGCTGACGGCCACAGGGTCGTGTGGGAGGGACTGACCTATCGCATCGATCTCGCGGCGGGAGAACGACAGCGGATGCTGCGCATTCGCGAACAGCTGCAGTCGCCAGGCTTGGACCGCGCGCTCGAATCACGCCAACCGGGCCCGTTGATCGAGGCGCTGCTGGTTCTCGTGTACACGCCGGCGCTCGGCGACCCTGAAGGCCCGGCGCTCTTGAGTCGTGATGTGCCGCTGCGCCACGATTTCGGACTCGAGATCAGCACATCTCCGCGGCGACAGGTCCTTCCGTGGCTTCTGCCGCGCGAGCAAATCGGCGACGGGATGCCGTGGCACGTCAGCGGGTCGATTCTCGGTCTGGATCTCGGTCTGGCGCGGCTCGCGCTCCGGCGCATCGACGACAACGACATGCCGGCGGCGCCGTCGATCAATCTGAACGATCAGATTACGCTGGCCCGGACGGCGATGGCGCTCAATCCCCGCGATCTCAGCGATGCGGCTCGAGACGAGCTGGTCGCCGCGATGGCTCGCGGGCGCGATCGCGTCTCCGGCGCCGGTCACGACCTCGCCGCCGTCGCAGCTCTCGCGAGAGAGGCGCGCGTGTCCGCAGCGCTGCAACAGGCGCTGCCGTGGATCGTGCGGCGCACACCCGACGTGATTCCACAGCTCTTCAGCTTGCGCGATCTGCTGTGGCTCGGCAGACCCACGCTGTCCGAGCGCGATCTCGACCGCTGGGGCGTGTATGCCGAGCCGCTCGATACCCGTCTGCGCACGGCCATGCCTTCTCCAGCGCCATGGGAAGACTTTGGCGGCCGCGCCGAGGCCGGCATGATCGGCACGCAGGTCCCCGATCTCACGCTTCGGCTCGCTCAGGAAACGGCCCGGCTGAAGCTTCCAGCCCGACTGATCCCGGCGCTCCTCACCTTTGCCACGCAGGACTATTGGCACGACGTGGACGCCCGCTTCCCCGACGACCTGCCGGCGATGGCGCGACAAGCACTGGCGCTTTCCTCGTCAAGGGTAGAAGATTACGTGGCGGCGCTGGCGGGAGACGGCCCGCTGCGCTCTAAATAACGGTGTCTGACACCAGCCTGGATTATCGCGCTGGTGTCAGACACCTTTGAACGCCATGCATTGGTTGCGAACTCTCGGCGTGCTCGCGGCGGTTTCGTTCGTCGTTTCGGCCCAGGAACCACCCGGCGCCGGTCTCACCATTCGAGTGGTGTCGCCGGAGCCCGACACGTACATCAGCGGCCTCACCGTTCTCAAAGCCACCGTCGAACCTCGCAGCCGAACGAACGATCTCACCAAGCTGCTGTTCTTCGCCGACGGCAAGCAGGTGTGCAATGTGATGGACACGCTGAACGCCGAGTGCACGTGGGACGCTGGCGAAGAAGTCAAATCGCACGTGCTTCGCGTCGTGGGCGAGCTGAGGGGCGGCGGGCGCGTCGTGACGAGCACGCGCACCAAGGGCATCGATCATACGGAGAGCGTTCAGGTCGAGGTCGTTCAGATCACGGCGGTCGTGACCGACGGCGGGCGCTTCGTCCCGAATCTCTCGCCGACGTCGTTCAAGCTGTGGGAAGACGGCGTCCCGCAGACGATTCAGCACTTCTCGGCCGAGGGATCGCCGCTCGAGATCGTGGTCGCCATCGACGTCAGCGAGAGCATGACGCCGGCGATGCCACAGCTGAAGAACGCGGTCAAGAAGTTTCTCGCCGCGCTCGGCCCGAAGGATCAGGTCACCCTTGCCGCGTTCAACGACAACATGTTCACGCTCACGCGCCGGGAGACGAGCCCCGCGATGCGGCTGCGCGCGGTCGATCGCATCGCGCCATGGGGCGGCACGGCGCTGTACGACGTGATCGTTCGCGCCGTCCAACAGCTCTCGAAACTGCGTGGGCGCCGCGTGCTCGTCGTCTTCAGCGACGGCGACGACCGGACCAGCCATGCCACGATTCAGACCGTCGAGGAGGCGGTGCGTGCGAACGACGCCACCCTCTTCATGGTGGTGCTCGGCCGCGGCGTGCGCGAGGCCCAGTTGCGCTCGGGTATCGAGCGTCTCGTCAACCTCAGCGGTGGTCGTGTCCTCTTCGTCGAGCGCAGTGATCAGCTCCAGGCGCCGTTCACGGAAATCCTTGAAGAGCTGTCCAATCAATACATCGTGGGCTACGAGTCCAGCAACCGCAAACACGATGGCGGGTGGCGTGAGGTGAAGCTCGAAGTGCCCGGCGGCGATTTCGAAGTGCGCGCCCGCCACGGCTATCGCGCGCCGGCGAAGTGAGGACGATGACTCGACTACGCGTCGTCCGAGTCGCTCTGCCGGCTCTCGGCCTCATCGTCGCCCTCACGGGACTTCGCGCTGGCGCGCAGCAGTCAATCACCAAGCCCGCTGGTCAGCCCGAGCTGCCACGCCCGACCTTTGACACCAAGACCGAGCTCGTGCTCGTTGACGTGACCGTCGTCGATCGCGAGAGCAATCAGGTCCCAGACCTCACGACCGCCGATGTCGATCTGCAGGTCAACGGCCAGCCGCGCTCGATTGCGTCCCTGCAGTTTGTCTCGACCATCGCCACCGAGACGACCCCCGCCACCCCGCGCGAAGCCCAGTACACATCGAACGCGAGCGTCACCACGGGACGCCTGCTGCTGTTTGTCGTCGACGAGAGCCATCTGCGAATGGGGTCGTCGCGAGCGGTGCTGAGGACTGCCGAGATTCTGATGGATCGCCTGGCGCCAGGCGACTTGATCGGGCTCGCGCGCCTTCCGGGCGGCGCAGGAGGAGTCGAGTTCACGGCCGACCGCGCCCGCGTCCGCGCCGCCCTCGCCAACGTCACCGGGAGCGCGGGCGGGCGACTCGGGATGACCAAACTGCGCATCAGCGAAGCGTGGGCGCTCGAGAGCAACGACGCCATCGCGTGGGAGCAGGCCATCGATCGCGAGTGCGCCGGCGAGGTGGGCGTCGGCCGACAGATTTGCGCGGATGCGGTCGAAGCTGACGCGCGCAACCTGCTGCTCGAATCGAGCTCGCGAACGCAGGCGACACTGCGAAATCTGGAGGCGCTGCTCGGTCGGCTGGCTGCGCTCAGGACCCCCGTCAACATCGTCATGATTTCCGAGGGCCTGTTCATCGCTCGCGATCGAACGAGCATGAGCGACATCGCCCGCCGCGCGGCCGAGGCGCGAGCCACCCTGCACATTGTCCGGCCGGGCCAGACGCTCTTCGACGTCGAGGACACGCAAGCCCCCGGCATGTCGCGGTTGTATGACGACGGGCTGATGAGGGAGGGACTGGAGCAACTGGCCGGCCAGACGCGCGGAACCATGACGCAGGTCGTCGCGTCGGCCGACATCATCTTCGATCGACTCGGCCGCGAACTGTCGGGCTACTACTTGATCGGCTTCGAACCCACCGATGCCGATCGCACGGGCAAGGAACGCCGCATCCGCGTTCAGGTGAAACGCCGCGATCTGGTCGTGCGCGCACGGCCGACGTTCGTGCTTCGCAACGCCGCAAGCGGCGCCGCCGAACCGGCATTCGAAGCCCTGCCACCAGTCGAGCAAGTCAGACAACTTATCTCTGCGCCCCTCCCGACACGCGGCCTGCCGATTCGAGTCGCCAGCTACACGGTCACGACGACCGGTAAGTCTGAGGTGCGCGTCGTGATCAGCGCCGAGATCGGCGAGCCGGCATCGGAGTCTGCGCAGTGGACTGTGGCCGTCGTCCTGATCGACAAGAACGACAAAGTGATCGTCAACAACGCCGGGGCCTCCAGGCTCGCGCCGGCGAGTGAACGTGAGGAATCACCCAGGTTGTTTCTCACCTCGGTGCTGGTCGAGCCAGGCGAGTACACGTTGCGACTCGCCGCGATCGACAGCGACGGAAACGCCGGCAGCGTGCATCATTCGATCAACGCGCGCTTCAAATCAGCCGGCGGCGGCCTCAACGTCTCCGATTTGATGGTCTTACCCCAGCCGCCGAGGCCGGAGGCCACCCCGCGCCTGAGGCCATCAGGCGTCGTCGATTCCGAGACCCTGACGGCGATGCTTGAAATGACGAGCACCGACACGGCGCTTCTGGGCAGGGCGAAAGTCGCAGTGCAGATTGCCGACTCGGAGTCGGGATCCACGCTCGTGAACGCGGAGGCGCGGCAAGCGTCACGGGCCCAAGGGCAGCGATCCTTCGCGGCGACGCTGAGGCTTGGCGTCTTGCCGCCCGGCGAGTACTTCGCGCGCGCGATCGTGACCGTGCCGGGTCGTCCCGAGACGCGATTGGTGCGGCCGTTCCTGCTTTCGCCAGCCGCGGCCGCGAGCACGACGGCCCCTCCGGACCTCAGCGCGCCATTGGATCCTGATGCCCCAGCGGCGCCGCCTCCCCCAATCAAGATCCTCGCCCCGGTGCCCGCGTTCGTTCCGTCAACGGTGCTGGAGGTATCGGTGCTCGGGCCGTTCCTTGATGGGCTCACCTACCTGCACCCGCCGTCGGCTGCAGTCGAAGCGGTCATCGAAGAGGCACGCAACGGTCGTTTCGCCGTGCCCGAGGGCCCGGGCGCGACGCCCGACGATGAGATCGCGCTCACGTTCGTGCGCGGCTTGAGTGCGTTTCAACAGGGCAACATCGCTCAGGCGTCGTCGTGGTTCCAGCAGACGATGAAGGGCGCGTCGGATTTTCTTGGGGCGGCGTTTTACATGGGCGCGTGTCATGCGGCGAGCGGACGGGATCGCGATGCGATCGGCGCGTGGCAGATCGCGCTGCTCAGCGAGAATCCCGGCGCCGTCTACCCCGCGCTCGTGGACGCGCTGCTTCGCGTCGGCGAAGGACGGCAGGCCGTCGATTTCCTGCAGGAGGCGCCGCAGGCGTGGACCGACGACCGTGAGCGCATCAAGCGAGAGGCGACGGCCGAGGCGATGCTGGGTGACTACGACAGCGCGCTGCCAAAGCTCACCGAGCTCGTGAACGCGCAGCGCGTCGATCAGAATCTCCTGTTCGTCGCCATCCAGGTGCTCTACCGGATGCACCTCGACAATAAAGGCATGAACGCGAAACACAAGGTGTTGTTCACCGACCTCGTCAAACGACACCAGGAAATGGGAGGGCCCAACAGGGCGCTGGTCGAAACCTATCGCCGCTACGTCCTCAGGTAACCTCATCCGCTTGCCGTGAATCCGACCCGCCACCGATTCCCTCAAACCTCTGTCGGTGCATGGGTTAATACCCTGACAGAAGTATTACAGACGGTCGCTTTGCGTCCCGATACCATGTCCCGGCCACTATGCTCTCAATCACTGACATCTACGGCCGTAAGGCCTCGAATGGCGAAATCAACTGGATTACGGCTGTCGCGATGACGGCCTTTCACGTCGGAGCGGTCGCCGCGCTGTTCTACGTCGACGCTGGCG
>JBOGIV010000242.1:0-3573 GCA_050747925.1 Vicinamibacterales bacterium
GGTCTGCGTCTGGCGGATGAGCTCATCGATTTCGAGCAGCCGGTCTCTGCGATAGCGCTGCGCTTCTTGCGCGCTGGCGAACCGCCGTCCGGCCTGCGCGAGGTAGATCTCCTTGCACTTCAGGAAGGCGAGCGATGCAGCGACATAACGTTTGAGCGCCATGTCGGCCCGACCGAGCATGTAGAAGGCCAGGTCGAACTGGCTATCGATGTCGACGGCCTGCTGGAACGCCTTCGCGGCCTCTTCCCACTTTTCAGACCTCATATGCTCGACGCCGATGCCATATGGAATGCGCGCACGGGCGCGATCGGTCTGTGGCTGGGCGGCAACGCTGTCGGACATCGAGAAGCTGAGAGCGACGCCGATGGTCGCGATGAAGATGCGCACGAAGTCCTCCGCAAAAACAACGCCCCGCGGGAGAGCAGCCCGCGGGGCGAACACGTTATCGAACTTTGCCGCTCCCGACTAGAAGCGTGTCATCTGCGCTCCTAGAACAGGAACTTCACGCCAATCCGCGCCGCGATCGGCAGCTGGAACTGATTGTCCTGCAGGAACCGCGGATCTTTCACCACGTTCTGGCTGGTGATCAACTGTGCCAGCGTCTGACGCCCGGTGTAGAAGAGGGTTTCATCCGGTACCACACCGTTGACCTTCTGATAGGTCGAGTAGCGTCCGACGGTCGCCTCCTGCCCGAACAGGTTCAGCACGTTCAAGCTGAACTGTAGGCTGCGCGAGCCCATCACCTTGACCGAGTGCTGCAGATACATGTCGGTCTGCGAGAACGTCGGCGTCCGGCCGTCGCTGCCGCGACCGAGGTACTGCACAGGCAGGTTGCTGGTCGGGTAGATGCCCAGCTCACGCGTCACCGGCAGCCCGCTGGCGACGTACTGATTCACGCCGATGCTGGTGCCGAACGGGAAGACGTAGATGAACTGCGTCTTGAACTGATGCGGCCGATCGGTGGCCAGGCGCCCGAGGGCCGGCGTGCCGCCGTCCTGGAACATCATCAGCGGATAGTCGAACAGGCGGCCGACGTTCGGGCTGGTGCGGCCGTTCTCATCCGACTGCGACAGTCCCGAGTAGTTGCCGTAGAGGCGGCTCCACATGTAGCTGGTTCGCAGGAACCAGTTGTTGCGGAAGCGCCTGTCGAACGCGAACTCGACGCTGTTGTAATCGCGCTGCGCCTTCGGCAGGTTCACGTTCGGATTGGTGTGGGCCAGCGCCGTGAGGCCTTCACCCGGGTTGGCGATGACGTAGATCTCGTTGCCGGTCGCGTCGAGCGAGCCCGTGTCCTCGATGGCGCGGTCCACCTGCTTGTGCACGTAGTGGACGCTCACCGCCATCAGATCGTTGATCTGGTGATCCAGCACGATCGTTGCTTCCTGCTGGCGCATCGGCTTGAGATCCGGGTCGATCGCGTCTGACCCGAACGAGGGGTGACGGAAGTCGATCGGTCCGCGAATCAGCGTGCCCGAGCACGCCGGCGGGCAGTTGGCGCCGCTGACCAGCGTGCGGTAATCGGCGACGTCGAGCGTGTAGTAGTACTCGAGCCACTTGTCGCCGCCGAACGATCCGCGCGGCAACTCGAGCTTGAAGATGTCGTAGAACACGCCCCACGAGCCGCCGACCTTCCATTTGCCATCGCCCCTGACGTCGTAGGCGAAGCCGACGCGCGGCGCCAGCTTGTCCTGGAAGTCGAACTCGAGACCGAACTCAGGAATGTCCGTCCCGGAGGTGAAGGTCGGCACGCGCTCCCGCTCCGTGCGGACGCCGGCGTTCACCGTGAGCTTCTGGTTGATCGTCCACGAGTCCTGCAGGAACAGACCGATGTTGGTCGTGCTCACGTCGCCCTCAGTGATGAACCCCTGCTTGGGTGCGACGCCGTTGCTGCGGACCGAGTAGTAACCGAACGTGCCTCGCTGAAACGGAGCGCCCGTCGGCAGTCCCGTGTTCCAGAAGATCGAGACGCGATTGCGCGACTCACCGCTCAGCACGTTGTTGCCGACGCGATCGGCCTGGATACCGAACTTGAACACGTGTTCGCCGCCCATCGACGCGTAGACGGTGCTGTCGGCCTGGAAGTACAAACGAGTCTGCTGATCGCGAGTGACCTTCGTGTTCGACGGAATGCTGGTGAACCCGGTCCCCGCCTGGAGGTTGGCCGGAACGCCCGCCAGTCCGACGTTGTTGGTCGTCGTCCATCGGAGCAGCGGCTCCTCGGTGACATTCGAGTCGTGCCAGTCGGAGGAGAAGTACCCGCCGCGTACGCCGACCAGCAGTTTGGGAGTTGCCACCCAATCGAGGTTGGCGGAAGTGGAGTAGTTCGGGAACTCCGAGCTCTTCCCGTAGTTGGTGCCGGCCGGATCGGTCCCCGTCAGCGAAGGCAGCAACCCATCACGTTTGGAGTAGCTGTTGTTGAACGCGCCTCGGACGCGGATGTTCTGCGAGATCTGCGAAGTGACGTTGCCGGTAATGTACTGAACCTGCTGCTTCTGGTCCTCCGAAAACGTCCCGGCCGCAGGATTATTCGCCGTCGTCGGATTCACTTCACGCTTGTAGGTCGTGAGCGCCGGCTGATAGGCGCCGAAGAACCAGACCTTGTCCTGTCGAATCGGTCCACCGAGGGCAAATCCGGGCTCGATGCGTCTAGAGTTGTCTTCCGGATAGGTGATGTATTCGGACAGATCCGAGTTGGCCAGCTGCTGCCGGAGCACCTTCGGGTTCACCGGGCTCGATCCCGACAGAACGGTGCCGCCGCTGAGGGCGCTGCCCTCGAAGTTGAACAGGACGCTGCCGTTCATGGTATTCGTCCCGCTTTTGGTGACGACGTTGATCACACCGCCGGTGGCGCCGCCGTATTCGGCTGTGTACCCGCTCGATTTCACCTGGACCTCTTCAACGAAGTCGGCGATCAGGTTCTTCCCCGAAGTCCCCGACTGCAGGTCGGTCGTCTCGATGCCGTCGATGATGTAACGGTTCTCGCCGGCGCTCGCGCCGTCGATCGATAAACCACCGAGCTTGGCCTCTTGGTTGGCGCCGGGTGCTTGGGTAACGAGCGTCGTGAAGTCGCGGCCTTTCGGAAGCAATTCCACCTGCTCGGCACGGATGTTCGACTGGCGAGTGGCCTGCCGAACATCGATCAGCGGCGACTCGGCCGTGACCTGAACGGTCTCGGTCACCCCACCGACGGTCATGGTGAAGTCGACCTTCTTGATATTGCCGAGCGCCACGCGCACGTCAGCCGCCTGCACGGGGATGAACCCCTGCAGTGTCGCCTTCACCAGATACATGCTCGGCGCGAGCGACGGGAATCGAAATACGCCGTTGGCGTCCGTCGTGGCGACCGAGATTGGGCCGTTGGGCGCCTGCACTTCGACTCTGACACCTGGGAGCACTGCCCCCGAAGCGTCCTTGATTACGCCTTCAATGGAGCCACGCTGTTCTTGAGCCGCAACGGGCCCCGCGAACAGAAGGGCTGCCAACAGCACGGCGAATGTAAGTACTCGCATCTGATTCTTCCTCCTGGAAAACGATGAATGTCACATCCCAACCAAACTGGTACGGACTGAGATG
>JBOGIV010000243.1:0-9253 GCA_050747925.1 Vicinamibacterales bacterium
TCGCGACCCTCGATGCTCACAAGACTTCGGAGACGAAACACTAGAAGCGTGACGTCCACCTGCTCACTCCAGGAGATCGCGATAGAGATCGGCGACCTCGGTGACAAGACAATCGAGGCCGAACTGCTGAAGCACGCGCGCGCGGGCGAGTTGCCCGGCGCGCCGCCGACGATCCGAATCAGCGAGAAACTGCAGCACTCCATTCGCAAGTCCTTCGGCGTCATCCGCGGTGGCCCCCGCATCGGAGCCGCCGATGACATCGCCAACGCCGCCAACGTTGGTGCTCACGCCAGGCACCGCGGAGGCCATGGCTTCGATCAGCGCGACCGGCGTCCCTTCGTTTCTCGACGTCAGCAGAAACACATCACTCGCGCCATAAATCGTCGTCAGATCGCGTCGCCAGCCGAGGAAGCGCACGCTGCGCGTCAGGCCCAGCGAGGTGGCCTGCGCTTCGAGCTGAGCTCGCAGTTTTCCGTCTCCCGCGATCAGGGCCACCGCGTGCGGATGTCGATCGACCACTCGCTTGAACACGTCGAGGAACAGGGCGTGTTGCTTGATTGCCGTCAGCCGGCCGACGGTGACGATCACCGGGACGCCGTCTGGCAGATCCAAACGACGGCGCGCGTCCGCTCGTGCCGCATCGTCGATCGCGCCAAACGGCGCCAGATCGAAGCCGAGCCGGATGACGCGGTACTGCTCGAGACGGCCAATGCCATAACGGTCGAGGAGCTCGCGACGAATCGCCGGCGAGATGGCCACGATCGCATCGCTCAGTCGGGCCAGCCCGCGCTCGAGCGCCATGAAAACCGACGTCGTCGCGAAGCCGAAGTAGCCCTCGAGCACATGGCCGTGATACGTGTGAACGATGCGAGCGCGACGAGCCGATCCGCGCGTGGCGTTGTACGCGGCTGCTGCCAGCCGGCCGATCAGTCCCGCCTTGGCCATGTGCGTGTGCACCACCAACGGCCGCAAGCGTTTCAGCTCCCGATAGACGCGAACAAAACTTCGCAGATCGTCGATCGGCGACAACGGCCGGCAGAGCGTCGGCACGAACACCACGTCAGCGCCGGGCTGGAGAAGATACCGCATGTCGCCCTCGCCCTCGCCAAGTCGTCCGTGGACGAGACGCGTGCGAAATCCGTACGGCTCGAGTGCCGTTGTCAAATGAATCGCCTGGATGGACGGTCCACCGATGTTGAGCCTCGTGATCAGTCGGACGACTGCAACGGGGGAATCGCCAGCACCGGCGACGGTTTGTGGCATCGCGTAGGGCCGTTATCGTTCCTCAATCGCGCCCTCGACGGCAACCATCGTGACCAGCGGCTCACACGGTGAGTCGAGGTCGCACGAAGGGCGGATGGACGACAGCTGCCTGGACAACGCTCGCCGCCATGGCTGTCCTGTGGCCGTCGCGGGTGATCGGGCCGCTCGACGGTGTGCCACTCGATCATCGCGCCGAGGCGCTGCTGATCGCTTTGATCCTCCCGTCGTTGTGGTGGCTCGATCGGCCGGCGATCGCGACCACTTGGTTGCGAACCCTGATCGTCATCCTTCTCGCGTGGAAGGTCGGTGCCGCCACGATCCTCGGCCAACAGGGTCTCTGCGGGGCCTCATTCGCAAAGGCGCCACTGCATGGACTGAACCAGGGCATTCCGATCGAGGAGCCCTCGGGAGCGCTGCGGAGTTGGGACCTGCGTGCGGACTTCTCGGCACCGGTCCCGACCTGCACGGCCATCCTGGCGCGACCGCTCCCCACACAGGCCGACTTTCCCGCGTGGTTCCTCAACGTCACCGACCCTCTGCTCCTGACGCGAGACTTTACGATGACGGTGCGGGGCTACGTCGACATCAGCGAGCCTCGGGTGCTGACGATCGACACCGTACCCGATATGCGGCTTGGCGGTCGCGTCGATCAGCAGCCGTTCTCTGGCGGGCCGCTCGCGCTCGATCCCGGCACGCACGAAGTCGATCTCTTGCTGCGGCTTGGCGCTGGCGAGTGGCGATTCGAGCCGCGGCTCGATGGGCGGCCTCTTTGGAACGAGGCTCTGGTGACCACGCGCCCTCAGACGACTCTCGATCGGCTACTCGGGCCGTGGGCGTGGCTCGTCGCGCCCACGCTGGTCCTTGCGCTCATTTCCGTGATGACCGTGCGAGTGGCTCGGCGATTGATCCGGGACTGGCCGGTCGCCGTGTGGCTGTTGGGATCGGCCGCGCTCGCCGCAGCCCTGGCCCTGTGGGGCGACGCGAACTGGCACCGGGCCGCGGGCGTGCTCACGCTTGCGGCCTCGGTCATTCCTGTAGCTGGGCGCCTCCGCAACCTGCGCGGAGCGTTCCTCCTTCTCGGTGTGCCATGGCTGACGTTCTTCAGCGTCTGGTCGCTCGGCCAGATCGGCCGCTTTTCGATCTATGTGGGCGACGATTGGCTCACGTATCAGGTCGCCGGACACCGAATCTACATGCAGGGCTATTGGCTCGAAGGCGGCAACGCGACGTTCGATTTTCAGCCGCTCTACCGTTGGATAACCGGCGCCTTCCATCTGATCTTTGGCGACTCGAACGTGGGAGAAGTCTATTGGGACGCTTCGATGCTGCTGAGCGGTGCGTTGCTGGCGTTTCACATTGTTCGAAAGGCGGCTGGATTTCGCTGGGGAGTCTTTGCCGGGTCAGCTGCGCTGGCCACCTTCACGGTGAACACGACCTGGCATTTCATCGGTCGCGGACTCTCCGAGATTGCCGCGGCAGGGTGGGCCTTTCTCGCGATGTTCCTCCTTCTACGCGGTCGACGCGGTGGTTTGACGTGGGCGATGAGCGCGGCCTTCTGCGCTGTGTTGATGTTCTACACGCGGCTGAACCACTTGGTTTTCGGTCCGTTCCTCGCCGCGATGGTGTTGCCACTTGGAGCCGGCGCCACTCCTGCTGGGTTGGCTCACGCCGTCGGTCACGTTCGACGAAGCGTCCTCGCGATCTTTACTGTGGGCTTTTCGATCGGTGTGCTGCTCTTCGCCCTTCGAACGTGGTACTTCACCGGCGTGTTCAGCGTGTTCTATGGGACGAGCCTGCGGCACAACGACACGGGCCTGCGTCCGTGGACGCTCGTCGACGGTGAGGTCTGGTCACGCATCGTTCACAGTCTCTGGGCGCTCGTCTGGATGAATGAGCCTTCGCGACCCGATCTTCGAGCGCTGGTGATGGCGACCGGCGCCGTTGTCGCCATCGCCGCGATCGTCCAGCTGCCAATCGCACGCCGTGTGCCGGCGGCTCTGTTGATCGCGACGATCGGTGCGACGATGGGCTCCGTCTTCGCGCACGCGCATCCCTACCCCGGCCGCTTTTCGATCCATGTCGTTCCGCTGGCGAGCGCGCTTGTGGCGATTGCCGCCGCCACGCTGCCGACGCTCATGCGTCGAGGCGCATCGTCGTGATCGCATGAGCCCGACAGGAGCGTCGCGGCTGCCCTTGCGGCGAAAGATGGCCTTCGCCCTGGTCGTCTTTCTCGCGTTTGGCACCGTGACCGGGTTGGCGCTTCTCGGCGCCGATGTCTACGCACATGCGCGCTCGCAGGATGTGGCGGGCGTGAACATCTGGGGCTATCGAGGTGCGCCGGTTGGACGCAAGCAAGCGGGGGAGACGCGCGTCGTGATACTCGGCGGCAGCACGGCGTTTGGCTGGGGCCTGCCTGCGCATGAAGCGATCGGTGTGTTCCTCGAACGCCGACTCCTGGCCGACCCGCGCACCACCGGTCGCCGGGTGTCAGTCGTCGATCTGGGCGCTCCAGGGCAAGGTGTCTACGGGATTCGATTCGACCTCGAAGACTTCGCCTACCTCGACTACGACATCGTGGTGCTGTACGAAGGCTACAACGATCTCGGCCGTAACAAGTCAGCGTCAGATCGCGCCGTGCCGACAGACCTCTTGGGGCGCCGTCGGTCGTTGGTGTTTCGACTGACCGGGTACTATCCCATCCTTCCTGTGCTCGTTCGCGAGAAGGCGATGGCGATGCTGTCTGGCGGCGATCTCGATCGGGCGTATGCCGGGGAAGATGTGGTGTTTCGTCCAGGCTTGGCCACTCGGGCGACGGCACGCACGCTCAAGACCGCTGCCGAAATAAGCCAGCGGCTGGCAGCGCGGCTCGGCGGACTGTCATCGTCACCGCCAATGCCATCGATCGACACCCAGTGCGTCCCGAGGTGGACGTCGTACTGCGGCGACGTGCAGGCCGCCGTGAGCTGGGCCCTCGAGCGCAACAAGCACGTGGTCTTCGTGACGCAGCCGTACATTTCGGACCTTCACATCGAGCAGCAGGACAATGTCGTCGCGATGCTCGAGAAACAATTCGGTGGGGACCAGCGTCTTCGGATCGCGAATCTGGGGCGTGCGGTCGATCTGCGCAACCGCAACATCGCGTACGACGGCATGCACCTCGTCGCTGCCGGGAACGATGTGATCGCGGCGTATCTCGTCGATCCGGTTCTGGAATCAATGCGGTGGTGACCCGTCGTCGATTCGTCGGTTTTGCCGCTGCTGCCCTTCTGCTTTCGATGTCGGTGGCCATGGCCCTGCTCGTTGCTACGGATCAGTATCTGCATCACCGGGCGGAGCGATCGGTCGGACTCAACTATCGCGGCTACCGCGGGCCCGTACTTGGGCAGAAACGCGCGGGCGAGGTTCGCGTCGCCGTCCTGGGCGGCAGCACCGTCTTTGGATACGACGGCCCTTGGTACGAAGCGTTCCCCGCGCTGCTAGAAGGGATGCTGAACCGATCCACTTCTGCGATTGACTTTATCGGGCCATCCGCAGAGGCGTTTCGCGCGGGGTTCGGGTCATCGTCGCGTCTCAACCCGGTTGCCTCCCCCTCCCGTGCACGACCGCCAGATAGAGTCACTGGCGGCGATGATGGCGCGCGAGTTTGAGGGCGAGCCTATTGTGCGGTATCTCGACCTGTCGGACACCGTCGATCTCAACGACAAGAACTATTCATTCGACACGATGCATCTCGGGCTCGACGGCAATCGTGTGATTGCCGCCGCCTTCGTCGATCCCGTTCGGGCCCTGGAGGCTGGTGCGCCGGATCGATGAGCCGGTCCGGGATGCCTCCACGCGTGCTCGCCGCTCATTTTGCCGCCGTGAGCGTCACGTTGCTTCTGGTCGGACGCCTGCTCCCGCCACCGGCGATCAGCGACCACGAAATGATGGAGTACGTCGGCCAAGGCGTGATCAACCCAGGGTGCACGAATCTGAATTGCTGGCGGATCCTCGCGGCCGCCATCGTCGAACGATTTCCAGGTCCCTCCCTTCCTCGATGGCGAACATACGCGGCGCTGGGGAATGCGGCCGGTGCGGCGATCACTGCACAACTGGCGATCACGCTCGGACTGCCGCGGCATGCAGCGCTCCTCGCGATGTGGATCTCAGCCCTGTCGGTCGGCAGTTTTACGACGGTCTACCATCCCTACACTTCCGATTCGATGATCTTCTTTCTCGCGCCACTGATCATGCTGCTCTGGGTGCGCCAACGGCTTGGCGCTGCGGGCACCGTCGCCGCCATTGGCATTTTCGCGAAGGAATTCGCCGCGGCGCCGTTGTTTATCGGCGCCGGCGCTGCCGGCCTGCTGGGCGAGTGGCCCCGATTCAGACGAAGTCTGCTCATCGGCCTCGCCGTGACCGCGTTCTGGACGGCCTACCAAATCAGCTTGATGGTCTTCTTCGACTACGCGTACGACGCCAACCCATCCATCAACCTTTTTGCGGGCGGGTACTTTTGGTACTGGTTGCAGCATGTGAGCCCGCTGACGGCAATCGCGACAGTCTTCGCCTCGTTTGGGGCAGCGTACCTGCTCGCGGCGGCTGGACTAATTCGCGCGCCTGATCTTCTGCGTGCGTTGGCAGCTGGCGCAGTCCTCCCGGCTCTGGCGTTCATGTACGTGGAAACGCCCGATCGCGCGCTGTTCAACCTCTTCTTTGTCGTGGCGCCACTGGCCGCGCTCGCGCTGATCTCGACGCCACTTATCGCACGGTGGGTGTTTGTCGCCTCGTACGGTCTGGCTAACTTACGAATGGCGTCGTCGTGGGAGGTGTTACCACCTGCGCGGTTCGCCCTCGGAGTGTCTCTCGCCGTGGCCCTTGTGGCCGTCGTCCGGATGCGGCGGCAAAACCCGGCGCCGAGTATGGTCACCAAGGCGGGATGGCAGAAGGCCAACGGTCGATGACGCGTCCGCGTGAGCCGGCATGAACAACCGCGCTCTCACGGCTGTGACTTTGATCGGGGCGCTGTCGGTTGTGGCCTGGCTGTCGCCGATGCCGTCACACCTCACCGACGCGGATGTCTACACGCAGATGAGCCGCGACTGGTTCATTCCGGGGTGCGACGATCTTCAGTGCTTTCGAGTGCTTGTGCCGTGGATGCTGGGCCTGCTGCCGGGGCCATTGTTGCTGAAGTGGAAAGGCTTCGCAGTGCTCTGCGAAGCGGGCGCAGGCCTGGCGATGGGCGCTTGGGCCCTGCGCACCGGCGCCTCGGCGCGGTCCGCTACTCAGGTCACGTGGATGACCGCGTTCGGATCCGGCGCACTGTACACGTTGTTCGACCCCTACACTTCCGATGCGCTGATGCATCTACTCGGGCCGGCGTTGATGCTGCTCCTGTTCGATTCCCGGCTCGGATTCGCGACCGTCGTCGCCGGCGTCGGCATCCTCGCCAAGGAATTCGCCGCTGTGCCGCTGATCGTGGCCACGCTGATCTGGTTCCAGGATCGCCGGCCCAGCCAATGGCGGCCAGCCGCTCTCGCCAGCCTGATCGTCATCGCGTGGTGGGCGGCGTGGCAGGTGTTCACTCGCGTCGGCTACGGCTACAGCCCCGGAGGCAACCCGTCGGCTCGATTGCTCAGCGGCGGGTTCATCGCGTATTGGGCCACGCATATCGACCCTGGTCTCGCGGTCTCGGCGATTGCGATGGCGCTCGGTGCGCTCTGGGTGCTGTGGCCGTTGGGCGCCGTACGCGGTCCCCGCCTCGTTCGACAGCTTTCTCTCGCCGGGCTCCCGTGCCTGCTGCTGTGGTGCTATGTCCAGCAACCCGATCGTGCGTTGTGGAACTTTGCCTTCGTCATCATGCCAGCGGCCGCCGTCATCCTCGGGGCCCTCTCGCCAGTGCTCGCGTGGAGCATCGTCGGCGCGCACACGCTCGTGAACCTTCGAGTCGGCGCTCAGCTTTCCTCTGTGCCACCGGCGAGGTTCGCCTTCATCATTGCCATCGGACTCGCATTGGTCGCGGCATGGCAAGTCGCGGCCGGACCACGCGGCCGACTGGCTCGGAGCTTCCGATGATGCTGGCGAATGCAGTCGGCCTTGGACTGGTGCTGAGCGTGATCGCGTCAGCGGCGCCTGCCCCAACGTGGGTCACCGATCAGGGCGCGTATGAACGAATGACCCGTGAGTGGTTCATTCCAGGGTGTGGCGACTACCACTGCTTCCGCCTACTCGTGCCGTGGATGCTGCGCGTGATCCCTGGCCCAGAGTGGTTGGAGTGGAAGGCGTACGCGGTCGTGTGCGAAACCCTCGCGGCGACGCTGATGGCGCGGTGGGTGGTCACATTGGGTTTCACGCCACGTGTTGGACTGATGGTGATGTGGGCGACGGGACTCGGTTCGGGGTCGCTTTATACCCTCTTCGACCCTCACAGCTCTGACCCGCTGATGCATCTGCTGGCGCCGCTCATCGCGCTGGTTGCCAATCGATCGCGTTTTGGAATCGCGGGAGCGATCGCGGCGGTCGGCACACTCGCCAAGGAATTCGCCGTGGCTCCCCTATACGTGTTCGCGGCTCTTCGTGCCCAGCAACGCCGGCTTACCGACGCGCGTCGAGCTCTGACCGCGGCGTCGTCGCGACACTCGTGTGGGTTAGGTGGCAGACGTCGATGCGGCTCGGGTTTGGCTACCATACCGGCCCGACCCGTTCGGCCAATCTCCTGACCGGTGGGTTCATTTTGTTCTGGGTCACTCACATCCACCCGCGCTTGATCGTCGAGTCGATTGCGGGAGTGTTCGCCGGGTTTTGGGTGCTTTGGCCGGCTGGACTGGCCTGGGGGAGCGCGACGATTCGCCAACTCACCGTGAGCGCGGTTCCCGCCGTCCTCTTCTTCTGCTACGTTCAGCAACCCGACCGTGCGTTGTGGAACTTCTCCTTTGTCGTGATGCCGGCCTGCGCCCCGTCGTGCTTCAACGCGTCAGCGTCACGGTGGCGTGGGGACTAGTAGCCGCACAGGCGATGGTAAATCTACGGATTGGCGCACAACTGGCGTTCGCACCTCCTGCGAGGTTCGCATTCATCCCTGCCCTGGGCCTGGGTATGATCGCCATTTGGCAGGCGGCGAGGCTCAGTCGCACGCCTCCGCCTCGCGAATCCTACTCATGAAACAACGGCATCCACACTTCAAGGAGCGGTCGTTCGGCATCTCTGTCGGCTCCGTGCTGTTGCTGATTGCGGCTGCGCTCGTGTGGCGCGGCCGAATCCGGTCGGCCGAGATCGTGGGCGGCGTCGGCGCTGTCCTTCTGGTCTTGGGGCTGACCTACCCGACGCTGCTGAAGTGGCCGAGCGCCGTCTGGTGGAAATTCGCCATGGTGCTCGGGTACGTCAACTCGCGCATTATCCTGACGGCGGCCTTCGCCATCATCCTGACGCCTCTTGGGTTGATGTGGCGACTGACCGGTCGCGACCCTCTTTCCCTACGACGCCGTAACTGGCCTGGATGGTCTCCGTATCCGGCCCGCTATCGAAACGCCGATCACTTCACCCGGATGTTCTGAGGACTTCAATGGCTAAGAGTCGTGTGCTCGTTGAGTTCTGGCAATTCCTTCGGCAGGAGAAGAAGTACTGGCTCATGCCGATCGTCATTGTCTTCGTGCTCTTCGGGCTGCTGATCGCTTTTTCGCAGTCGAGCGCGGTCGCGCCGTTCATCTACACGTTGTTCTAACGACTTGCCGATCTACATTCTCGGCATTTCCGCGTACTACCACGATTCAGCGGCTTGTCTCGTCGAAGACGGCCGCATTGTCGCGGCGGCTCAGGAAGAACGCTTTACCCGCAAGAAGCACGACGCTTCGTTCCCAACCCACGCCGTCGCTTACTGCTTGAGGGCCGCCGGGATCTCCGCGTCGCAGTTGACGCACGTCGGCTTCTACGAGAAGCCGCTGGTGAAGTTCGAGCGCCTGCTCGAGACCTACACGGCGTGCGCGCCGAAAGGCCTTCGGTCCTATCTGATGGC
>JBOGIV010000244.1:0-4541 GCA_050747925.1 Vicinamibacterales bacterium
ACGCCGTGCGCCAACGCGCGTGCACGCGCCAGTTATGGCACGTTCACAAAATTTGTACAAGTACGATTATTTGGATTTCGCGCGCCGCCCACGCGCATCAGCGTCGGCGACCCGCTAAACAAATACGAAGCAAGAAGACAGAAGGCGAGGCCACAGGGCGTCGGCTCTGCGCCTTTGCCGTTTTCGGTGTGCCGGTCGATATACTGGGCCTGGAAACACCGCGCGCGATGTCTCGACTGCTCACGATCGCGACCGCAACCCTTCTTGGCCTCGGCTCCGCCCCTGGCGCCCAGCAGGCCATGGTCGCCCACGTGTTCGTGTTCACGACGACGGAGTGCCCCATTGCCAACCGGTATGCGCCCGAAATAAAGCGGTTGGCAGATCGGTTTCAAGGCCGCGGCGTGAGCGTGACGTGGCTCTATCCGGCACGAAGTGATTCCCCCGAAAAGGTGCGGGAACATCAGGCAAAGTTTGGCTACGGCCTTCCCTTTGCTCGCGACGAGAGTCTCGAGTTCGTACGCCTCACGGGCGTGACGGTTACGCCTGAAGCCGCAGTGTTCGACGGGAAGGGTCGCGTCGCGTATCGCGGCCGCATCGACGATCGCTATGTGGATTTCGGGACGGAGCGCGTGGCGCCGACGCGCCGTGATCTCGAGAGCGCACTCGAAGCCATCGTCTCCGGCAAGCCCGTGGCGGTTCCAGAGACGCGCGCGGTTGGATGTTTTCTCGCCGATCTTGTGAAGTGAACGCCCTTATCTGTCCCTCCCGCCGCACCTGCCTTATCAAGCATGGATTGTCGGCAATCGTTCTCCTGTTGTCTTTTGGCTCTCTCGCGCGAGCTCAAAGTCTCACCTTCTCCCAAGACATCGCGCCCATCGTCTTTGACGCGTGCACGCCGTGTCATCGACCCGGTGGCCCTGGACCGTTCAGCCTGACCAGCTACCGTGAGGTCCGGCAACGAGCGACGCAGATTGCGCGCGTGACACAGAGCCGGTTCATGCCGCCCTGGAAAGTCGAACCAGGCGTCGGTCATTTCGTTGGACAGCGTGTGCTCACGACCGGCGAGCTCGACACGATCGATCGATGGGTTCGCGACGACGCTCCCGAGGGGGATCCCAGTCTGCTGCCTCCGCTGCCGAAGTGGCCCGAAGGCTGGCTGCTGGGCAGTCCGGATCTCATCGTCACGACTCCGCCGTACACACTCGCATCGCAAGCGACCGATGCCTTCCGCATATTTGCGATTCGCCTGCCGGTGACCCAGCGATCGTACGTTCGCGGGATCGAGTTTCATCCTGGCAATGCTCGCGTCGTCCATCACGCCAACATTCGCATCGATCGCTCTGGCGAAACGCGTGCACTTGATGACGCCGATCCGCTACCCGGCTACGACGGCCTGATGCCGCGGAGCGCTGAATATCCGGACGGCCATTTCCTTGGGTGGACGCCAGGTCAAATTGCTCCTCTGGTGTCGCCTGACCTCGCGTGGACGCTCGAGCCGGGCAGCGATCTCGTCGTACAACTGCACCTGCAGCCCAGCGGCGCAACCGAGGAAGTTCGGCCACAGATCGGGTTCTTCTTCGGGGATCGACCGCCGACACGAACGCCAACCATCCTTCGCCTCGGCTCGCAGGGCATTGAGATTGCGCCGGGCGACGCCAGCTATTCAATTCACGATTCCTATACCTTGCCGGTTGACGTCGATGTGCTGGCCATCCAGCCGCACGCGCATTATCGAGCGCGAGACATCCGAGGGACCGCGACGCTTCCAGACCTAACGACGCGAGTGCTGATGCACATCAAGGACTGGGATTTCCGTTGGCAGCATGTCTATCGCGAGGTGGAGCCGATCAGGCTGCCCAAAGGCACGCGCCTGTCGATGGACTACACCTACGACAACTCGGCCGGGAACGTGCGCAATCCTCAATTGCCCCCGGCGCAGGTGTTCTGGGGTCAACGATCGCGAGATGAGATGGGCGACCTGTGGTTTCAGTTGCTGGCTCATACCGATCTCGACCGCGCCGCTTTGAACGCGCAGATCGCGCGAAAGATGACCAGCGAGGATGTGATCGGCTACGAAACGATGCTCCGCGCCGACCCGAAGGACGTCGAGCTGCACAACGACGTGGCGGTGCTCTACCTGAGCCTCGGCCAGCCTTCCTCGGCGATTCGTCATTTTCAAGCGACGGTCGATCTCGATCCGGCCTCGGCGTCCGCTCACTTCAATCTCGGGACGGCCTTGACGACAGCAGGCAGGCTCGCTGAGGGCGCGGCCGAGTTTCGAGCGGCGCTCGGCAGGCGTCCGGACTACGCCGCGGCGCACAACAATCTCGGCCGCGTGCTGCTCGTCCACGGACAAACGGCAGACGCATTGGATCATCTCGAGCAAGCGGTGCGGCTTGACCCCAAGAATCTCTCAGCGTTCTTCAATCTGAGTGAGGCGTACATTGCGACAAGCGAGTACGATCGCGCAATCGACGCCCTCGACCGAGCGCTGCGTCTGTCGCCGCCTGAGCCGCTCGCGACTCAACTCCGCGAGCGTCGGCAAAAGCTGATCAAGCGCCGGCCTCCCGAAAAAAGGGGACTGTCCCGTTTTGAGGGGACTCGGTAAAAGGGGACTGTCCCCTTATTCCAGGAGCCAACACATGCCGCGCCTGTCTCGATGTTCGTGTGCTGCCCTCGTGACGATCCTCCTCACTCTCAGTCCCTCGTCTCCAGACGCACAGCAGCCTGGGCTTCGTGGTTTCCCAGACGATGCCGTCGCGGCCCAGCGGCAGCGTGAGGAGCAATTTCGCAAAGTGCCGGACACCGCACGCCTCAAGGAGTACATGGAGGCGATGGCCGCCGACCCTCACACCGCCGGCCAGCCCGCGTCGCGCAAGGTTGCGGAGTACGCGCTCGCGAAGTTCAAGTCGTGGGGTCTTGATGCGCGTCTCGAAGAGTTCGAGGCCATGATGCCGTGGCCCACCGAGCGAACGGTGGAGTTGACTGCGCCCACGAAGTACCCCCTTCAACTGAAAGAGCCGGTGCTGCCAGACGATCCCGACTCAGGTGATGCGAATCAGACGCCGCAGTACAACGCGTATTCCGGAGACGGCGACGTCACCGGCGAGGTCGTGTATGTGAACTACGGCGTCCCCGCCGACTACGACCGACTCAAGGAGCTCGGCGTCGATGTGAAAGGCAAAATCGTGATCGCGCGCTACGGCCAGAGCTGGCGCGGCATCAAGCCGAAGGTGGCATACGAGCGCGGCGCCATCGGCTGCGTGATTTATTCCGATCCTCGAGACGACGGGTACTTCTCTGGTGATGTGTATCCAGGTGGTGCGTTCAGGCCAGAGTTCGGCGCGCAGCGCGGCAGCGTGATGGACATGCCAGTGCATCCCGGCGATCCGTTGACGCCCGGGTGGGGCAGTGAGGCTGGCGGCCGCAAGAACCCGCGCGAGGACGCCGCCACGATCTTGAAGATTCCCGTGCTGCCAATCTCCTACGGGGACGCGCTGCCGATCCTCAAGTCTCTCAAAGGCCCGGTCGCACCAGAAGCATGGCGCGGCGCGCTTCCGCTCACCTACCACGTCGGTCCTGGTCCGGCGCAGCTGCACATGAAGCTCGCGTTCGAGTGGAAGAACCGGCCGTTGCACAACGTGATCGTGCGCATCGCCGGTGCAACGCGGCCTGACGAATGGATCATTTTCGGCAATCATCACGACGCATGGGTGAACGGCGCCGACGATCCGATCAGCGGCGCGTCCGCACTGATGGAGACCGCCCGCGGGCTCTCAGAGCTGCTCAAGACCGGGTGGCGTCCGGGTCGAACGATCATCATGGCGCTCTGGGATGGCGAAGAGTGGGGCCTGCTCGGATCGACGGAATGGGCGGAGAAACACGACGCTGAGCTGCGGCAGAAGGCGGCTGTGTATATCAACACCGACAGCACGGGAAAGGGTTGGCTGAGCGCCGGCGGATCGCATGGCCTGCAGCAGTTCCTCAACGAGGTCGCCAAGGATGTGAACGACCCGCGCACGGGCAAGCCCGTGTTCGAGGAAGCACGCAAGCGTGCCGTGTCGAACGTGCCCGAGGCGAAGCGACCTGCGGCCGAGGCCGATCCGGCGTACCGGATCGATCCTCTCGGTTCAGGATCCGATTACACGCCGTTCCTCCAGCACTTGACCATCTCGGCGCTCAACGTCAGCTTTGGTGGTGAGAGCCATGGCGGCATTTATCACTCGGCCTACGACACCGTCCGCTGGTATCAGAAGTTTTCTGACGGCGACTACACCTACGGCCGCGCATTGTCTCAAGTGACCGGGACGCTCGTGATGCGGTTGGCCGATGCTCCAGTGTTGCCGTTCCAGTTCAGCGACACGGCCGACACGCTGATGCGCTACATCGGCGATTTGGAGAAGCTGGCCGAAACCAAGAAGGACGCGAAAGTGGATTTGGCGCCAGTGCGCGCGGCGGTGGAGTCACTCCAACGAGCCGGACACGCGTACGAAAAAGCCTACGGGTCGTTCGGCCGTCTCCGATCGGCGTCACTCGTGGGT
>JBOGIV010000245.1:0-4047 GCA_050747925.1 Vicinamibacterales bacterium
CTCGCAGACCTCAACCGCGACCGTGCCAAAGTCGAATTCGAAGACGTAATCGCCAACCGGGACTCCGCCGGCGTCGAGTGCCAGCCCTGGCCCGCCGCGCGAGAACGTTCGTCCTTCGTAAAACACGTTGTAGGTCGGCAGCTTCTCCTTCGGCACGAGCCCGAGAATCTGCCCGCGAAACACGAGCGCCGCCGCGTTGAAGAGCTGTCCAGCGACGGAAACCGCCATGCCGAGCGCGAAAACGGTCGGCATAGTCGAGGTGGCTTCCGCGAAGCGCTCGAGCTCGCGGCGCTGGCCGTCGAGAAAGCTCCGCCACTGCACGAGGTCTTCTGGTGGATAGCCGCCGATGACTTGTTCGGGAAACGCGGCAATGGTGACGTCTGCATCCGCCATCTCACGGGCGAGGCCGACGAGACGGGAGACGTTCGAGGTGACGGCGCCGACCGTGGGGCTGACGCTCGCCACGGCCAGTTTGGCTAGCCGCATCCTGTCAGCTTACTTGAAGGCTTATCGCCCGTCGAACGCGTCTCTGCTGCATCCTACACGCGGCGTCACGAACACGGGTTCGACAGGTTCGACAGGTTCGTCAGGTTCAACGAATTCGACCTGCCCTAACTGAGGGCGCGCTCGCCCAGCAGCTTCGAGGGTCGCGGCGCCTTCCGCCGCTGCAGGCCGAATTGCTCAACCGCGTACTGCTCGATGTGCTTGATCGCGTCGGCAGTCGAGTCGGTGACGAGCATGAGATTCAAATCGTGGGCTGAGATCGTCCTCGCGTTCAGCATCGCTTGCAGCATCGACAGAAAGGGCGCCCAGTACTCCTTGCCCATCAGCACAATGGGAAACTGCTCGATCTTTCGAGTCTGCATCAACGTCAGCGCCTCGGTGAGCTCATCGAGCGTGCCGAAGCCGCCTGGCAGCACGACGAACGCGTAGGAGTACTTCACCATGAGCACCTTGCGCACGAAGAAGTAGCGGCACGTCACCCAGC
Organism: Vicinamibacterales bacterium; assembly: GCA_050747925.1. Lineage (GTDB taxonomy): Bacteria > Acidobacteriota > Vicinamibacteria > Vicinamibacterales > UBA2999 > 12-FULL-67-14b. The sequence continues at coordinate 989 of JBOGIV010000245.1, forward strand.
GATCGAGGTATCTATTCGGATACTGCTCGAGCGGCAGCTCGATGTTGCAGCCGACCGATCGCCCACCCGCTTCTTGCGCCCCACGATTGGCGGCTTCCATCACGCCCGGTCCGCCTCCCGTCATCACCGTGAACCCGAGATTGGCGAGCGCCGCGCCGACCTCGCGTCCGAGTGCGTAATAGCGATGATGTTCGTCGAAGCGCGCGGATCCAAAAACGGTCACGCACGGTCCAACGAAGTGCAGCGCTCGGATTCCTCTGATCAAGTCGCGTCCAGCGCGCAAGATCAGCAGCAGCTCGCGACGTCTCGAGTGCGGTCCTTCGAGGAAGAATCGATCGGGCTCGGCCATGGAAGGAATGGTGTAAAGTCTACCCTTATGTTCCGACTACGACTGTCGCGTGCATTGTGTGGTGTCGTCGGGCTTGCTCTTCTGTTTCCCACAGGCGTTATGGCACAGCCATCGTCGATCTCGGGCTCGGTGATCGACGTGTCAGGCGGAGCGATTCCCGGCGCCGAAGTCAAGGGCCAGACGGCGGATGGCCGAACAGTGTCGATGGTCGCCGATGGCAATGGCAACTTCGTCTTCGAGACGCCGGTGACGAGCATCACGGTGAGCTCCACGGGGTTTGCCTCCGAGACGATCGCTGTCGGACTGAGCGTCTCGTCCGTCATCGTCGTGTTGCGGCCGTCGAACTTCGCCGATTCGGTGGTGGTCACCGCCACGCGCAGTCAGGAGCGGCTGCCGAGCGCGGCCAGCGCCACGGTGATCACGTCTGCCGAGCTCAACAACTCAGCCGCCGGCGCACTCGACGATACGCTGCGTCAGACGCCGGGCTTCAGCCTGTTTCGTCGATCGTCGTCTCGTGTCGCGAATCCCACCACGCAAGGCGTGACGCTGCGCGGTGTGTCGGGCTCGGGCTCCAGCCGCACGTTGGTGCTCGCCGACGGGATGCCGCTCAACGATCCGATGGGCAGCTGGGTGTACTGGAATCGCATCCCGCAGGCGGCGATTGAGAAGGTCGAAGTCGTGCGCGGCGCGACGGGCGATCTGTACGGCGCGGGCGCCTTGGGCGGCGTGATTCAGATTCTCACCGTGCAGCCGGAGCGGACGCGCGTGCGCGCCACGATCGACGGCGGATCGCACGAGACCATTCGCGCGTCCGTGTTTGCCGGAGCCACGCGCAATGGGTGGGGCGGAACGGCTGGCTTCGAGGGCGTGCGCACTGACGGCGCGTTCGTCGTGGCGCCGGAAGCCCGCGGCCGATCCGACGTCAGGGCAGACAGTGACTATCAAACCGCTCTCTTCTCGGTTGGGCGCCGAACCGACCGGGCGCACGTGTGGATTCGCGGCGCCGCGTACTCCGAGGACCGCGGCAACGGCACGCCGCTTCAGGTGAACACGACAGACTGGTCGCAAGTCTCGGCCGATGCCGGCGGCGTCGTCGGCACGGGTGTCTGGCAGGTGCAAGGGGCCGGCAACTCGCAGGAGTACTTTCAGACGTTCACCGCGGTCGCGGTCGACCGCGCGTCGGAGCGGCTCACGACCCGTCAGACCAACGCCACCGACCATCGGATGCTCAACGGGCAGTTGACGCAGCCGTTTGGCCGTGTGACGCTGGTTTTCGGAGGCGACTTTCACCACACGGAGTCCACCATTTCGGAGTTGCGATACTCGGTCACCAACGTCGAGACCGGGCCGTTCGTCTTTGGCGGCACCGAGCGGCTGGGCGCCGCTTACGCCCGCGCGACCATCAGCGCGACCGACGCGCTGACTTTCGAGTTGGGCGGGCGGGGAGACTGGTGGAAGTCTGAGCCGATCGATACGACGCTGCCGACCAAATCGCTCAACTTCTTCAGCCCGCGCGCGTCGGTCGCGTGGAGGACGGGCCGTTACGCCGTGAAGGGCGCTGTGTACCACGCGAACCGGACGCCGACGCTCAACGAGCTGCATCGGGGCTTCCGTGCGGGGAACGTCGTCACCAACCCGAATCCGCTGCTCGAGCCGGAGAGCTTGACCGGCGTCGAGTTCGGCGTCCTCGGCTCCTACGGCGATGTCTCCGTGCGTGGCACCGTCTTCTTCAGCGACCTCGATCAGGCCATCGCCAACATCACGCTGACGGCCACAGCCGCTCAGATCACCAGGCAGCGTCAGAACTCCGATTTGATTCGGGCCAGAGGCGTCGAGCTCGAGATCGATGCCCGGCTGAACAAACGGTTCAGCGTGACGGGACAACTCGTGTTCACGTCGAGCCACTTCCGCGGATCGAAAGGGACCCCGGCTGTAGAAGGCAAAGACGTGCCGCAAGTGCCCGTGGTTCAGGGTGGCTTCAGCGCCACGTTTGTCGAGCCGCGGTGGTTCACCGCGTCCACGCAGGTGCGATTCAGCGGTGAGCAGTTCGATGACGACCTGAACGAGTTCACGCTCGGCGGCTACGGCGTGTGGGATGCCCAGCTCAGTCGTGCGGTGACGCGAGGGCTGACCGCGTTCGCGGCGATCGAGAACATCCTGGATCAGGTGTACGACACGGGGCGCACGCCCATTCGCACGGTCGGCTGGCCGCGCACTGTGCGTGTGGGCGTCAGAGTCGCCTGGCAGTGACAGGGGTGACACAGATGACACACATGACGAGCCTGGCCCGTCGCTGCTCGGGCGCCACAGTCATCGGCGCAATCTGCGCTGGCTGTGTCATTGGCATCGAGGCTCAAGCGATTCAGCGCATCAACCCGCCAGGGCTCAGCACGCCGACGACGTACTCGCATATCGTGCGAGTCGGCAACACGCTCTACATCGCTGGTCAGGTCGGTGCTGACGCGCAGGGGAAGATCGCCGGAACGGCCATGACTGCACAGCTCGAGCAAGTGTTGAGGAATCTGCAGACGGCGCTCAAGTCGCAGGGCGCCGACTTCGCCAACGTCGTGCGAATCACGATCTACACGACCGACGTCGACGCCTTCCGCGCACCGGACGCTGCGGCGGTTCGGGCGAAGTATTTCGGTAACAACCGCCCCGCCAGCACGCTCGTCGGTGTCACGCGTCTGGCGAGCCCCGAGTACAAAGT
>JBOGIV010000246.1:0-5903 GCA_050747925.1 Vicinamibacterales bacterium
GAAGCGGACCGGTCACATGCTCGTCGACCGCAAACGGCCGGACCGTTCGCGGATCTTTGAGTGGGCCAGCACCCTCACGGCCAAGGGACTGTCGCTCATCATGTTTCCCGAGGGCACTCGCAGCCCGGACGGCTTTCTGGGAAAGTTCAAGGGTGGCGGGTTCTTGCTGGCGTTACAGACGGGCCTGCCGGTCGTGCCGATCTCCGTCGTCGGGAGTCGTCATGTGATGCAAAAGGGGCAGCTCACGACGAAGCCCGGTCGAGTGACCCTGGTCGTGCATGCGCCGATTGCCATGTCAGAGCACGAGAACGAGCAGCGGCATGCTGCGAAGGTTCGTGCCTTTGCCGATCGGGTCCGTGAAGTCATTCGACCCGTTGTAGAGTCAGAAGCCTCCGACGCAAAAGACGTGGAGGCAACCCGTCCGCCTTCGCGCGAAAGCGCTTCGGAGAACTCGCCGTAGCCTTGACGGAGGTGGGACAGGGTTGCCGGTCATGAGCAACCACTCACGTTTCGTCCTCGCGACAGAATTGTCGTCAATCGTCAGGCCAGGCGTGATCTGGTGGTCGGGCGCGCTGGTCGTCGATCGTGAGCCGCGCCTCGACCACGTTCTGGCCGAAGCCGAGTCCCGCGCGCGCGTCTCGCCGCCGCCCGAGTCGGCGGCCGTCCGCACGATGTACAAGCGAGTCGGTCTCGATCCAACAAAGACCCGACCGTCCAACGAGGCGCTGCTTCGCCGCATTCGCAAAGGCGATGGCCTTCCGCGCATCAACTCGATTGTGGACGTCATCAATTGGTGTTCGCTCGAGTTTCAGCTGCCGTACGGTTTGTACGATGCCTCGCAGATTGTCGGATCCGTCACGATGCGGTTGGGGCGAGAGAATGAGGAGTACCCTGGCATTCGGAAAGAGACCGTACATGTCGCGGGCCGAATTACCGTGGCGGACGAGAACGGACCGTTCGGCAATCCCACCTCAGACTCCGCGCGCACGATGGTCACCTCGTCCACGACCGACGCCCTAGTGGTCGTCTACGCCCCCTCGGAGGTCATCGCTCCCCAGCTGGAAGGCGTGCTCGAGACGACGGCGCGACGGATCGCGATGATCTGCGGCGGCCGCGAAGTCAGCCGCTCGATCGCGTCGTAGTCAGCGGCAGTTTCCGCCGATTGCGCAACTTCAATACCATCGGGGTCAGAGCCCGGCGCTGACCCCGGCTCTGACCCCGGCTCTGACCCCGACTCACCGAGCGCTCTGAGTGTTCGTCGGCTGGGGCTTCAGTCGCCGGTTGAAGAAGTCGGCCGTTGCCTTGAAACCTCGAACCCAGTTCTGATGTCGCAGGAAATCGTGGACTTCGTCAGGGAAGACCACCTGCTCGACCTCGACGTTTCTCTTCCGCAGCGCCGTGATCAAGTTGATCGACTCGATGAACGAGACATTGCGGTCGTCGTCTCCGTGAATCAGCATCACCGGCGACTTCCACGTGTCGACACTGGCCATCGGTGAGGCCGCGAACGCGCGGCGCGAGAAGTCGGGATCGTCCAGCACGTTGTAGTCGGGTTGGAACGTGCGGATGCCCTGATTCCAGTCGTGCACACCATGGAAATCGACGCCGGCGGCAAAGAGATCCGATGCGCGCGACAGACCCATGGCCGTGAGGTAGCCGCCATACGAACCGCCCCAGAGACCGATCCGCTTGGGATCGACGTCGGGCCGGCCCTTCAGGTAGAGGCCCGCGCCCATGACGTCGCTGAACTCGGCGCCGCCGGATGCGCCGTAGTTCAGTGCTTCGCGGAACTCCAAGCCGTAGCCGATGCCGCTGCGGTAGTTCACCGACAGCACGATGTAGCCCTGGCTGGCCAGCCATTGATTCATCGCATAGGAGTTCCGGTAGTAATACATGTAGTGCCAGCCGAGCAACATCTGCCGGCGCGATCCGCCGTGGAAGAAGATCAGCGCCGGCCGCTTCTCACCAGCTTTCAGATCTGACGGGAGGAACAACTGCGCGTGAATCTGCAGGCCGTCGGTGGCGGTCACCATCACCGGGTGTGGCGTCACCAGCGCCTTGAGGGGGAATCCCGCGGGCAGCAGATTCTCGAGTAAGCCGTGCGCGTTGCCATCCGGAAAGATCACCATCACACTCGGCGGCAACTGCGCGTCGGCATGAATGACGGCAGTGTACCCATCGCTCGTTATCACAGGCTGCCACTCGCTACCGATGGTCTTGACCGCGTTTCGCGTCGGTCTCGCCGAACCATCGACCGGCACTGTCCAGATGTGACGCTTGTCGATGTCGTCCTGGTTCGAGTTGTAGATCATCCGCGACCGGTCAGGCGCGATGTTCACGTATTCGACTTCGAAGTTGCCCGGCGTCAACAACGTCGGCGCGCCGCCCTTGGCCGGAACGGAGTACAAGTGCAGCCAGCCATCCTTCTCCCACGGGAAGACGAGTCGATCGCCAGCGCCCCAGAAGAGCTGGTTGTCGGCGACGACGCCCTGGAACGCGCTTCCGTAGCCGGCGTCGGCCTTCCAGATTTGTCGGCCAAGGCCGCTGCGAACGTCCGTCACACGCAGCGACCATGCCTCGTCCACCTGGCGCCGCGGCGAGAACATCCGTGGCCGCGCGGCCGCGCCCTGCCGAATCCACGCGATCTGTGACCCGTCTGGTGACCACACTACGGAGCCGTCCCGATCCAGAGAGGGGTCGATGTAGCGGAGCTCACGTGAGGCCAGCGTGAACACGCCGATGTAGCTGTGCGTTCCACGGCCACTTGTGAAGGCGAGCATCGATCCATCGGGCGACCACGCGAGGCCCGAGGCGCTGCCGCGGGCATTGACGAACTGCGCTGGCTTCTCGCTCGTGGCCAGGTCGACGCTCCAGATCTGCCCACGCGAAACCCACGCCACACGGCGGCCGCGCGGTGACGGCATCGGACTGTTCCCGGTCCCGAGACGCTGCGGCGTTCCGCCGTCCACGTCAACGGCATAGACGGCCTGCTCGGTACCGGTCTGTAGTTGCGCCGGGTTTGGCGACTCTCCTTGGCGATTCGCGCCGTCACCACGGACGTAGACGATGGTTTCGGCATCGCTCGTCCAACCCAGTTCGGAGATCCAGAGACCATCGTCGCCGGTGTAGCTTGTGACGGCGCGCCACTTGTGTTCTGGTCCTTGTGCGATCAACACGTTGTGTACGCCGCTGGCGCTGCTGACCCATGCGAGGCGGCCGCCAGCCGGCGCGGCGACGAGCTCGGTCGGGAACGGCGCCGCCATCAACACTTCGATCGCAATGGCTGATTGAGCAGCGAGCGGTTGCGCGATGTCGAGCGCCAGCAGCGAGCTAACCGCGACCGCAGCAAGAATGCGAGTGAGAGGAATCATCCAAACACCTCCGAACACTCCCGAGATCTTAGCAGGTGCGCCTACTTCACGAGTTGCGCCCAGTTGAGGATGACAGTGAGCGCTCCGCCTTCCGCGCGGTCTAGAGTCTGTCTGCGTAACAGAAGTAATCACAGGGAGGTCATGGAGATCAGGGAGTCAATCTTTGTCAGATCCAATTCTATCTCCCCGAATCTCCCTGATCTTCCTGTGATTCTCCTCTAGCGCATTGTTCACAATAAACCGCTGCGCGACGACTCATAAGGACCAAGCCGCGTGCCTGGCGTCAACGTCACAGGACCGGCCGATTACAGGTCTGCTCGCCCGACGAGCCGGAAGGATAAGGGATAATCCAGGCATGGCCGCCAGCGATCGAGCTGCACGCATGACGGTTCGTCGTTTTGCCTCTGCACGGGAAGCCGACAGCCATGACAGGGAATTCTGGAGGCAGCTTCCCGTTCGCGAACGACTCCTGATGGTGTGGCGCCTGAGCGAGGAGCAGTGGCAGTTGGCGGGTCATCCCCCCTATGAACCCGGACTTCATCGATCTGTTGCGAGCGTTCGGCGACGCTGACGTGCGCTTCATGGTGGTCGGGGCTTACGCCCTTGGCGCGCATGGACGACCTCGCGCGACGGGCGACCTTGACATCTGGGTCGACGCGACACCAGTGAACGCGGGCCGGGTGATGCGCGCGCTCACAGCGTTTGGCGCGCCAGTGACCGCGATGAGCGAGGCAGACTTTGCTCGCGAGGGCGTGACCTATCAGATCGGTATTCCGCCGGGACGGATCGACATCCTGACGGAATTGACGGGTCTTGCCTTCGAGCACGCATGGCCCCGACGGGTGCGACACCTATTCGGCGAGATCGAGGTGGACGTGATTGGCCGGGAGGATTTCATCCTGAACAAGAAGGCAACAGGCCGTCTCAAGGATCTCGCGGACGCGGAAGCCTTGGAGCCGTAGTCGTCATGTTTGTCTCAGCGATCATTGCCGCGGGTGGACGGGGCGCGCGCCTTGGGGCCGAGCGGCCAAAGCAGTTTCTCGAAATCGATGGCCGCACCATGCTCGACCTGAGCGTCACCGCTGTGGCCGAGAGCCGTCACATCCACGAGATCGTCGTCGCGGTGCCGGCCGAGCACCTGCCGGCGACGGCGTCGACGTGGTCCGATCGATTTGCGCTGCCGGTCACGGTCGTGGCCGGCGGGACTCGTCGTCAAGACTCGGTGGCCAAGGCGTTCGCTCGCACGTCCTCGCAGGCCGATGTGATTCTCGTTCACGACGCGGCACGGCCGTTCGTCACACGGGCCGTGATCGGCCGCACCATCGACGCCGCGATGACCCACGGCGCCGCGATCGCCGCGGTCCCGGCCCGCGACACGGTGAAGCACGCATCCGCGCCAATTGACGGCGCCCGCGCCATTCGAACCACCCTGCCGCGCGAGGACATCTTCCTGGCCCAGACACCGCAGACTTTTCGTCGCGAGGTCTTCGCCAAGACGCTCGCGCGGGCCGGCGATCGCGACGCGACCGATGAGGCGGCTCTCGCCGAGCGGGCAGGATTCCCGGTGTGGCTCGTCGAGGGCGACGTCGCCAACGTCAAGATCACCACGACACAAGATCTCGAAGATGCGCGAGCACGGGTGCAGAGTGCAAGGGTGCAGGGTACGGCGGCGCTGAGAATCGGGACCGGCTATGACCTGCATCGGCTCGTCGCGCGCCGCCCGCTCATCCTTGGAGGCGTCCGAGTCCCGTTCGACTTCGGGCTGGATGGGCACTCGGACGCCGACATCGTGTGTCACGCCGTGACTGACGCCGTGCTCGGGGCCGCCGCGGCCGGTGACATCGGCCGACTCTTTCCTGACAACGATCCGAGGTGGAAAAACGCCGACAGCCTCGCGATGTTGCGAGGCGCCGCGGCCAGCGTGCACGCCCTGGGTTACCGCGTCTCCAACGTCGACGTGACCGTGATCGCAGAGCGGCCCAAGCTGCTGCCGCATCTCGACGCGATGCGCGGCAATCTCGCCGCCGCGCTCGAGGTCGACGTGGACGCCGTCAGCATCAAAGGCAAGACCAACGAGGGCGTCGACGCGACGGGCCGTGGCGAGTCAATGGCCTGCCACGCCGTCGCCCTGCTGGCGAAGCGATGACGATGAGGGTTCGCTTCGCTCCTTCTCCCACCGGTCACCTTCACGTCGGCAACGCGCGAACGGCGCTCTTCAACTGGCTGCTGGCGCGCGGGCACGGTGGGATGTTCATCCTGCGCATCGAGGACACCGATGCGGAGCGCTCGACTCGCGCCTCCGAGCGCGCGATTCTCGAAGACCTTCGATGGCTGGGCTTGCAGTGGAATGAGGGTGTCGAGGCTGGCGGCGAGCTCGGCCCCTATCGGCAGAGCGAGCGTCTGCCCATCTACGAGCATCACACCGCACACATTCTTACGATGGGGAAGGCGTACTACTGCTTCTGCACCCCGGAAACGCTCGACGCCCAACGTCAGGCGTCACTCGCGGCGGGCCTTCCGCCAAAGTACCCG
>JBOGIV010000247.1:0-7523 GCA_050747925.1 Vicinamibacterales bacterium
CGCGTCCCGCCGCGCAGTCTGACGAAGCCAAACGCGTCGCAGAAGCGACGACGGTGATGTCAGAAATGATGGCGGCCGAAGACAAGGGCATACCACGGTCGATTATGGAAAAGGCCGAGGGTGTGGCGGTCTTTCCCGGCCTCATCAAGGCCGGGTTGGGCATCGGAGGACAGCGCGGCCGCGGCATCTTGAGCGCGCGCGATGCCAAGAGCGGCACCTGGTCGTCGCCCGCGTTCCTGACGATCACCGGCGGCAGCGTCGGCGCCCAGATCGGCGTGCAGGCGATCGATCTGATTCTCATCGTCAACGATCAACGCGGCCTCAAGCAGCTGGTTCAGAATCAGTTCAAAGTTGGGGCCGGAGCGTCGGTCGCGGCAGGTCCGGTGGGCCGTGATGCGAGCGCGGCGACCGACGTTCAGATGCGGGCGCAGATTCTGAGCTACTCTCGTTCGAGAGGACTGTTCGCCGGCGTCACGCTCGAAGGCTCCACGTTCAGCCAGGACCGCGACGCGAACGAACGCTTCTACGGCACGGCGTATCGCACCTCGCAACTCATCTTCGATCGACTCGGCGGCGCGCCCGCGCCGGTCGCTGAATGGCGGGCCGTACTCGGCAAATACACAAAGTAAAACCTTCTACTTCCTCAACAAGTCCCGCAACGCTGGCTCCAACTCTCTAAACCGGAACTGGAATCCCATTCTCTCCGCATGCGCGGGGAGCAGGCGCTGGCCTGTGAGGAGGAATTCGGCGACCTCACCGAGGATCAGCTTGACCGCGAAGCCTGGCGCCTGAAAGACGGCGGGGCGACGGAGGACGCTGGCGAGGGTCTTGGTGAACTCTCGATTCGTGACTGGCGTTGGCGACGTGAAGTTGAATGGCCCGCGCGCCGCGTCGGTTGCGACCAGCCATGCCGCCATCTCGGTCCAATCGTCGACGTGAATCCAGGGCATGAACTGCCGGCCCGTACCGAGCGTCGCGCCGAGGCCGAATCGGAAGGGGCGAATCATCTCTTTGAGCGCGCCGCCGTCGACGCCCATCACGAGGCCGCTTCGAGCGATCGCGAGACGGGTGGTGGGATGGTTGGCCAGGCGCGAGGCCTCACGTTCCCACGCGACGCACATTTCGGCGAGGAAGTCGTGGCCGGGGGGTCTCCGCTCGGTCACCGGCTCGTCGCCATGCGCGCCGTAGTAGTTCGATCCCGAGGCGCTGACAAACACTCGCGGGGGCGTCCGGCATTTCTGCACGGCGTCCACGAGACTACGTGTTGAGAGGAGGCGGCTCTCGCGAAGCGCGCGCTTGCGTGAGGTGGTCCAGCGCTTCTCGCCGATATTTTCGCCGGCCAGATTGAACACGGCCTCGACGCCTTCGAGCCGATCGGCCCAGGGCCCGCGATTTCCATCAGGCTGCCAGTGAAGGTCGGTTGCGACGCCAGGTTTGGGGCGTCGAGTCAGGGTGAGGACGCGATGGCGGTCGCGCTCGAACCGGGCGCGGAGGTAGCGGCCGAGGAAGCCGGAGCCACCAGCGACGACGATTGTGGCCATCGCGTCCAGTATCTCCACAGCGGGACGGTCCCCTTCAGGTTTTGGAGGGGACGGGGAGGGGACTGTCCCCATTCTGCCTGAGTGTGGCCGGAGCAGGGGCGCCCAAGAAAGGGGGACTGTTTTCTGCGCACTTGACAGCCGACGGGCGCCCGAGTTAACTAACTAGTTAGTTGTGAACCCGCACGGCACACCGCGCCCTACGCCAGACGCGCCAACGCGCCGCAAAACCGCCAAAAAGCGCGCGGCAGTCCGGTCCGCCAAGGCCCTGGGACTCGACACCCGAGACGCCGTCTTTTCCGCGGCCGCGGCCGCCTTTTCGGCGCACGGGTTCGCCGGCACAGGCGTCGACCACATCGCCGACCGCGCTCGAGTGAACAAGGCGATGATCTACTACCACTTCAGCGACAAGCTGGAGCTCTATCGCGAAGTGGTTCGCGACATGCTGCGTGCCATCGGCGCCGCGGTCACCGAGATCGCTGACGCCCAGCTCGCTCCCGTCGACAAGATCGATCGCTTCATCCTCACGTTCGCTCGCCTCGCGGACGAGCGTCCCTGGTTTCCCACGCTCATGCTTCGGGAAATCGCCGAGGGCGCGCCGCACCTCGACCTGGCCACGCTCGGCTTGCTGCGGACGGTCTTCATGGCATTCGGCGGGATCCTCCTAGAAGGCCAGGCCGCCGGCGTCTTTCGCCCGATGCATCCCGTGCTGGCGTACACCTCGATCATCGGCCCGCTGGTCTTCAACACGGCTCGCGAGCGCATCGCGGCGCAACCCGGTCGCGAACACCTGCCGATGCTCGTCGAGATTTCCCACGCCGAGCTCGTCAACCATTTGCAACAAGCGGCGCACCGCATCCTGGCCCTCGACCCTCCTTCGCCCGATCACCGTGCTCCGCGGGCTTCGGCGAGGTCTCGCCGTGGCGCGTTTCGCACGGAAGCGGACACACCCCCAACAACGAAGAGCTGATCCATGCGACGACCCATCCTCCTCGTGTCTCTCGTCATTCTCTCCACAGCCTGCGCCAACGAAGCGCCAAGCGATCGGCTTCGCGCGAGCGGTCACGTGGAAGCCACCGAAGTGCGGCTGGCGCCAGACGCCGGCGGCCGAATCCTGACGCTCAGCGTGAAGATCGGCGACCGGATTCAGCCTGGCCAAACGATCTTGACGCTCGATTCCCGGGAAGCTGAGCTCGCCATGCAGCGCGCGAAGGCCGAACGGGCGCAAGCCAACGCGCAGTTGCGGCTGCTGTTGGCGGGCTCTCGGGAAGAGGACATTCGTCAGGCCGAATCGCAGATTGCGACTGCAACAGCCGAAGCCGCGGCAACAAAGGCTGAACTCGAGGGCGCCGAACAGGATCTGGAACGGTTCGACACGCTGCTCAAGAACAACTCAGGATCGAAGAAGCAGCGAGACGATGCCGAGACGAGACGGAAGGTGGCGAGCGAACGTGTGGCCGCCGCTGACAGCCGCGTGCGATCCGCCGAAGGATTCCTTGCAAAACTGCAGGCTGGCGCAAGGCGCGAGGAGATCGAAGCCGCCCGAGCGCGCGTGGCCGCGACCGCGGCTCAGATCGCGACGATCGACAAGAGCCTGCACGACGCCACTCTCGTATCGTCGGTCGGTGGAGTCGTCACCCAGACGCTCGTCGAAGCGGGTGAGACGATCGGTCCCCGCACTCCGGCGGTCGTGATTGTTGACATGGATCGTGCCTGGGCCGACGTCTTCGTACCCGAGCCGATCGTGCCGACGCTCAAGATCGGCCAGCCCGCCACGATCTTCACCGACGCCGGAGGCGCTGGCGTCGCTGGAACAATCACCTACATCTCGCCGAAAGCGGAGTTCACGCCTCGCAACGTGCAGACCGCAGACGAGCGATCGAAGCTCGTCTATCGCATTCGCGTGTCGGCCGACAACAAGGACGGCGTGCTGAAACAGGGAATGCCGGTGGAGGCGGAGTTTGTGCTGCCACAAGCCTCTGTCACGACGAAATAGTGCGTCCTGGTCAGCAGTTGATGAAGACAGAAGAACGAAGACCGAAGCAAGAAAGCGCGAACATGCCCACCCCGATTGTCGAATTCGAGCGTGTGGTCAAACTGTTCGGGGCCGTCGAGGCGCTCCGGGAGATCTCCTTTTCCATCGATCGAGGCGAGATGTTTGGTCTCATCGGGCCCGACGGCGCCGGAAAGACGACGGCGATTCGTGCGCTCTGCGGATTGCTCCACGTCGATCGCGGCGCCGTTCGCGTGCTGGGTCGCGATCCGGTCCGGGAGCATCGCGCCATCACGTCGGCCGTCGGCTACCTCTCTCAGCGCTTCAGCCTCTATGGCGATCTCAGCATCGACGAGAACATCGCCTTCTTTGCCGAGATCCACGGCGTCGCCGACTACAAGGCGCGGCGCGATCGGCTGCTCGACATGACGCAGCTCACGCCGTTCCGGACCCGGCTGGCCGACCACTTGTCGGGCGGCATGAAGCAGAAGCTCGCGCTGGCGTGCACGCTGGTCCACGAGCCGCAGGTGATTGTGCTCGACGAGCCAACCACCGGTGTCGATCCGGTATCACGACGCGAATTCTGGAAGTTGCTCTCACAGTTTCTCGTGTCGGGAATCACCATCGTGATGTCCACGCCGTACCTCGACGAAGCCGAGCGCTGCTCACGGATCGCCCTGTTGCACGAGGGGCGGCTCTTGGCGCTCGATCAGCCGGGTCATTTGCGCGCGGGCCTGCCAGGGACGCTCCTCGAGGTCCTCGTCAAGTCGCCGCGTGAAGCGCTGCGGCGGTTGATGGCGGCAAACCAGTCCACCCGTGCACAGGTGTTCGGGGATCGCCTGCACGCGTGGATCAACGAGGGCGATGCCGCGGCGGCCGAGGACGCGTTTCGCCAGACCGCACAGCAAGCCGGCCTCGAGGTCGGCGGGATGCGCGCCATCAGACCGTCGCTCGAAGACGTGTTCATCGCCAAGTTGTCCACCAATCCAGAGACACCAGTGCCATGACTCGAACCGCGATTGTTGTCCTTGCCGCAGTGGTGACGGCGGCGGCCCATCGACCCGTTTGGGCACAGCCGGCGACCCCGATCAGGTTGAGCGTCGCCGATGCCGTTTCGCGCGGCATCGAGACGAGCCATCGGCTGGCGGAGATCCGTGCGAGGCAGCAGGGTGCTCAGGCATCCGTGCGCGTCACTCGGCTATCGGAACGGCCGTCGGTGGCCGCCAGTGCCGGCTATACGCGCACCAATCACGTGCCGGAGTTCTCTCTCACGCAGGGCGGCGTGACACGCGTGCTCTATCCCGACCTTCCCGACAACGTTCTCACTCGCCTCTCGTTTCAATGGCCGATCTATACCGCCGGTCGAGCGGACGCCTTGGAGCGTGCCGCGGATGCCGAGGCGCAGGCCGTGGGATCGGATCTGGAGGCCGCGCGCGCCGATTTGCGTCTGGAAATCGTGCGCGCCTACTGGGCGGCGGTCACCGGCCGAGAGGCCGTTCGCGTGCTCGAGGTGTCGATGGCCCGCGTGGATGCCCAGCTTCGCGACGCGCGCCAGCGCTTCGAGGTGGGACTCGTCCCTCCCAACGAGATCTCGAGTCTGGCCGCCCAGCGGTCGCGCGAGGAGGCACAGCTCATCGAGGCGCGCAATATTCGGGAATCCACTGTGGTCGATTTGCGACGGCTTGTCGGCGTCGATCCGGAGGCCGTCCTTGATCTCATTGACACATTGGCATCAAGTTCGCCCAACATTGCAGAAACTGGAACGGTGTCTGACACCGTCCAGCGGGCGCTCGCCCAGCGCCCGGAACGGAGGGCGCTGACGCTCAGGCTCGGCGGCGCCGAGGCGCGAGAACAGGCGGCTGCCGCGGCGCGAAAGCCGACCATCGCCTTCGGCGGCGGCGTCGACTACGCCAATCCGAATCCGCACATCTTCCCGCGCCAGGACAAGTGGCAGCCATCGTGGGATCTGTCGGTGAACGTCGCCTGGACGCTCTTTGACTTCGGCCGCGCCCAAGCGCAGATGTCAGAGGCCGCCGCCCTGGCATCCGCGATCCGCGAACGAATGGCCGAACTCGATAGCGTGGTTGCCGCCGACCTGAGGCAGCGCCTGCTCGAGCTCGACTCCAGTCGCGCTCAAGTCAAGGCCGCCGCCGCCGCCGTGGCCAGCGCCGCCGACGCCCGACGCGTGGTCGCCGACCGCTTTACCGCCGGCGTCGCCACCAGCACCGACGTCCTGGTCGCGCAGGTCGCGCTTCTCGAGACCGAGCTCGCCCGCACGCGAGCCCTCGCCGGCGTGCGATTGGCCGAAGCCCGGCTCGACCGCGCCATCGGGAGACCCTGATGCCTGCCATCGACGTCCGCGGCCTCACGCGTCGCTTTGGATCGTTTGTCGCGGTCGACAACCTGTCGTTTCAGGTCGAGCCCGGCGAGGTCTTTGGCTTTCTTGGCGCCAACGGCGCTGGAAAGTCCACCACGATTCGCATGCTCTGTGGACTGCTGCGTCCGACGGCGGGCACCGCGCTCATCGACGGCGTCGACGTGGGCGAGGATCCTGAAGGCGTCAAGCGCCGCATTGGCTACATGTCGCAGCGGTTCTCGTTATACGAAGCGCTGACGGTCGATCAGAACATCCGTTTCTTCGGCGGCGTGTACGGGCTTTCGGGCGATCGTCTGGCCGCGCGTCGGCGATTTGTGATCGACATGGCCGGCCTGCAGGGAAGGGAGAACACGCTGACGAGCCAATTGCCCGGCGGATGGCGCCAGCGCCTGGCGCTTGGATGCGCCATCCTCCACGAGCCGTCGATTGTGTTTCTCGACGAGCCAACCGGCGGCGTCGATCCCCTGTCCCGGCGTCGGTTCTGGGACCTCATCGGCGACCTCTCACGTCAAGCCGTGACCGTGCTCGTCACGACGCACTATCTCGATGAGGCAGAGCACTGCCATCGCATCGCGATCATTCAGGCGGGCCGTCTTGCCGCGCTCGGCACGGCTGGTGAGCTCAAAAATGTCTTTGCGGCGCGCCCGATCGTCGAGATCAACGCGTCGCGTCCAGTCGCCGCGATGCAGGTGCTCGACGGCCTTCCAACGGTTGAGAAGACGAGCTTGTTCGGCACGACGGTTCACGCCGTGCTGCGCAGCCGGTCCACGCCGCCGGCGACGCTGGAGAACGCGCTGAAGCAGGCAGGGATCGAGGTCCAGTCCGTCGGCGCCGTCTCACCATCGCTCGAGGATGTCTTCCTCGACGTCGTCGAGCGTGCTGGAGCGCCGGCGTGATTCGACAGGTCCTCGCGGTTGGCTCCAAGGAGCTCCGTCAGATCGTTCGCGATCGACGGACGCTCGTCATCCTGCTGTTTGTGCCGGCATTTTTTCTGCTCTTGTACGGCTACGCGCTCAACTTCGACATCCGCCATCTGCGCCTGGCCGTCCAGGATCGCGACCGGAGTACGGCAAGCCGAGAGCTCGTCTCATCGTTTGCGAACTCAGGCTATTTCGATTTCGTCGGCCAGGTCGACTCCGACGCAGAGCTGGAGCGTCTGATCGACCGCAACGAAGTCCGCCTGGTGCTGACGATTCCCTCCGGCTTCGCCCGCGATCTCGAGATGCTGAGGCCGACCACCGTGCAAGTCGTGATCGATGGCGACAACGCCAACACGGCATCGACCGCGGTCGGCTATGCGCGCGCGCTCGTCGGCAACTTCAGCGCCGCCCGGCTCGTTGACGTCGCCCCCAGGCTGATGGCGTCCGGATCGACACTGGTCTCGACCGCGCCGGCACCAGGCCCCTCCATCACGGCCGAGCCGCGGATTTGGTACAACCCGTCGCTGAAGAGCGCGCTCTTTCTGGTGCCGGGTCTCATCGCATACATCTCGATGATCACGGCTGTCGTGTCGACGGCCCTTTCTGTCGTTCGCGAAAAGGAGCGCGGCACGATGGAGCAGGTGAGGATGGCGCCGCTCAGCCCCGCGGCCTACATCATCGGGAAGACGCTGCCC
>JBOGIV010000248.1:0-9491 GCA_050747925.1 Vicinamibacterales bacterium
CGGTCGAGGTAGATGATGCGCGAGCGCATGCCGACGACGTGTGGGTGCAGAGTCAGGACGAACAGAGTCCCCTCCCGGAAGGCGACGTCGAAATCGTCCTGGAATGTCTCGAAGATCAACTCGGGCGACGGCAGCAGCCCGGGTCCTGTGCGGGCTGAGGTCAGAAAGCGCTGGTCGTTGCGGTACACATTGTTGGGCAACTCCACGATGCCGCTCGGCTGTCCCTCGAGCAGCACCTCGTACGGTTCGTCCCTCGCCTGCAGCGAGCTGTCGTAGAGGAGGCCGGCCTGCTTCAGCAATCCCATCGTGTGCGGGCTCACCGTCCCCGACGGTCCCCGCGCGCCGATCGGCTTCCGCCCCGCCGACGCGGTCAGACGCTCGACCGCGCGCGTCAGCAGCCGCGATTCCTCGGCGGCGTTGTTGAGCGTGGCGACGTTCTCATCGCTCCAGCCGAGGAGCCCAATCTCGTGGCGCTTGCGCTTCACAATCTCCGCCACCATCTGCGGGTGGACCAGATCGGCGACGCCGGCGACAAAGAACGTGGCCGGCACCCCGTGGCGATCGAGCAGCTCGAGCACACGCGGCAGGCCTTGCGCGGCGCCGAACTCGCCGCCCGTCATCGCGACGACCGCGGTGTCGCCGCGCGCGAGCTGATTCGCCGAGTTGCTGATGTTGAACGTCAGGGCGACGGCGACGCGTGCGCCGTTCGGCCACGCCTTTGGCGTGAGCGCCCGGCCGGAGCGCACGTGGCCCGAAGCCTCACGCAGTTGGGCCTCGGTCCACTTTCTCCCCGACTGATTGTCGGGCTGCGCCTGCTGCGCCGCGGCGCCGAAGATCGAGAGGGCGATTGCGACCGACGTTGCAAGGGTGATGCGACGCATGGCCTCCTCCTCCTCACCGCCCGGCCGTATTGGTGAGGCCCGACTGCTGCTTGATCCACTTGGCGATCTCTTCAGCGGTCGCGAACCAGACGCCAGGCTTCGACTTCATGTAGAGAATCAGTTCTTCGAGCTGGCCGATGCGCGTCCGCTGCCCCGTGATGTGCGGGTGCATCGTCAGCATGAACACCGTCCCCTCCTTGTAGGCGCCGTCGAAGTCGTCCTTGAAGGTGTTCATGATCATCCGCGGCGATGGGAAGTCGCCGGCGGCGCCGTACATCGGCGAATCGTCGATGATCCAGTTCACGGGCAGCTCGATGAGCCCGGTGGGCTGGCCGTCGAGCAGAATCTCGTGGGGCTCGTCCATCGCCTGCAGACTGCTGTCGTAGAGGAGCCCCGCTTTCTTCAGCAGCGCGATGGTGTGCGTGCTCATCGTCCAGGATGGATTGCGGTTGCCGACCGGACGACGGCCCCATTGCTGTTCGAGCAAGGTCATGGCCTGCGAAATCAGCCGCCACTCCTCGACGGGATCGTCCAACGTCATCGGGTTCTCGTGAATCCATCCGTGGATGGCCACTTCATGGTGCTTCCGCTTGTTGATCTCCTGGATCATTTCCGGGTGCATCATCGCCGCGACGGCGGGGATGTAGAACGACGCCGGAATGTTGTGCTTGTCGAACAGCTTCAACATGCGCGGCAGCCCGTCGAGAGCGCCGTACTCACCGGAGGAAATCGCCACCGGGTTGGTGTTGCCGGCGTTGAGCGTGATGGAAAAATTGTCGGGGTCCACCGACAGACAGACGGCGACGCGGGCGCCGTTCGGCCAGGTCTTCGGCGTCAGCTTCCGCCCGGCCTGAACGTGCTGGGCCGTTTTCTTGATCTGTTCGTCCGACCACTTGAGGCCCGGTTGCTGATCCTGCGGGCCCGCGGGCGGCTGTGCGGCGAGGTGGCCGGCCGAAAAAGCGACGAGCAATGCGCCGATGGCGACTCCGGTGCGCATGTGAGGTCCTCCTCGCGCGCAGTATACGTCCGCGGCGTCGTGTCTCGCACACAGTCAGCCAACCGAGCGCACGACTGCGAGCACACGACCGATCGGGACCATGAATCGTTCGCGGCTCAGCCAGCGATCGACCACGACGCGTAGTACGCTGCCCGCGGCGCCTATGTTCTTCCGCCACCTGTCCGCGATCGTTGCCGTTCTGATCGCCACGCTCTTCACTTTTCTGCCGCTGCTCGAGAACGGGTTCGTCAACTGGGACGATCCGGTCACCCTGCAGAACAATCCGCACCTCGCCACGTCCGGCGTGGTGGCGTGGGCTTTCACGACGAACGCCATGGGGCACTATCAGCCGCTCGCCTGGCTGGTCTGGTCGCAGACGATGGCGCTTTTCGGGCTCGACGCGGCCGCCTTCCACGGACTGAGCCTGCTGAGTCACCTGCTGAACGCCGCACTCGTCTATCTCATCGGCGTTCGTCTCGCGACCCTCGCCAACCTCGAGACCAAGCGCATTCAACTGTCCGGGGTGGCGGCGGCATTCGTCTTCGCTGTGCATCCGATTCGCGTCGAAGCCGTGGCGTGGGCCAGCGCCTTCCCGTACGTCCTGTCGCTGACGTTCTTGCTGGCGGCATTCCTGTCGTACTTGAAAGCCGCGACCTCAACCTTGCGGCCTGCGGCTGGGCTCGGCACAAAGGCCGTCACGTCCAGGTCTGCATGGCTGGGTCTCTCAGTCGGAGCGTATGCGCTGTCGCAACTCACGCGCGCGAGCGCGATCGCGTTTCCGCTGGTCCTGCTGGCGGCGGATGTGTATCCGCTCCGACGTTTGACCGGCGAGCGCGATGGCGGACTTCAGCATGGGGCCAAGAAGCAACTGCTCGGCGGTGTGACATGGAACAGGCTGTTCTTGGAGAAACTGCCGTTCTTCGCAATCGCGCTTGGCGTGGCGCTCGCAGAAGCGCACGCTCGTGAGCTGGCGACTCTCCAGGAGATCGGTCCCGGCGCGCGGCTCGCGCTGGCGACGGCCGCTCCTTTCGTCTACCTCGGCCGAACCCTGCTGCCACTGCAGCTCACGCCGCTCGATCCTCTGCCGATTGAGCCACGTCTCGATTGGATCCCGCTGGCTTTGAACGTGGCGGGACTCGCGGCGATCACGGTCGCGGCGTGGCGCGCCCGCGGGAGCTGGCCTGTGCTCGCGGTCGCATGGACGGCCTATCTGCTGCTCCTGGCACCCGCAATAGGCCTGACTCCCAGTGGACAACAGGCGACCGCGGACCGCTATATGTATCTGCCCGGTGTTGTCGTGTCGCTGGTGATCGGCGTCGCCGCGACTGCGGTCGCCTCGGCAGAGTCGTTCGCTAGTCCAATCGGCGCCGGAGGGCGCCGCAGGAGAGCCGTGGTGGCGGTACTTGGGCTTGGCGCGGCGCTCGCCCTTGGCGCGGCAACCCGTCGTCAAACCCTCTGGTGGCACGACTCGGTCGCCCTGTGGTCGCGCGCCGTCGAGCTCGATCCGCGCAACGATATCGCAACCTACAACCTGGCCATCGCGCTTGCCGACGCCGGGCGTGAAGAAGAAGCAATGACTCGGTACGAGCAGACGCTGCAGCTGGTGCCGGACCATGCGTTCGCACGGCACAATCTCAACATCATCCGCGCTGTGCGAGCGGAGCGTGAGGCGGATCGCCTGGCGCAGGCGGGCGAGATCGACGCCGCCATCGATGCCTATGCGCGCGCGCTCGCCGTCGATCCGACGAGGTTGCACGCCCGCGCGGCGCGTGGGATGGCGCTGGTCGGGCGGAGACGCTTCGCTGAGGCGGCGACCGATCTACAAATCGCCATGGACGCTGCGGTCCGACCACAAACTGCTCCGCCGTCTTCTCAAGACGACCGCGCCGTGGCAAACGCTCTGGCATTCGCCTTGATGCAGACGGCCCGTCATGCGGACGCTGTCGCAGTACTCAAACAGGCGCTGGGCCGCCATCCTGGCGACCACGAGATCGCGCACAACCTGGCGCGGCTGCTCGCGACCGCGCCCGACCCTGCCGTGCGGGACCCAGCGCTGGCGCTGCGCCTGGCTCTGGCTGTTCGGGATCAGACCGGCGGCCGCGATCCACGCGTCCTCGACACCGTTGCCGCCGCCTACGCGGCCGCTGGTCGGCTCGATCTTGCGCGCAACACCGCGCACCAAGCAGTCACGCTCGCGCGCCAGCTCGGGGAACTGGATCTCGCGCGCGAGATCCATGCCCACGCGGCCGCTTATGACAAGACTGGCGCGCGCCGCCGATGAGGACGGACGCGAGAGCTCATCACCACGAAATCTGCTTCGAGACCGTCACGCCCCTCGGGCCGAACGTCACTGACGGACTGCTGGCGCGCCGGGTGCCGAGGTAGAGCACCGTTCCTCCGGCGAACGCGGTAATCAGCCCGACGGTCCCCAGCGTGGTATTGGTCGACTCAGCCTCGCCAAACTCTGGAAAAGCGCCGTTCTTGTTGTTGAGGAACCCGTAGAGGCCCGCCGCCATTCCTCCGACGAACAGCCCCGTGCCCACCCACAAGTAGGGTTTGGGCATCGAGGAGCGTGCGGCCTGGCCCACCTGCTCCGCCACACGAGCCGCGCTCGCGCGCAGGCTGTCGGCGGACGCCTGGGCGCCGGGGTTCGGCGCCCTCGCTTCACGCTCGCTTCCAGAGTCCTCGAGCGAACTGCCGGCGACGGCCGGCGTGCTGAGCCCGACGATCAACAACCATACCAAACCGGTTCGCAGGATGCTCATGCCGTGTCTCCGCTCTTCTCGCAACCCGTCACGCCAGCATCACCACCGCAGTTTCGTACCGAGCTGCACGCGCCGCGGCAGGTAGAGTCGCGTCGGCACACCGAAGGCCGTGACGGCGGCGGTTCCGAGCTGGCTGCCAACGTTCTCGTTGTGGTTGGCATTGGTGAGATTCAGCGCGTCGAAGAAGAGCGCGAGCCGCGTCGCGCTGCGCGCCAGCCTGAACTCCTTCTGGACCCGAAGATCGACGAGATCGACGTCTTCCACACGGCGGTCGCCGGTGTTGGATTCCATGTTGATGATCGGCGCGGCGGGGAACCCGAGGCCCGCCGGGCGAATCTGGCGCGACCAGAGGCGTCCCGTCTGGTGCTGCGCGTTGATCGCCGCCATGATCCCCCAGGGGAAGCTGTAGACGAGCTGGATCTTGGCCACGACCGGCTTGTCGCCGATCAGCCGGCCCTCGGTGTTGACCCAATCGTTGGGGCCGGCCGCGGCCTGACCAAATGTGCCGGCCGCGCTCGACTGAGCTCCCGCCGGTCCGGTTCGCGCGCTCGATCCGATCCGACCCTCGGCCTTCGACAGCACGAGCGAGACCACACCCTGCCAGTTGTTGGACATGCGCTTGGTCAACATGAACGTCGCGCCGTTGTAGCGCGTGTAGAGTCCGCGGCCGTCAGGCCCTCGCGGGGTCGTCAGGAGGAAGATGCGATCGCTGGCCGGGGAGACCAGACGCGACAGCATGAAGGTCTGCCCGCTCGCATCGATGCCGACGTTGTCCACATAGGGCACCTGCACGTACTGGCCGGCGATGTCTTCCCAGCCGGGGTAGTCGTCGCCCCGCTTGTGGACATAGTTCACCTGCAGGCCGAGGTTCGTCATCAGCTCGTGCTCGACCTGGGCGATGTACTGATCCGAGTACGGAGTCTTGCGATTGGCGTCCACACGCAGGTTGGCCGCGCGCGTCGATGTGAGGTTGACGCGGTTGCCGGACGCGTCAACCGTGAAATTGAACAGCGTCGTCGTCGAGGGCACGGTCGCGGCGTAGTCACGCTCGATCGCGCTGTAGTACCGGCCGTAGTGGCCCTTGAAGATCGTGCGGGAGAAGGCCCGGTAGTTGATGCCGACCCGAGGCGAGACCACGCTGTAGTCGTACACGCGGTCATTGGGATCCGACATTCTGCCCGTGGGGTTCCCGACCTGATCGAGGAACGGAAACGACGGATAGGAGGCGACGCTATTGTCGTAGCGAAGACCCAGATTCACCACGAGGCGATCGCCGAATCGGTACGTGTCGTCCACGTAGGTCCCAAACCACCGCGCTCGAGTCCCGCGATAAAACGGCAGCTGCGTGGTCCCGGTTGAAAGCCGTCCCGGCTCCTGGCTATAGGTCAGAATCGTGTCGTTGTTGCCGGTGAGGTTCGAGGCGCCGTTCGTGCTGTACTGCAGGCCGACCTTCAAGTCGTGGCTGCCGCCGAGCATGTTCTCGGCATAGTGAGAGAGCTTGCCTTGGAACCCGTACCGCCAGCTTCGATTCTCTCCCCACGAACCGATGGCGCCGGTTCTCAACCCGGTGTTCTGATCTTCGAACCGGATGCCGATGGACGGCTGCCCTTCCTCGTTCGGATCATCAGAGGCTTGGAGCCAGAACCCGGAGAACCGGCCCTCGAAGACCGTCTTGTTGGACAACACTCCGGTATAGACCAGGTTGGGCGTCGGGTTGTGCCCGTGGCTCAGCGTGACGCTGCTCGGCGCATCGAACGCCGTGGTGATGCCGGGAATCCAGTAGAAGTCGTCGTGATAGCCATGCAGCAGCCGATGGTTCGGCGTGATGTTGTAGTTGAATTTCCAGAACACGCGCCGCGCGTCGGACTTGGATGGCGATTTCGGGTCGACGCCGGGCTGCGAATCGTAGATGCGGTGATACTGCAGCGAGCCGAAGAACCAGAACTTGTCCTTTACAAAGGGACCTGACACCTGGATCGTCGCGTCTCGATGCTGGTCCAGGTGATACGGCCGGTTGTTGTCGAAGGCCGGCGTCGTGTTTCGATCCGTCAGCGAGTCGTGCTGGAAGTAATAGTTGGCGTCGCCGTGCAGCGTGTTGCTTCCCTGGCGAGTGACGATGTTGAAGACAGCGCCCTGCACGTTCCCGTATTCGGCCGACGCACCGAGCTGCAGCACTTCAACTTCCTCCACCGCGTCGGTGTTCGGCCACGGCGTCGCGCTGATCTCCGTGCCGTCGATGTGGTAAGAGTTTTCGTTCGTGCTCGAACCGAGCGATGTGGCGGAGGTGGTCGATCCGACCTGCGACGTCTGGCTGATGCCAGGCGCCGACATGATGAGATCGAAATAGGAGAACCGCCGCAGCGGGGCGTTCTGCACCCACTCCTTGTTGTAGGCGGTGCTCACCTGCGCAGTGGACACGCTGATGACGGGCGACTCCCCCGTCACGGTGACCGTTTCCTGCAGCGTGCCGACGGCCATCTTCACGTCCAGCTCCACGGTGCCGCCGACGGCGACGGGAATGCCTTCCCGTTTGATGGTCGCGAACCCGACAAGCGTGAACTCCACGTCATAGGTGCCAGGCGGCAGCACCGGGAAACGGTACACGCCCGTCTCCGATGTCACCGTGGTGGGCGTTCCGGCCACACCGGCGCCACGAAGCGTGACGGTCACGCCTGGCAAGATGCCGCCTGAATCGTCGATCACCTTGCCGATGATTTCGCCGGTGGTGCGTTGCGCAAACGCCGATGCGGTAACGAGCGACAGGATCGACAAACAGACAAGCCCGCGAACAATCCGAGGATGCATGGAATCCTCCCTATCGGACCGGTGGGTGAGAAGCTCGAAGTAACCTACGCCCTCCCGTGCATGGTGTCAATGTTCGGATCGTGATCTTCGTGCGTTCGTCCCATGAAGATCGGAGTCCGGGGCCGAGATCAACGCGCGGTGGAGAAACTCGCGAAGGGACCCGCGCTCGCCCGTATGCCATACTCGCCGCCGATGGGCCTATCGACGAGCGCGGCGATGGCGACCGCGGTGCTGAGTGTGGCGCTCGTCTCCGCACAATCCGGACCGCGCGCCGTCACGTTTGCCGATGACATCGCGCCCATCACTCGATCGCGATGCCTGACGTGTCATACATCCGGTGGTGACGCGCCGTTTAGCCTGGCGTCGCTCGACGACGTCCGCCGCCGAGCCTCGATGATCGTGGCCGTCATGAAGAGCGGCTACATGCCGCCATGGAAACCCGTAGATGGGTTCGGAGACTTTCAGGGCGCCCGCCGAATGACGACTGATGAAATTGCCATCATCGATAGGTGGGTGAGGAATGGAATGGCGCCGGGTTCGGGCCCACACCTGGCGCCGGCGCCGGACTCAACGATGGCTTGGGAGCGCGGCGAGCCGGACCTCGTGCTAAGCCTGCCGATTTACACGCTTCGCGCCGATGGGCGAGACATCTTCCGCAATTTCGTCGTCGCGGTCCCCGTCGCAGCAACCCGCTATGTCCGCGGCCTGCAGTTTCGCCCGCGCAGTCGCGCCGTGCACCACGCCAACATCCGCGTCGATTCGACGAGCGGATCGAGAAGACTCGATGAGGCCGACCCGATGCCAGGATACGAGGGTCTGATTGCGCGCTCGGCTGACTTTCCTGACGGTCACTTCCTCGGCTGGACGCCAGGGCAGCTCGCGCCCGTGTTGTCAGACGACTCGAGCTGGCGTCTGCGGCCCGGCGCTGATCTGGTCGTGCAGCTCCACCTGCGCCCTACCGGAAAGCCCGAAGAGATCGCCCCAATCATAGGCTTCTACTTCAGCGATCGCGAACCGTCGAAAACGCCGACCATGATCCGTCTCGGCCGTCAGGATCTCGACATTCCTCCAGACGCTTCAGCCCACACCATCAGCGACTCGTTCGTGTTGCCAACTGCCGTCGAGGTGCATGCGATTCAGCCGCACGCCCATTACCGCGCGCGGTCAATGCAGGCGTGGGCCAACCTGCCGGACGGGTCGCGCCGCCCGCTGATCCGCATCGACGACTGGGACATGAACTGGCAGGACCGATACGTGTACGTGTCGCCGTTTCGGCTCCCCGCCGGGACGCGAGTGACGCTGGACTACGTCTTCGACAACTCCGTCGGGAACGTGCGCAATCCGGATCGGCCGCCGGTGCGCGCACGTTGGGGGTGGCGGTCGGCCGACGAAATGGCCGACCTCTGGATTCAGGTCATGACCGACTCGGACGCCGATCGCGCGCGGTTGACCCGCGAGATCTCGATCAAGATGTTCACAGAAGACGCGATCGGCAGCGAGGTCGTGCTGGAGCGCGAGCCCAATCACGTGAATCTCCGCAACGATGCCGCACGCCTCTACCTTGCGCTCGGGCAACCGGCGCGGGCGCTCCTGCACTTCGAGGCGGTCAGAAGCCTCCAGCCGGGATCGGCCCCCGCATTGTTCAACGAGGGGGTGGCACTCGAAGCGCAGGAGCGACTCGCGGAGGCCAAGGCGCGTTACGCCGAGGCCCTCCGAATCGATCCGGCGCATTCTCCGGCCCACAACAACACCGGCACATTACTGCTGCGCGAAGGACGCATCGCCGAGGCTCGGTCGGCGTTTGAGCGCGCGGTGGCTGCGGATCCGCGAAACACGGACGCTCAGGCGAATTTAGGACTGGCGATGATCGCCACCGCCGAGCCCGACGCCGGCCTCGAGCACATACGACTCGCGCTCGACGTGACGCCCGAGTTGCTGACCGGAATGGTTCCCCACGTCTGGCTGCTCGCCGCGCACTCGAATCCGGCGGCTCGAAGACCGGCTGAGGCACGAACGCTGGCCGAACGCATCCTTCGCGCCACC
>JBOGIV010000249.1:0-8935 GCA_050747925.1 Vicinamibacterales bacterium
CATTGGGACGCGTTGACGCTTCGCTCGTGGGTGACGCGAGACGGAGTGCGCCGGCTCTATCAAGCAGGCCCGGCGGCGAAGATGCTCGAGCCCAGGGACTTGATGTCGCGTTACATGGGGAACCCGACCAGGCTACGCGCGGGCACCGTGATGTTCTGCGGCACGCTTCCTGTCAATGGCGAGATCGCTGGCGGCGAACGATTCGAGATCGAGCTGGAGGATCCGGAGCGCCAGCGCTCGCTGCAGCATACGTACGCGATGCGCCGTCTCGACACGGTCGACTGACCAGACACGCCGCCACGGAGGGTGAATGGCGATACACAAAGAGCACAAGGAGTTCTACACAGTCGATCTGACGCGAGGCTGGGAGGTGCCGCCCGGATATCCGGTCGGCATCGAGCAACAGATTCTGGCCGGCACACTCGATGAGGAGAACAAGAAAGGCTTTCGAACCCGGCATCTTCGCTTCAAGCCGGGTGTGTTCACGACCGCTCCGTTCGTGCACGACTACTGGGAAGAGGTGTATCTCGTGTCGGGCGATCTGATCGTCGGCAGTGATGCCAGCGGGCGCGGCGGGGAAAGGTTTGGTCCGCACACTTACGCCTGCCGTCCGCCGGGAACGTTCCACGGTCCCTTCAAGTCCGAGACGGGCTGTCTGCTGCTGGAGCTGCACTATTACGACGAGGCGTAAGAACCGTGCCATCGGGGACAGACCCGGGGTCTGACCCCACCCGCACAGATTTTTCGCTAGTGGCGATGATTGCCGAGGAGATGGGCACATGGTGAAGGACGGCAGAAAGCACCTCGAGAGCCTGCGCGACGGACGCCTCGTGTTCATCGACGGCGCGCGCGTCGATGATCCCACCACCCACCCGGCTTTTCGCAACACCATTCGCACGGCAGCCAGCTTGTTCGATTACCAGGCCGATCCCGCCAACCTCGAGAGCATGACGTTCGTGTCGCCGCGCTCGGGGAACCGCGTCAATCGCATGTGGCAGCTCCCAACGTCGCTGGCGGAGCTGGTCGAGCGCCGGCATGCGCTCGAGAGCTGGGCCGAGCTCACCTGCGGCATGCTGGGCCGCTCGCCCGATCACGTCGCCTCGTGCATCTCGGGCATGTACATGGGCCTGGATCTGTTCGAGCGCCACAACGCGAGCCGCGCCGCGGCAGTGCGGGATTACTACGAATACGCCCGAGACCACGACCTCTATTTGACCTACGTGATCATCAGCCCCCAGGCCGATCGCGGAAAGAGCGCGGGGGAACAGTCGGATGAGTTCCTCGTGGCGGGCGTCTGCGACGAGGACCAGGAAGGCATCACCATTCGCGGCGGCAAGATGCTCGGCACCGGCTGCCCGATGGCCAACGAGGTGTTCGTTGGCGCGATTCAGCCGCTCAAGCCGGGTGAGGAGAAGCACAGCTTCACCGCCGTCGTGCCACTCAACGCCAAAGGGCTGCGGATTCTGTCTCGTAAGTCGTACGAACGGCACGCCGTCTCCAAATTCGACAACCCACTGTCGTCGTCGTACGACGAAAACGACGCCGTGCTGTTCTTTGACGATGTGAAGGTGCCGTGGGAGCGGGTGTTCGTCCACAACGATGTGCAGATGGCGCAGTCACAGTGGCACGCGATCCCGACGCACATCTACCAGAATTACCAGTGTCAAATCCGATTGATGGTCAAACTGCGATTTCTGGCAGGCCTGGCCAGGAAGATTGCCGACACCAACGGGATCATCAACTTTCCCCCGGTTCGCGAGATGCTCGGCCAGCTTGCCGCGGAAGCCGCGATGGTCGAGAGCATGCTCGCCGGTATGGAGACCAGCGGTTGGTACTACGGCCGCTACTTCCTGCCCAACAAGAAACACCTGTATGCGGCGATGGTCCTGACCCAACAGCTCTATCCGAAGTTCGTCAACACGCTGCGCGAGTTGTCGGGTGGCGGCATGATCATGCTGCCCTCGTCCATCGAGGACTTCGCCAATCCGGAGATCGTCGAGTGCATCGACAAGACACAGCGTTCACCGGCCACCGACTCGGTGGGTCGGGTCAAGTTGTTCAAGCTCGCCTGGGATGCCGTTGGCTCGGAGTTCGGCTCCCGCCATCAGCAGTACGAGATGTTCTATGCTGGCGCGAACATGGTGACGCGCGGCCATGCGTTCCGCACCTATGACTGGGATCGCGCCGTTGGCATGGTTGACAAGTTCATGTCTGCGTACGACCTTCCCCGCGTCGGCTCGCTCAAAGAGGCACACTAGTGATGCTCGAGGGCGAATCGGATCTGCGAGCGTTGCGTGCCGCGCTCGGACTGTATGCGACCGGCGTCGCCATCGTCACGACCCGTGCCCTTGGCGGCCCGCACATCGGCGTGACGGTGAATTCATTCGTCTCGGTCTCGCTCAATCCGCCGCTCGCGCTGTTCTGCCTGTCGAGTCGATCGAGCCTGCTGACAGCGTTCGAAAACTCGGGGCAGTTCACGGTGAACGTGCTGGCGAAGGACCAGCAGGCATTGTCCAACCGGTTCGCGAAGCCGTCGGTGAACAACTGGGAGGGCGTGCCGTTTCGCACCGGCGAGAACGGGTGCGCACTGCTGAACGACGTGGCGGCGGCGCTCGAGTGCGCGCGGCGCGCCGCGTATCCCGGTGGCGATCACATCATCCTCGTCGGCGAGGTCACGCGTTTCGAACGGGTCACCTCGGCCGAGCCGCTGGTCTTCTATCAAGGCAGCTATGGCACGTTCACGCGCGATCAGTCGGGCGTGATGGCTCCTCCCGACGGGTCGCTGTCGGATTTCGTTTACTACTGGGGCTGAGGCACGCACGCCTCCACTCTTCAATCGGTGACGGAGTTGCAGGGTTCCTGCCGCCGCGGGACGAGGTGGCGTTGATGTACCGCAACCTGAAAGCGACCGGCGCGGGCGACTTCCGCGATCACGGAATGGCCGACAACTGCCAGTACTGGACGTCCTCACAGCAGACAACCGATTCGAAGCTTTTTCCGTGCGAGCAGTTCCAGCGAGGATCTGGCGACGCCGACTCCGGGTCAGACCCTTCAGTGTCAAAACGAATACCGTATCCCCCACTGAATCTGCCGCGCCGGACGCGCCGCCGTGCGGATGAGGAACGCCGCCGTGTTCATGTTGGTGTTCAGGCCCGAGTAGTTCACGTGGTTTGTCAGGTTGAACCCCTCAAAGAACACTTCCACGCGGTGCTGGTCGTTGAAGCTGATCCGCTTGGTGGCCCGCATGTCTACCGTGAAGTACGGATCGAGCTCCAGCAGCGACTTGTCGATAGCCGCCAGATTGATCGACGCGCGGAACTCGTTGATCAGCCGAAGCTGTGTATCGAGGTCCCCGCGCCCGATCGTGGGCGTCAATCCAGGTGGCCGGTCGCCGGTGGTCGATCCGTCTCCGTCGACGTCGGTGCCGGCCGAGATCTTCCGAGGCGATCCGCTGAGCGCCCGTACGATCCCGCTGAGCTGAATCTGGCCGGGCAGATCGGTAGACGCGGAGAACGAGAGATTGTGCAGCGTGTCGAGCACGTGATAGCCCTTCTCCTGCGGCGTCCGCTGCGTGCCGCGCACCGTGTTGAAGAAGTCGACGCCGTCGAGGATGTTCTTCGACAGCGTGTAGGACACCTGCAGGTTGTTTGACCCGCGGACGCGCGTGCGCAGCTGCATCTGGAGCGCGTCATACCAGCTCTTCGTGAAGTTCTGCATCGTCAGGACTTGCGTGAACTGCGCGTTTGGCCGCGGGTTCGACGCGCTGATCCGGCCCGTGGCCGGCAGGTTCAGGTCCGTGAAGCCCAGCTGATGGTTGCCGCGCGTGTCGACGAAGTCGATGTCCAGCGATGTCACTGGGTTGATCTGCCAGCCCGCCCCGACAGTGGTGCCGAGCGCGTACGGGAGGACCGAATCGTCTGGTAAGACCGTCCCGATGAGGCGCGCGCCACCCGCCGCGACGAACTGATCAGGCGTTTTGCCGCCGAGCACGGCGTTGACGTCGGGAAAGAAGCGCAAGAAGTTCGGGTCCTCGATCCGCACCGCGCTGTTGAGTGTTTGGTTCTGGGCGCGCACCTGGAACCAGGGTCGATTACGGGTCACGTACATCCCCCAGCCCCCACGCAGGACCAGCGACCCGTTGCCGCGCGCGTCGTAAGTGAGCCCCACACGCGGCTGGAAATTGTTGCGGTCGGTGCCGGCGTCGGCCTTACCGCGAAAGCGATCCAGTCCGGCGAACGCCGGATCGGCCAGTACGGTCGCGTAGAAGCCGTTGATTCGCATGTCCAGGTCGATGTCGTACCGCAGGCCGTAGTTGAGGTGCAGGCGCGACCCGATGCGCCAGTCGTCCTGTGCGTACGCCGTGAACTGATGCCATCGATACTCGTAGAAGCCTGGTGTCTGGATCGTGAGCGAGATAGGCCACGTGGAGGAGTTATTGGGATTGAACGGCGCGTCGGTCGTGAATTGGAAGACACCCTTTTCGTTGAAATGCGCCTCGAAAGGGAACACGCCATACGTGTAGTCGCCGCCGACCTTGAGGTCGTGGTTCGGCGTATTGACGTAGAACGTCTCGGACGCCGTCACGCGCTTGCGCGGGAAAATCTGTGGCGCGATGCTGTTCTGCCCCCAGGTGAACGACGGACGCACGACGCCGATGCCGTCGCTGTTGGGCAAGGTCGCGAGGTAGTCCTTGAGGATGTGCACGCGGAGGGTGTTGACCTTGTTACTCGACACGACCCAGCTGTCTTGGGCGACGATGCTGTGCGTGCGGACCACCGAGTCCGTGGAGTTGGCGGTGAGCCGCACGCCGTTCTCCACGCGCGCCGGTTTCTTGGTGCCGCCAAGCTGCTGGTAGTTGTACGCGTGCCGCACGAACACCGAGTGATTGGCGCTCGGCTGGTGGTCGATTTTCAGGTCGGTCATTCGCTCGCGGGTCGGCGTCGGAAAGATGCCGTTTTCCTGCGAGGAGAACGGATTGCTCGCCGGCAGCGCCACGATCGCGTTCGCGTTCACCTTCAAGCCCTCGACGGCACCGAAGAAGTGCGTGCGGTTCTTGGCGATCGGGCCGCCGACGGACCCGCCGGCGCGCGTCTGATTGAAGGGTGGCGTCGTGCGCGCGAACGCGTTGCGGGCGTCGAGCTTCTGATCGCGGCCGAAATAATACCCGCTGCCATTCAGATTGTTGGTTCCCGACTTGGTCACGACCGTGACAACCGCCGTGAGGGCCGCCCCGTACTGCGCGTCGAATTGATTGCGGAAGACCTTGAACTCCTGCACCGCGTCCTGGCTGATGTTGACGATCGGGCTGCCCCAGTCGGTGTCGTCCACGTCGCCGCCATCGATGATTGTCGTGTAGCCGTTCCGCTGGTCCGCCACGCCTCCGAACTTCGTGGTGGCGAACGTCGTGGAGCCGCCCGTGAGCGGCCCCGATCCGGGCAGTAGCTGGGCGAGCACGAGGAAGTTCCGATCGAGCACCGGGAGAGTCGCAATCTGCTCGGCGACGATCACCGAGGTCGGCTCGGAGCGGGCCGTTTCGACCAGCGGCGACTCGCCCGAGACCGTCACGCTCTCCTCGACCGTCGCCACTCGGAGTCTGAAATCGATCTTGCCCTCGGCACCCACCGTCAGCGTGACCAACCGGACCTGCGGCGCAAAACCCGTCAACTCAGCCTTGATCTCGTACGGAGCCGGCTGGAGCGCGACCGCACGATAGTTGCCTTCAGCCCCAGTGACGAGGGTCTGCGACACGCCGTTCGACTTGTTCGTCACTGTCACGGTGACACCGGGGAGCACCCCGCCGCTGTCGTCGGTGACGACCCCGCCGATATTCGCTCCCGCCTGCGCGAACGCGGACGCGGCCGGGAACACCATTAGGCACACGGCACCGAGCATGACCGCGACCGGGCACACTCGCGTTCGGCGTCTCGAATCGATCGTATCGAGTGTCATGGCATCACTCCTTGAGGCTGTCCGGTCAGTTTTTGGACGACATCAGTGTCGCCTGAAGGTGAGAGAGACGACAAGAATCCCAAACCGCATGCGCGGAGTCGGTGAACGCCCTGACTCGAGCGTCCTGCCAGTATCGACCACAGAGAGTGTGCGGCCGGCTGGTGCGCAAGTCAATCGACTTTGGGTGAATGACTTTGGGTGAATGACTTTGAGCCGAACTTCGGTG
Source organism: Vicinamibacterales bacterium (assembly GCA_050747925.1). Lineage (GTDB taxonomy): Bacteria > Acidobacteriota > Vicinamibacteria > Vicinamibacterales > UBA2999 > 12-FULL-67-14b. The sequence continues at coordinate 6,176 of JBOGIV010000249.1, forward strand.
TCGGTCAGCTCTCGAACAGGACTGTCGTCACCGAGTGAGAGCCGTCGCGACATCATCCAGCGCGACGGGCCAGCGCGGATGCCGGGCGCGGCGAACCTCTTCGATCTGACCGATGAGGACCGCTCCTGCCCTCTCTGGATGGACGTACTTCCGCGCTGCGACGGTCACGTCTTCAGCCGTCACCGCCCGGACGGCGGCTGGCCAGTTCATCAACCGATCGAGCGATCCAAGACGCGCGGTCTCGCTCGCATAGGTCGCGCTCGTCTGACGGGCGCCATCGAGCGAGCCTTGCCATTTCCCCAGCACGAGTCCGCCTTTCACTTGCTCGAGCTCGTCGACGGTTGGCGCGCCGTCCACTTCACGAATGTGCGTCAGCTCCTGAAGCGACAAGCGAACGATCGGCGCGACCGACTCTGGACGGGCGCCAGACCGCACGTGCAGGAGGCCGTCGTGACGGCGGCTGGCTGATATCTGCAGTTGCGTCGCATTCGCCAGTCCGCGAATCTCGCGAATGGTGATGTTCAGCCTGATGTTCAGGATGTCGATCATCACCGCGACCGCCGCCTCATCGGCCGCCGCGATCGGCACCGTGGGATGCCCAACGGCGATCCAGGTCGTGTACCCGGGCTCGCTCACGGTCCGGAATCGATCCGCTGTCGTCTCGACCGTGGCAACGATGGGGGGCGTGTTTGCAGGAGCGTTCGGTGTGTGCCACGCAGCCGCGAGCGGATCCAGTGCACGCTGTGCCTCGTCTTTCGCGATGCCTCCTCCGATGCCCAGGACGATCGTCTGAGGCCGTAGGCTGCGCGATGCGATCTCGCGGACGGCTTCGCGTCGCACCGAGAGACCCGGATCCGGAGGCGCGAGCGGATAGGCGGCGAGCATGCGAGACAGCTCCACTGCTGGACGGAACGTCGGCCCGCCGAGCCCTCGTGTCTGTCGCGCGAAACCCGGCCCGGTTCGGTAGGCGTCGATCGCCGCCGTTTCGAGTCGAGGTTGCCGCAGCGTTTCCACCAGCGCCGATAACGCCGGCTGCCAATCCTCGGCCAGTACTTGGAGCGTGATCCGCGTCAGATCGACGTCTTGATCCGCCTGAACGCGACCGAGGAACTGGGATCCGAGGCGGGCGTCGATCTGTTGCGAGAGCAACCGTAACAGCAGGTCGGCGGCGCCCATCTCATCCGGCTCTTCGACACCTCGACCCAGCGGGATGGCTGCGGTGATCTGCACCACGGGCTCCTTCGCATCCGTGATGACATAGGCGCGCAGGCCAGACGATGTGGTGATGAGCGCGGCGGCGGGGTCGGCCGTCGCAAACCGGTTCTCGCTAAACCTGAGATCCCGCGGATGCGACCAGTTGTGCTCGAGCAGAGGGCGCGTCCGACCCGGCAGCACTTCGGCGTCGCGAGCCGCTGTTCCTCCGCACCCCACCGAGGTGATCAGGGCGCCGATGACCAAGGATGGTGCTGCGGACCACACGCGGGATCGACCGCAACGCCTCGGCGTCACCGCGCGCCTCCAGTCTTCTGCGCGACCACAGGTTGCGCGCTCGACGTGTTGCCCTCGGCACGCGGCTGCGGATTGGAGCGTGTGGTCGCGATCACTCGATTCCATGGAACCAGGTAGCGCTCGGCGACGCGCCGCACGTCTTGCGCGGTAGCCGCGCCTCTCGCCTCGTAATGCGATCGCAACGTGCGCCAGTCGTCCGCGATCGCGAACGACCCGAACTGCGTCGCCAGACCTCCGCGCTCCGCGCGCAAGAGCGCCCAGTCGAGCCGAAACTCCTGCCGCACTCGTGCCAGACGCGCCTCGTCCACGAGGTCGTGACGGAGACGCTCGACCCCGTCCCGCGCTGTTTGCTCCAACGCGTCAAGGTCATCGTCGCGGCCAGCGCGCGATTGAATGGTCAGCGTGTTTTGCGATCCGGCGCTGGATGCGGTGGCCTGCCAGTCGCCGCGGCGCGATGCGCCTTGTGCCGACGCTGCCAGCAGGCCGTTGGCGCCGCGCAGGAGTCGGGCGACCACGTCGAACACCGGACGGTCGGGATGGCCGACACCGGGGATGCGATAGCGGACGAGCACGGTCGGTTCGATCGGCTCGAGCCAGTCGAGGCGCACGCTGCCGCCAGGCGGCGGCTCCGACTCGACATCCATGTTGGCCGGCGGCGCCGGCGCGCGGGGCACGTGAGCGAAGTAGGTCGTCCCAAGCGATCGCGCGTCATCCACGGTCACATCACCAATCAGCGTCAGCGTCGCATTGTTGGGGACGATGTACTCGTCGTACAGGCGGAGCATGGCCGAGCGGTTCCAGTACGCGTGGTCACGCTGGTGGCCGCCGGTGTGGATGTAGATGGGGTGCGCCAGACCGGTCACGCCGTTCAAGGCCTCCTGGAACCGACCGGTATCGGTTCGTTGCAGGACGAAGAACTGCTCGAGGACGGTGAAGCGCTGCGCCTCCCACCCGCGCAGGACCGCGTTGACCATCCGATCGGCCTCGAGCCGGAAGAACATCTCGAGGCGTTCCTTCGGCAGATCCACTTCGATGCGAAGCAGCTCGTTGCCGGTGTTGGCGGGCACGGGATCGCCGTGGCGCATCAGGCCGCCGTGGCGCCGGTACCAGTTGTACTCCTCCCAGAACACGCGGTTCTTCGACTGCTCGTCCTCGAGCTGGTAAAGACGCTGCCGAAGCTGCTGTTCCTTTTCGGTGATCGGCCAGTCGCCCTCGTCGTAGAACACGTTACGCTCGCGCACGCCGTTGCGG
>JBOGIV010000250.1:0-2343 GCA_050747925.1 Vicinamibacterales bacterium
TTCAGGGTGTCGCTCACCAGCCAGTAAGCCGACATGGGCGGGTCCCAGCGTTCACGCGATGCCTCTAATCGCATCAATCCGTCTCAACCATGCGCCAATCTGGTTCCAACGGGCGAAGGTTAGGCTCTCCAAACCTGTTAGAGTACGTTTTCTTCTGGGGCGTCAGCGAAACAATAGCGGATCAGCCTGAAAGAAGCGCCGCTCTCTGCGATCGATGGTGTTCGCCTAGAAAGGACGGTGAGTCATGACGCGTGCTCTCCAACTTGCGGCGGCGGTTGTCGCCTTCGCCACAACCGCTGTTGCCATCGAGCGCGGACTCTCGCCACTCTCGAGTGTCGCGGTTCAGACGCCTCCCGTGGTCACCAAGGAAGACATCACGAAATGGATGACCGAGCTCTCCAACTGGGGACGTTGGGGGAAGGATGATCAGCGAGGCACGTTGAATCTCATCACGCCTCAGAAACGGAAGCTGGCCAGCTCACTCGTGCGCGACGGCATCTCGGTGTCGCTCGCGCACACGATCGACAAGGACAAGGCAGCCGACAGCCCTCGCCCGCTCGGTCAGCAGATGACGCTCGATGCCGGCGGCCACGCGATGGATCTCTACACCATCTGGTACCACGGGTCGGTGATCACGCACGTCGACTCGCTGTGCCACTACTCCCATGAAGGCAAGCTCTACAACGGTTTCGACAAGGGGAAGATCGCCGATGGTCCGGGGTGTCCGGAGAACGGCATCGAGAATCAGAAAGACGGGATCTTTACGCGGGGCATTCTGGTCGATCTGCCCCTGATGCGTGGCGTTCCCTATCTCGAGCCGGGCACGCCCGTCTACCCCAACGATCTCGAAGCGTGGGAGAAGTTCGCAGGCGTCAAGATCACAAGCGGCGACGCCGTCTTTCTTCGTACGGGTCGCTGGGCGCAGCGTGCGAAGACCGGACCTTGGAATGTGGCACGGAGTGCCGCCGGCTTTCATGCAGCGGTGATGCCGTGGCTGAGACAGCGCGACGTGGCGTTGCTTGGCAACGACGCCGTCAACGACGCGCAGCCGTCAGGCGTCGAAGGGAATGGCCGGCCGATCCATCAATTGGCGATCGTCGCGATGGGCCTGCCGTTGATCGACGTGATGGACCTCGAAGCCGTCGCGGCACAGGCGGCAACGCTCAAACGATGGGAGTTTCTCTTGACCGCCGCTCCGTCGCCGGTTCTTGGCGGTACTGGTTTTCCGCTGAATCCAATCGCGACGTTTTAGATAACAGGGCACCAAGGGTTGCCTCTACAACGCAGCGGTTAGGCAACCCTAAAGGGTTGCCTCTACACTGTGGTGGTCATGACTGGTTCGATCGCTGCGCTCACAATCGCGTCGCTCGCTCTCGCGGGCTGTGTCTCGACAACAAAAAAAGCCGCGACGGCATCTGCGCCGCCAACGACGACAACAACCGCCGAGCCGGGATCGGCCAATCCTGCGTCCGTCAACCAGCGCCAGCGCTTTCTCGAGCTGTTCGCCCGCGGCTACTTTCCTGGCCGCAGCGGACAGATCTTCGTCGTTCCCCGTGAGGGCGACATCATCACCAGGCGTGATCCGCTCTACGGCTTCATGCACGGCTCGCCGTGGCCGTACGACTCGCGAATTCCGGTGTTGTTCCACGGCCCGCCGTTCATCCGCCAGGGGCAATCCAATTCGCCCGTGACGCAGCAGGACATCGTGCCCACTTTGGCGGCAGTGCTCGGCATACCGCCGCCTTCCACAGTTATCGGGCATCCGCTCCGTGCTGCGTTGCCCACCTCCGCTGGGCGTCCGCGCGTGATCGCCCTCTTTGTGTTCGACGCCATGCGCGTGGACTACTTCGATCGATACGCCGAGGTGATGCCGACGCTGACCCGGCTGCGAAAGGAAGGCGCCTGGTTCCCGCACGCGCAGATCAACTACCTGCCGACGGTCACGAGCGTCGGTCACGCGACGGTCGGCACCGGCACGGACCCTCGTATTCACGGTCAGTCGTCAAACTATTTGTTCAACCGCATCACCGGCAAACCTCAGGAGGCCTACGACAACCTCGATCCGCGAGAGCTGCTGGCCCTGACGCTCGCTGACCTCTGGAACCTGGAGACCGACGGCCGCGCAGTGATCATCGGACAAGGCGGCGCCATCCGCGCGACGGCCGGGCTCGTCGGTCACGGCGCCTGCCTGGTCGGCGCTCGGCCAGTGTTTGCGGCCAGCTACTCGACCGTCGATGCGGGCTGGGAAACGAATCCAACCTGCTATCGGATGCCCGACGCGCTCAAATCGATCAATGGCAAACGCTATTGGGCCGAAGCGGGCGGCCGGTGGATGGGGCACGA
>JBOGIV010000251.1:0-13473 GCA_050747925.1 Vicinamibacterales bacterium
GGCGGAATGGACATCTGAGTTGGGCCGTCAAGCAATATTTTTGGCAAGCGGCGATCCGCGGCGCCGCAAGGTATCGATGTAGGTCTGCTCGTCGTACGGGTTCCGTTTCTGCCAGCAGCGGAAGAGAATTCGGATCCATTTGTAGGCCAGGGCTCGGAGCGCGGCGTGATGGTCATTGCCGCGAGCCCGCTGCTGGTCGTAGTACGCCCGCGCCCAGCGGGAGAACCGAATCGATTGGTCGGCGAATTCGTGAAAGGTCTGCTTGACGAATTTGGGACAGGCCAAGCGGTGATGCACCCACGCGCTCTTGCCACTGCGCTCCGTGACCGGCGCAATGCCCGAGTGCGCCTGCAGCTCCGCGGCGGAGCCCCATCGGGACCGGTCGGTCCCAAAGGCGGCGGCCAACCGCGGCGCACAGACGTCACCAGCACCCGGAAAACTGGTGAAGACGTCGTGATCCGCATGCGCGGCAAACACCTGGGCGATGCGATCGTCGAACGTGTGGATGGCGGCCAGGATCGCGCGCAGTTGCGTCGCGTAGGCCTGGACCGACAGGCTGAGGGGCTCGACGACCGCTGCATCGGTGGTCAGCGGCCGGGCGCAGGCGATCGCCGCCAGGCGCGTCTCGATGACATCGGCCTTGCGACAATTGTGCGCGCGATAGAACTGCCGGAGGGTGTGGGGCCGCACGCGTTGCACGGCCGCGAGCGTCGGCCACGGCGTGAGAAAGTCGCAGGCCTGCACGGAGGCGACGTCGCCCACCCACTCGAGGGCCTGAGGAAAGTACTGCTTCAACAGGCTGGTGAGCCGGTTGGTCAGCGCCACCCGCTGATTCACGAGTTTCCGGCGCTGTTCGCAGAGCGCCTGCAGCTTCCGCGCCTCGACGGTGTCGGGCACCCAGGCGCGCAGCTGGTCGCGGTGGCGGACCACCAGGTCCAGCAGGAGCGCGGAATCGAGCGGGTCATCTTTCGCGCCGCTGGTGCGGAACGCCTCGCGATACCGCGCCAGCGCCTTGGGATTGATGGGATAGAGCACGAAACAGTCGTACTGCAGCAGCGCGTGGATTACCGCGCCTTTCCGTTGCTCGAGGGCGACGGCGATTTTCCCGCCAGCAAAGCGCTGCTGCAGGCGCGCCACCCACTCGTGGAGCACGGCCGGCGTCTGCTCGAGCTCGAAATGCTCGATCGCGCCCTCGGCGGTTTGCAGATGCACCGCATGCCGCTCGTCGGCCCAATCCAACCCGATGTACGCCATCATCATCGTGTCCAACGCGTTATGCCTCCTCTCCTGTGCCACGCGCGCTTGGCGTTGGTCCGGCGCAAGCCCTATAGTAGAGTCCTGAGTGGACACACCACTCGGACGACATCTGAGTATGCGATGTCGGACCAACGCGCGTCGTCTCCGCTCGACCGTCCATTCCAAACCGTTGCAGCAGTGGGCGAGGTTGAGTCGTAGCGGAGACGATGCGCGCGCTCACATCCTACGGCCACAGCGGCCTACGGAAGTCCGTGCTCTCATCGCCACACCTATCCGCCCTCGTCGCCGTGGCAGTACCACAGACGCCGGTGTCCCGCGATCTCGGTGGGCGCCTCCGCGCCTGCGGCGCTCCGGCGCTGCCCTTATAAAGACTCCTCTATCGATCCTCCTTCTGCGGTCGGGAAACCTTCTCTTTGCTTGACGGCGCAACTATAGGGCGAGGTCTATCGCACGCGGGACAGCCGCCTGCATCGCGACGTCGCCATCAAGATGTTTGGACTCTGCACATCCGGCGCGCGTGTACGACCGCGACGTTCAAGGCCGGGGGACCAACGCCGACGATCTGACCGATCTGCTGCGGGATCTGCCATTGAAGCTGATCAAGGAAACGACGGGCACCTCGTGCGTCGGGAAGATCAAGCGCTCGGGGAGAATCCAGACCTCATCGTCGTTCATCGGTCCTGCTTCTACGATTCGACGCTGCTCGGTAATCCCGAGCTCGACGCCAAATTCTTTTAACAGCTTTACGCGCCGGCCGCTGAGAAGCTCGAGATGTTCCTCGCCTACGTCGCCCTCGCCAATCCTCGCACGCGGTTCGTGGTCTACGGCCGGGGAAGCTGGGAGACCGATCAAGCGCGCGATGCGTGGTTGAGCGGGATGGAGCGACGGTTCCCGAAGATGAAGGGCGGCTAATGGCCTACAAAGTCCCCCTGGATCGCGCCACCTTCCGGAACGCGCAGACCGCCAGCGATATTAGGGGGCTGGTCGTGAAGGCATTAGACCCGCGCTCGAGATAACGAGGAATCAAACAGGAGCTAAGGAGATCAGGAGAAAATATTCCTCCTGAACTCTTGATCTCCTGTTTAGCTCTTGATCTCGTCCTGGCGGCCACACCGCTCTGATCGGCAGAGCGCGTACAATCTACTCTTCATGATCGATCAACCGACGAGGGTCTTGCTCGTCTCGACCTACGACCTCGGCCGCCAGCCCTTCGGCCTGGCATCGCCGGCGGCGTGGTTGAGGCGCGAAGACGTCGATGTGCGGACGGTCGATCTCTCGAGGGAGAAGCTCGCGCTCGACGGACTGGCCGATGTTGAGCTCATCGCCTTCTACTTGCCCATGCACACGGCCACACGACTGGCGCTGCCCGTGATCGATCGCATTCGCGCGATCAATCCGGTGGCGACGATCTGCGCCTACGGCCTCTACGCGCCACTCAACGAGTCGCTCCTGCGCGAGCGCGGCGTATCAGTCGTGCTGGGACCAGAAGCGGAGGCCGATCTTGTGAGCCTCGCGCAATCAATCACCCAATCCGCACCTCTGGCACCTCTGACACCTCTGGCACCTCTGGCACCCTTGGCACCCTTGGCACCCTTGGCACCTTGGCACCCTGTGCAGCCGACGCACCCCAGGCACTATAGTTTTTCCCTATGTTCAGACTGGACGGAAAGACGATCGCGGTCATTGGCGCGGGTTCGGGCATCGGAGAGGCCGTCGCAATTGGCGCGGCCAAACAGGGGGGACGCGTCTGTTGCCTTGACGTCAACGCGAAAACGGCCGCGGCGACGGCCGCGACGATCAACGCGGCGGGCGGATCGGCGAGGCCGGGGCCCATCGACGTGACCAATGAGACGTCGGTTCGCGATGCGCTGGTTGAGGCCGCAAGCACGCACGGCCGGCTCGACGGCGTTGTCTGCACGCCCGCCATCAATGTGCGGAAGCCGATTCTGAAGTACACAGGAGAGGAATTCGATCGTGTCGTGCGGGTGAATTTGCGTGGGAGCTTCAACGTGCTTCAGGCCGCGGGCTGGCTGATGGTCCCACAACGCTCAGGCAGCATCGTCCTCTTCTCTTCGATTCGATCGCTCGTCACCGAGCCCGGACAATCCGCGTACTCGATGACCAAAGCCGGCATCGTGCAACTCGTGCGGACCGCGGCGACCGAATGGGGTGAGCACGGCGTTCGCGTCAATGCGCTCGGCCCTGGTGTGATCGAAACCCCGCTCACCGCACCGATCAAAGCGCAGCCGGAGTGGTATCAGGCCTACGCGAACAAGACGCCACTCAAGCGTTGGGCGGCGGCTGACGAGATGGCAGGGCCGACAGTTTTTCTACTCTCTGACGCGGCGAGCTATGTGACCGGGACGATTCTCTTCGCCGATGGTGGATGGCTGGCGGCGGACGGACGCTTCACGCCGCCTGGCCTTTGACGACTGCGGTCGTAGGGCGCCACTTGGGGCGCCTGAGTCAGGCACGACTGAAGTCGTGCCCTACGAGGCGAGAGAGCGGGACCGCGAATGCGATCCCGCCCGCGATTCTGACGAGCCGTTTAGAACCGAAACATCAACGTCAGCTGCGCCCCACGCGCGGGCTGCTGGTTACGGAACTGCAGGAAGTTCGGGTTGAACTTCTCGGCCGCGCCGCTGTAGTTGTACTGCGCGTAGTTGCCGGCGTTCAGCACATTGAAGACCGCGACACCGACGACCCCTTCAGCATTGCCGCCCAGCCCGATCGCCTTGTTCACGTTGATCCCGAGCGTCTTGATCGCCGGCGCTTGCACCTGTCCCTCACCCCTCGTGGGATACACGAAGCGCATCCGCGTCGAGAGCGGATTGTTCTGGCCGTTGGCCGTGCGCCCCGGTCCGAACACGGCGAGCTGCGGATCGTTCACCGCGAGCTGGTCGACGATGGGTCCGGACCACGGCCCGGCGAGAATCGTGAAGCTGGCTGAGAGGCTCGTGCGCCACGGCGCCTGATAGGAGCCGCCAAATCGCATCGAGTACTTCTGCCAGGTGGGTCCATACGTGTGGACGGTCGTTCCCGTCGCGATCGGCAAGCTGTTGTCCTCGTTGTTTCCTCGAGGCATGTACAGCAAGGCATCGCTCGGGAACGCATTCGGCTGAATGAAACGGGCAGGATCGGTCGGGTTCCACGTGCCGCCGAAACTTTGCCACTGGCGGTTCACGCCTGCCAAGGCCTGGAATCCTTTCGCGAGACCCTTCGCGACCGTGATTTCGATGGCGCGGTAGTTCAACGTGCTCCAGGAGTTGTTCTGCTGCTGGAAGATGATGCCTCGCGCGGGATCGATTCGCCCAAACCCACCAAACGGCTGGTTCGGTCCGCTTGGATAGATGCCGTTGACGTCCACGCGGGCCCACATGTCCTGGTAGACACGGTTGATGCCGGCGACGTCCACGCTCAGTTGGCCGGGGAACTGCCGGCGGAAACCGAGAATGAGCTCGTCCACGTACGGCTGGTGCAGATCCGGGCCGAACTCGTAGTCGGCAATCGTGGCAGTACGGGCCGGAACATTCACTACCGTCTCGAATGAGCCATTGCCATCGAGGTCGTACTCGTCACGCTGACCGGCCGCCTCGTTGGCCCCGAACAGCGTAATCGCGTCGCGTCCCATCACTTGCTCGTGCACGCGCGCGTAGCTGCCACGAAGCACATTGCGTGAGTCCCTCGTCACCAGATAGGAAAAACCGAGGCGCGGCGCAATTTCGGTGCTGTTCTGACGAACGATGTTGAAGATCTTGTCGGAGCGCTTGACGAAATCGGCGCGCACGCCCAGGTTGAGGGTCAGGCGCTGATTCGGCTGCCACAGATCCTGCACATACACGGCGAAGTCCCGATCCCGGGCGGAACGCGTCGTGAGGGATACCGGTGTCTGATACCGTCGATGGAACGGCACGGTCCCGCCGGCAATATTGCTCGCGTTGGTCAAGCGGCGCTCCTCCAGGACAAAACCGCCGTTCACATACTCGGTCTGCTGGTCGTACGTGTTCCGCGGGGCAGAGAAGAAACCGGTCTGGAACTGATGGTTTCCAAACCAGCCGTCACGGAAGTGCGTGAGATCGCCGCGCAGGATGATCTGTGACGCGGGTTGAAAGTTGTAGGACTGGAGGTTTCCGCCCTCGAGGATACGCCCGGTGCCTTGCAACGTACTGCCCGAAGGCGTGGCGTTCTCGTGGATGATGATCTGCGGACCCGAGCGGCCCAATGTCGCAAACGTATCGGCATCGGATCCTCCTTTGCCGTTGTACGACGCCGTAAAGGTCGTCGTCGTCCGCATGCCCCAGACCGAGGTGATCTTTCCGCTGTAGAGCGGACCGCCGGTGGACTGCGCTTGGATCTTCTCGTAGTTGTATTCGCGATCGCCCGACAAGATCAGCCGATCGTTCTGGAAGAAGCCCTGAATATCGTGCCGTCCAGCCCGCCCGGTGAGCTTCACAAACGGCTGCCAGCTCTCGCTGTCGTTGTTGAAGAGCACGGCGTTCGGCGTGAACGCTGTGAGGCGGGCGACCTCTGTGGCCGTGCGGCTGATCCCGGCCGCGGAGACCGCACGTCGAAGCGAACCGAAGAACCAGAGCTTGTCCTTCATGACGGGTCCGCCGATCGCGCCATCGAATTGTCGGACGTATGCGGTCGTCGGTGTGCCGCCACTTCCCGGCTTGCAACCGGGTGCCGCCGAGCAGTTGTCCACGTTGTTCCCGTTCCAGCCAAACGGCTGGTAGCCAAACGCCGCGCTGCCCTTGAGTGAGTTGCCGCCGCTCTTGGTCACGACGTTCATGACGATCCCGACACCCATCGGCGAGCTGGCATCGACGCCGCCCGTCTTCACCTGGATGTCCTGCACCATGTCCGCGCCCATCGAGACATAGGTCAACTGCGCGTCGTGGTAGTTGGTGGCAATCGTGCCTTCCAACTGGAGCACGTGGGCGAAGTGTTCGGTGCCGTGGCCGAAATAGACCTGCCGGCCGCTGCCGTCATCAAAACCGCGTGAGATGACGCCAGGTGTCAGCTCGAGGAAGTCGCTGTAGTTGCGCCGCGCCTGAATCGGCAGGAGACGCTGGAACTCCCCGTCGATGTTCAGCACGTTCCCGGGCTTTTCCACCTCGATCATCGGTGACTCACCTGTGACCGTGACGGTCTCTTGCACCGTGCTCAACTGCATGGTGATGTCGACGGCATAGGTAGCGCCGACGCGGACGAGAATCCCTTCCCGTCGGAACGCTGCAAATCCCGTGAGCTCGGCAGTCACCGAGTAGGTGCCAGGTGGCAGATTGCTGAGGCGGTACTCGCCGCGCTCGTTCGTGACGTCGCTTTGTGGGCGGAGGGCCTCAGGCGATGTCGCTGTAATCGTGACACCGGGTAGCCCGCCGCCTTGTTGATCGACAACGATTCCCCGCAAACCTCCCAAGCCGCTTTGAGCATCCACCGTGGATGCCCATCCCAAACCCCCGACAAGAACCGCAACGCCAACGACGCGCGCCAAGAGCCAGGTCCGGTCCATTGGATTCCTCCCAATGCGCAAGACCGTAGCGCGTTTTGCGTCGCAGGACAATAGTCTCGCGGCTGTATGTCCCTACTATTCGAGGCCTGTCCCGTCAGATTTTCCGTATCCCGACCATTCAAAAAAACTGCGATCGCGCGATGAAACGGTCACAGAGGCACAGCAGAAGGCACGAGCGACGGCTGGCTGGCCGGCCGTTACCTGTCACTGAGAAGGCTGTGAATACTCCGGGCGACGCTTCCATCCGGTGAACATCGATTGAAAGTTGTCCCAGCCGTAGATGGCGACCATCACCAGATGACCTGGAATGAACGCGAGCAGTCCGCACATCGCCACGAAATGCAGGATGCGGGCGTTGTGGTAGCCGCCGAAGATCAGGCCGAGAACAGAGAGCTGCACGGGCTTGTACATGACCAGGCCGGTTGAAAGCGAGAGGAGCCCGAAGAAGATCGTCGACGTGTAGGCCAGCTTCTGCAGCGGGTTGTACTGTTCAGTCGCCTGCGGCTTCGGTCCAAACAGGAAGTAGTGGCGCACCATCGGCCACACACCGGGGATATCGCGAGGCGTAAAGAGCACCGTGCGGTAATGCCCCGACAGGATCTGCGTCGTCGCATACAGCAGCCCGGCGCCCGCGAAGATCCACATGAACGTGAAGTGCCATTGCAACGCTCCGCCCAGCCAACCGCCGAGCCGCACCGCTTCTGGAATCTCATCGATGAAGTTCTGCTGCGGCACTTTGGCGCCAAAGCTTGGGAAGGCGTAGAAGATCTGGAGCCCACTCATCACGAGCACGCTGAGCGCGACGGCGTTGGCCCAGTGTGCGAATCGCACGGCCCACGGATGTTCGTAGATGGGGGTCTTAGACATCGCGTGCTCGGTCATCGGTAGTCGGTACTTGAAACACTTTCTTTCTTCGTTCTTCGTTCTTCTGTCTTCGTCAAGATCCCTACAAGCCTGCAAACCAGCTGTAACCCTGATCACTCCAATACGCCGCGCGCTCGGGCAGCACGTGTGTGACGTCGAGCGTCATCAAGTACTTCGCGTGCTTGTAGCCGAGCTTGGTTGGCAGGTGCAGACGAAGCGGCGCGCCGTGGCCACGATCGAGCGGCTTGTCGTACATCTCGTAACAGAGCAGCGACTGTGCGTGTCGCGCCGTTTCCATATCGAGAGATTCGTAGTAGCCGTCGGCGCAGGTCACCGTGAGGTATCGAGCCGCCAGGTCGGCGCCGATCATCGTGAGAAAGTCCGAGATGTGCGCGCCGCCGAAACGGCCGATGACATCCCATCCTTCAACGCACACATGACGCGTGTTCTGACGCACGATCGGCAGCGCGCGGATCTGATCGAGTGTGTAGGCGCCGGGCTTCGACATGCTGCCGCCGACCTGGAGCTTCCAGTTCTCGAAATCGATCTCCGGATCGACGATGTCGTAGAAGTTGTAAGGGAACTGATCGAATGGCGCGAGTTGAGCGTCGCGGAACGTCGGCGCCTGGTGAGTCTGACGAAACAGGACCGCCGAGGCTCTGTCGCTCCACTCGAGCCCGGCCTCCACCCATCGGTCACGCCATGAGGGCATCGCGAAGCCGCCCAGGAGGAGCAGCGGGCTCAACTTGAGCAGCTCGCGACGGGTGCGCGTGGACGCGTCGGCCATGCTGCTGTAATCCCCTGAAGCGGCCGAATTATTCCGCGCGACAGAACCTGAACCTTGGAACTGTGGAACCTTGGAACCGTGGAACCTTGGAACCTTGGAACCCTGGAACCGTTAACCGCCCGCGAGAGCGGCCCTGACCGGCCCCTCCACAGCCAGGGCAACCGCGCGGACGTCAGCCGCGGGAAGCGAGGAAACGACGAAGACGACGTGGGCGGTGTTTCGAAACGAGGCCATCTGAAATTCCCCGGCTGAAGGCAGTTCGCGGGCGGCGACGCCTCGCCACCATTCATTGCCGACTGCCCCATCGTCTGCCACCAGCACAGATACGAGCTGGTCCTTGTAGGCCATGACGAGGTGAGCGAAGGGACGTCCGCGGAACACGCACGAATGGCGTTCAAGCACGCGGATGCGACCTGCGGCAAGCGTCGATTCTGCGGGCACCACGTTCTGGAGACGGCCGAATGCCGGATCGTATCGAGTCGCCGCTTCGGCGAGCGAAATCGGCTTCTCGTCGAGCGCGAACTTGATGGCGCAGTTCTGATGATCGCCGGCCGCGAGCCGCGCGAGCGCGCTGAATCGTCCGGCCGTCAGCCAGCCCTGGACGCCGGCACCGATGCCGACGACCAGAACGATGCCAGCGGCGATTGCCAGCGACGGCCGACGGGGGCCCGCCGTTGCCGAGGTGCTCAACCCCGTCGCTGCCGCCTCGGCCTGCAGCCGCGCGGTGAGGTTGGCACGGAATTCCGGCTGAACCTGATACTGCTGCGCGCGGTCGAAGGCGCTGCGAAGGCGGGCGCCCAACGGTTGGTGATCCGCGCTCACGAGATCTTCTCCGAAGTGGCGGCACTCAGCCGGGCCCGCAGCATGGTGCGGCCGCGATGGAGCCGCGACATGACGGTGCCAATCGGGATCGCCAGCGTCTCAGCAATTTCCTTGTAGGTCATGCCCTCTACGTCGCATAAGAGGATGATGTCGTGATACGCCTCCGGAATTCCCCGAAGGGCGGCAAGAATGTCCTGGTCGGTAATGTGGTCGGGAATCAGTGGATCGGCCGGCACGGTCTGCGCGATCCGGTCGTCTGGATCTTCGATTTCGGGCCGCCGCATCCTCGCTCGTCGCCGATTGCTGCGGACGTGATGGAGAATCGTGACGAGCCAGGCCTTGCAGTTGGTCCCGACGGTGAATCGATGGAACGACTTGAGCGCCTGGATCAGCGTCTCCTGGACCAGGTCCTCCGCCTCCTGGCGATCGCGTTCCATCCACATCGCCAGCCGAAACAACCGGTCCAGGTGCGGCAAGACCTCCGCTTCGAAGGCCGCCCACGGGTTGTCGGAACCGCCCACGCTCGCGCGATCATAACCGCCAGGCACGCATGCGACCCCAATTGATTGGCCTTCCCTACGATGCGAGCTCCTCCTTCCTCCGGGGATCGGCCGCCGCGCCGCAAGTGATTCGACAGGCGCTACGGTCGCCGGCGGGCAACTCGTGGACGGAGCTGGGAGTTGATCTTGATGGACAGCGCAGGCTGGTCGACTCGGGGGATTTGCCGCTGTCGGATTCCGCGTCCGAGGCGCGCACTCGAGTCGAAGCCGGAATCGCGACGATGCTCGAGCATGGCTTCCGGCCTATCGCGCTTGGCGGCGATCATTCGCTGACCTATCCGATCGCACGCGCGATGGCTCGCCGGTATCACGAGCTCGCCATTCTGCACATCGACGCCCACGGCGATCTCTACGACGTCTACGAAGGTGACCGCTACTCCCACGCGTGTCCGTTCGCTCGAATCATGGAAGAGGGGCTGGCGTCGCGGCTGGTGCAAGTGGGGATTCGCACGATGACCGGGCACCAGCGCGCGCAGGCGGAACGCTTCGGCGTTGACGTCATCGATATGCGCCGCTGGGCCACCGGCGCCCGGCCGTTCGCGCACGATGCGCCGGTCACGAAGGGGACAGTCCCCTTTTCCAGGGAGGCGACGAAAAGGGGACTGTCCCCTTTTTATCTGTCGATCGATCTGGACGGCATCGACCCGGCGTTCGCCCCTGGCGTCTCACATCGCGAACCCGGCGGTCTTTCGGTGCGCGACGTCATTTCGCTGATTCACTCCGTACCCGGCACGATCGTCGGCGCCGATGTCGTTGAGTTCAATCCGAGTCAAGATCTCGGCGGCGTCACCGCGCACGTGGCGGCGAAGATCGTGAAAGAGATCGCAGGAGCCATGCTCGCGGACACTTAATGGCCGCACACAATTCACGGTCACGTACGTTGGCCGCAGAGACACCGAGACACAGAGTCAATGCCTTTCAATGCAAGCCGACGCACCTTATCGAGAAGTCTCTTACCAAACTATGCTCAGTGTCTCTGTGCCTCTGTGGCGACGTACGTAATCGTGGTGTTGTGACATGAGGCTCCGAAAGGAGATTCTCAACGTTGTCGAGTCGCCGCTCGTGCAGATCGCCACGGTGGCCGAGAGCATGCCCGGCTCGCTCAAGCTCTGTTACGGCGAATCGGACATGCCGACGCCCGAGTTCATTTGCCGCGCCGGTTACGAGGCGGCGCTCGCCGGTCACACCTTCTACACGCATACCGCAGGATCACCTGAACTCCGCGAGGCCATCGCGCGAAAGGTCTTCGAGCTGCAGCGTGTGACGTACCGGCCCTCTGAAGTGATGGGCACGGTCGGCGGGACAATGGCCATCAACATCGCCATCCGCGCGCTCGTAGGCCGCGGCGACAATGCGGTCATCGTTTCGCCCGCTTACGCCATCTACGCAAACAGCGTCATCATGTCTGGCGGTGAGCCTCGGCCCGTGCCGTTGGCGCGGCACGATCGCCGCTTCCGCCTCGATCTCGATCGGCTCGAGCGCGCGATCGATCGCGACACCCGCCTGCTGGTCGTCAACAGTCCATCAAATCCCACTGGCTGGATGATCACCGAAGCCGAGCAACACGCGCTCGCGGCGATTGCGGATCGGAACGACGTCGTCATCCTCTCGGACGAGGTCTACGAACGACTGGCGTTCGATATGCAGATTGCACCATCGCTGGCGCGTGTCATCGAGAACCACGATCGCCTCATCGTCGTGAACAGCTTTTCAAAGACCTACAACATGACGGGATGGCGTCTGGGATGGGCGCAAAGCAGCGAGGCGGTCATCCGCCAGCTCTACAAGGCTGCGGAGTTCATCACCTCGAATCCCACGCCCTCGTCCAGCAAGCCGGCATCGCCGCGCTCCGTGATGGTGAGGGCTACGTTCGAGACCTGCGCGACCACTACGCACGACGACGAGCTCAGGTATCGGATGCGCTGGGATCTCTTCCCGGTGTCACGTTGCCGGCGCCGCAGGGCGCCTTCTACGCGTTTCCCCACATTGACGGTCTCGACGATTCCACTTCGTTCACGGCGAAGTTGCTCCGGCAGACCGGCGTCGCGCTCGCGCCTGGGGTCGCGTTCGGAGAATCGGGCGAGGGATATGTGAGGTTGTGTTTGCTGCGAGCGAGGCAACGGTGACCGATGCACTTGGCCGCCTCACCGGCTTTCTAGCGTCATCGACCGCCTGACGCGGTCAGCGCGAGTTCGACGCCAGCCAACGGGCGGTCACTACAAGAACCGCAGCCCACATCGCTGGCCATACCCACGGAAACCACGCCGGAATGTTCTGACCATCCCGGAGTTGTCGGCGAGCCTGCTGCAAGTGCAGCGGGTGGTAGTCGGGACCCTGTCCAAGCACCGGTGCCGCTACCCATCCTGGCGTGCTTGTAGCGGTACGAAAGGGCACGTATCCCAACCGATATCGATTGATCGCTCTGCCCGATGCTGGGTCGATTCGTTCGTAGTAGCTGGTGCGCTGCGGCGCGCGCGCATCACCACTCATCGCCTGATCGTCCAGAAACGAGACCGCCGTCGCGAGAATGGCGACCGTCGCTCCAAGCGTCGCGCACGCCAGGATCGCGGCTCGGGGCCACTCACGAGCGTCAGCACCGGTCGCGAGCAGCAACAGCAAGGGCACGATCGGCACGAGATGGCGCGGGCCGTGGGAGTAGCCGCCTTCCGGAAACAGGTAGGCTGCGTAGAAGATCAGGCCGAGGCCGAACGTCGTCAGGATACCGACCGCGACCGCGGGCTCCCGGCGCCAGAAACGAACCCCGCTCAGTGCCGCCAGTACCAACACCGGCGCCCACACGAAGAGCGACTTCCCGGGCGATGCCAGCAGCACCGCCAGTCCTCGAGGCGCCTCTGCGAGCGAGAACGTTTGCGGTGGAAGCACTGGAATGGTCTCGGACCAGTCATAGCCAAAGTCGAAGGCCGAACCAAACCGATATTGGTTCCATACGAGGTGGATGACGACGGCGGTGCTGATACCTGTCGCCAGCGCAATGGCTGACCGCATTCTGCGGCCGGTACTGATCGACCCGGCGAGCAGCACTGCGACGATGAACCCGGGCACAAAGACGAGACTTGTGACCTTGGTCAGGCCCGTGACTGTCAGTAGCGCTGAAGCGAGAATCACTCGGCGCATGGCCGTTGCCGGCGCCGCACGCGCCTCGAGTAACAGCGCGGCCGCCCACGTCAACGTGGCAGCCTGCCACGCCTCGGTATAGAAGGAGGTCCCATAGGGCCAGAGCACCGTCGCGCCGCCGAGGAGCAGTGACAGCGTCAACGCAAAACGGGATGGCGTCCCCAATGCCAGCGCAGCTCGGTAGAAGCCCGCGACCGCGAGCGCAGCGGCGGTCGCCGTGGCCAACATGGTGAGCCCGCCGACCAGGATGACCCAGGCGAGTCCCTGACTCGGCGGAAGGCGCGGGACTCCAAGGACACCTGCGATCGCTCGCCCGGCCAGGTGATGGGGCAACGCGAGGACAGCCGCCAGCGGACCGTACGGAGCGTACGGCTTGCCGTCGCGACCGACTTTTCCAAAGAACATCGACTGCGTGCCGACGACCTTGCCGTCGACGATGACGGGCTGTCGAATCTGAAGTGCCTGCGGAACGGAGATGTCGCCGGCATCGGCGAGATGCTCGACCTGGAAGTAGACCTCGAACTCGTCGGGAA
>JBOGIV010000252.1:0-5468 GCA_050747925.1 Vicinamibacterales bacterium
GATCCCCGATCCCCGATCCCCGATCCCCGATCCCTACGCACTCCGATCAAACGGCGGTCCCACAAACGCCGGCTCCTGCTCGTGGCGCAGAATGATCTGCGTCAGCATGAACCGCAGGACCATGCGACTGTCGGTCGTGCGGCTGAGCTGCAGCGGCTGCTGGTGCTTGACGTGCCAGTCGTAGACGTCCAGGAACACCGCCGAGCCGACTTCGAGATAGTCTGGAAACTTCCCATTGATTCTCAGGAACTGCTCGAGCGCGCGACGCACGGGGATGATCAGCCCGTGAGACAGCGACACCTGCCTGAGGGCCTCGTCCAACACCACTTTGATCTGCTCGAGCTGTTGTCGGATGGCGACCAGCGCGCGTTCCGTGCCGGCCGATTGCGACGATTGCTCGGTGGCGTCGGCCTGGGCCGCCGTCGACGTTGCCAGCGTTCCGAGCAGACTTCCGGCCACGACATCGCGTCGAGTCATCATGAGGGTTCCCCTATGGCTATCGCCCGTCGGCGCTCCGCGCCCGACTGTCGGCACTCGGCATCACGCCGCTCATCGTGTCACAGTCCGGACCAGAGGCTTCTCGGTACTCGATGGACGTCGCCAGGGTCATGTTCGTTGTAGTAAAAGATCGGGCGATGAGACTGCCGGGGATCGTCGCCGCCGTGTTGCTGATGGCCGTAGCGGTGTCCGCACAGACCGCTTCACCGGGCGCGGGCGTTCCGCTCGATTTGGCCGCCCGCCGGGCCGGGCTCATCAGCGACCTGCGCTACGAGCTGGCGCTCAGCCTGCCCGATGCCGTTGCCTCGCCGATCATCGGTTCGGTCGTCCTCCGCTTTCAGCTCGCCGACGCGTCGCAGCCCCTGGTAATCGACTTCGACGTCAGCCCGAATCACGTACAGACCGTCGAGGCGAACGCTCAACCGGTGAACCACAACTACGTGAACGGGCATATCGTCGTCCCGGCCGCGTCGCTCAAGGCGGGGTTGAACACTGTTCGCGTCAGCTTCACGGCCGGCGAAACGTCGCTCAATCGCCACTCGGATTTTCTTTACACCCTGTTCGTGCCGGCGAGAGCGAGGCTGGCGATCCCGTGCTTCGACCAGCCCGATCTCAAGGGCCGGTGGACGGTGTCACTCGAACATCCGGCGTCGTGGCAATCGGCCGCCAATGGCGCCGAGCTGAAGCGGACCACGGTCGGCACGCGATCCGCGGTGCAGTTTGCCGAAACACCGCCGTTGCCGACCTATCTGGTGGCGTTCGCTGCTGGAGACTTCAAGATCGAAACCGCGGTTCGCGGCAAGCGCACGTTCCGCATGTTCCACCGGGAGACCGACGCCGGCAAGGTCGCGCGAAATCGCGACGTGATCTTCGACCTGCATGCGCGGGCGCTCGAATTTCTCGAGGCCTACACGACGATTCCCTATCCGTTCGACAAGTTCGACTTCGTGTTGATCCCGGCGTTTCAGTTTGGCGGGATGGAACACGCGGGCAAGATCCTCTACAACGCGTCGGGGCTGCTGCTCGACGAGTCGGCGACCCAGAATCAACTGCTGGGGCGCGCCTCGGTCATCTCGCACGAAACCGCACACATGTGGTTCGGCGACCTCGTCACGATGAAGTGGTTCGACGATGTGTGGATGAAAGAGGTGTTTGCGAACTTCATGGCCGCCAAGATCGTGAACCCGTCGTTCCCCGCCGTGAATCACGATTTGCGCTTTCTGCTGGCGCACTACCCGGCCGCCTATGACGTGGATCGCACGCTCGGAGCCAATCCCATCCGGCAGCCGCTCGAGAACCTGAACGAAGCCGGAAGCCTCTACGGGCCCATCATCTATCAGAAAGCGCCGGTGATCATGCGGCACCTCGAGGCCATGCTCGGCGAGGAGAGTTTTCGCGACGGCCTCCGCGAGTACTTGAAGATGTTTGCGTTCAAGAATGCCACCTGGAACAACCTGATTGGCATTCTGGATGCGCGGACGCCTGCGGATCTCGCCGGCTGGAGCCGTGTCTGGGTCGAGCAGCCGGGGCGCCCGACCATTCAGACCGAGCTCGATGTTCGAAATGGACGCATCAGCCGGTTGGCGTTTCGCCAGCGCGATCCGCGCGGACGCAACCTGATTTGGCCTCAGCAGCTGCGGGTGATCGTCGGATCCAAGTTCGACCGCCGGCCACTCATGGTGGACCTCAACGGCGCCCAGGCCGAAGTCCCGATGGCGTTCGGATTGCCGGCGCCGCTCTACGTGTTGCCCAACGCCAGCGGGTGGGCGTACGCCGAGGTGATTCTGGACAAAGCGTCGCTCGACTACCTGACGACGTCGTTGCCGGAGATCAACGATGTGCTCACGCGCGGCAGCGCGTGGGTCACGTTGTGGGACTCGATGTTGAACGGCCAGGTGACGCCGGTGGCAATGTTGGATCTGATGATACGCGCGCTCCCGCGCGAGTACGACGAACAGTTGATGGCTCGTGTCGTCGGGTACGCCTCGCATCTCTGGTGGCGGTTTCTCACACCGTCGGTTCGTCAAGAGCGAGCGGCCAAGCTCGAAGCCCTGCTCAGCGAAGGGCTCGCCCGCGCGAAAACACCGAGCCAGAAGGCGACCTGGTTCGGCGGGTTACGGACCATCGCGCAGACACCAGAGACCCTCGCGTGGCTGCGACAAGTCTGGTCGCAACAGGAAACGATTCCGGGTCTCCCACTCGCAGAGACCGACTACACGACGTTGGCCTTGGAGCTCGCCGTCCGCGAGGTCAGCGGATGGAACGAGATTCTCACCACCCAGCTTGGCCGCATCGAGAACCCCGATCGGAAATCGCGATTCGACTTCGTATTGCCGGCCCTCTCGGCTGACCCAGGCACCCGCGAGAAGTGGTTCGTCTCGCTCGAAGACGTCAACAACCGCCGGCACGAGCCGTGGGTGCTCGAGGGGCTGCAGTATCTTCATCATCCCTTGCGGGCGCCTGCGTCTCAGCGATTCGTGGCGCCGAGCCTCGCGCTGCTGTGGGACATTCAGAAAACAGGCGACATCTTTTTCCCCAAACGCTGGCTGGATGCCACCCTCGGCGGGTACAGCTCCCGCGACGTGGCCGATACAGTTCGGGAGTTTCTCGCGCAGGTGCCATCGGAGTATCCGACGCGGTTGAAGAACATCACGCTGCAGTCGGCCGACGAGCTCTTCCGCGCGGCTGACGTCACGAAGCAGTAGGCTGTTTCGCTATTCGCTGTACGTAGGGCATGACTTTAGCAGTGCGTAGGGCATGACTTTAGTCATGCCTGGAAACGGCGCCGCTAACCAGCGCGTCGCGCGAAGGCGGAATTGGCGCCCCAGGGAATCACGAGGCATCACCATGCGAGTCATTAGGGTTGTTGCTCTTGTTGTTGCCGCCGCGACACCGGCGTTCGCGCAATCCGCGGACGTGACGATCAAGGCGCGGACGCTCATCGATGGCAAGGGCCAGACGATGCGCGACGCGGTGGTGACCGTGCGCGATGGGAAGATCACGCGTATTGCGACCGGGACTGGACCGGCCACCATCGACCTCGGCGCCCTCACGTTGCTACCTGGGTTCATCGACACGCACGTGCACATCGGCTGGCACTTCGACGCCAAGGGCCGATATCACTCCGGTTCCGAGCCGGCCGATCAAGCCGCGCTCCACGGCGCCGAGAACGCCTTCGTCACGCTGATGGCCGGCTTCACGACGGTGCAGAGCGTCGGTGCGGCGTCGGACAAGCCGCTCCGCGACGCACTCGCGCGCGGCGTGCTTCCCGGCCCGCGCCTGTTGACATCGCTCGGTCAGGTCTCCAACGCCAGGATGACACCTGACGAGATCCGCGCCGACATCCGGAAGAAGAAGGCCGACGGCGCCGACCTCATCAAGATCTTCGCGTCAGCCAGCATTCGTGACGGGGGCGTTCCGACACTGTCGCAGGAACAGGTCGACGCCGCGTGCGGCGAGGCGCGCGCGCAAGGCCTGCGATCGATGGTGCACGCGCACAGTCCGGAGTCGATCATGCGTGCGGCCCGTGCTCGCTGCACCGTGATCGAGCACGGTGGCCTCGCCGACGCCGCATCGCTCAAAGCGTTGGCCGATGCCGGAGTCTGGTTCGACCCCAACATCGGCCTGGTCACGCAGAACTATCTCGAAAACAAGAGCCGCTTCCTCGGCATCGGCAACTACACCGAGGAGGGATTCGCGGCCATGGAGAAAGCCCTTGGCCAGAAGGACGCGATGTTCGCCGTTGCGCTGAAGACCCCGGGCCTGAAGATGGTCATGGGGACCGACGCGGTGGCCGGCGCGCACGGTCGAAACGCGCGAGAGCCAATCGAGCGAGTCAAGTCGGGCCAGAAGCCGATCGACGCCATTATCGCGATGACGTCAGCCGCGGCGGCCTCCATGGAGCTGGACAAGGTCACCGGATCGATTGCCACGGGCCTGGCGGCCGATCTCGTCGCCGTCGAGGGCAACCCGCTCGACGACATCACCGCACTTCAGCGCGTCCGGTTCGTGATGCACGACGGTAAGGTTTACAAGCGATAAATGTACGTAGAGGCGAGTCTTTAGACTCGCCTTCGAATCGCTATCGTGAATGGCGGGTCTAACCAGCCTCCGCTAAAGCTACGGCGGTCCGCCGAAGCGCTACGCGCGAAGACGGAAGACCCGCCTCTACGACTCCCGAAGAGCTCGAACGAGATCGATCCCCGCGGCCCGTCGAGCGGGAAAGAAGGCCGAGAGCACACCCGCGGCTGTCAGGACGCCGGCAGCCATTGCCAAGGTCAACGGATCATCCGGTCCAAGACCGTAGAGCAGCGAGCCAACGGCTCGGGCGGCGAGAAGGGCCAGCAAACTCCCGACGAGGATGCCGACACTCATCATGCGACCGACATCGCCCAGCACCATCGTGAGAATGCGCGGGCGGCTGGCGCCGAGGGCCACTCGCACACCGATCTCGGGCAGTCGACTTGCGACCGTGTACGACACGACTCCGTAAAGGCCCACCACCGCCAGGAGCAGCGCGACGCCCCCGAAGATCGCCGCGAGGCAGGCCATCAATCGCTCCTGCAGCATCGAATCCCGGATCTGGTCGTCAAGCGTCGAGTACCGCATCGTCACGGTCGGATCGAGGGCGGCCACCGCCGCTGTCACCGCCGCGACGGTTTGACCCGGCTGCTGAGTCGAACGAATGACGTATCGCCTGATGAGCCGAGGAGGCTCGTCCTGCAGAGAGGGAACGAAGAAGATGCGCGGGTTGGCCTCGCGGATGTCGAGATATTTCTGATCGGCAACCACGCCGACGATCTCGAGCTCCTGGCCGGCGCCTCCACGATCGTCAGGCACCGTGAAGCGCCGGCCCATCGCGGCGCCGTCAAAGAATGTTCTCGCGAACGACTCGTTCACGATGGCGACTCTCGGCGCACCAGGCACATCGCGTTCATCGAAATCGCGACCCGAGATCACCTGAGTGCCGA
>JBOGIV010000253.1:0-8315 GCA_050747925.1 Vicinamibacterales bacterium
GCGATCGAGTCCATGCAGGTCCGCATCTCGTTGAACACTTCGCTCGGGTGTGAGTAGTACCAATCGACCCCGATGCGACGCGCGAGCTCGTTGAGAATCCAGAAGTCTTCCCTTGCATCACCGGGAAGGTCGATCGCCTTCCGCCCGAGCTGCACCATCCGATCGGTGTTGGTGACGGTGCCCACCTTTTCTGGCCACGCGCTGGCTGGCAGCACGACGTCGGCCAGATACGCGGTTTCCGTGAGGAAGATGTCCTGCACGACCAGATGATCGAGCGTGGCGAGCGCTTCGCGGGCGTGATCGACGTCCGGATCGGACATCGCCGGGTTCTCGCCCATGATGTACATCCCGCGAATCTGACGCTTCTTCGCGGCGTTCATGATCTCGACGACGGTCAGGCCCGGATCGGGATCGAGCTCAGTGCGCCACAGCGTCTCGAATCGTTGCTTCGCTTCGGGCGTGTTCACGCGCTGATAGTCGGGATAGAACATCGGAATCAGCCCCGAGTCCGACGCGCCCTGCACGTTGTTCTGTCCACGCAGCGGGTGTAATCCTGAACCCGGCTTGCCGATCTGGCCGGTCGAGAGTGCAAGTGCAATCAGGCAGCGCGCGTTGTCGGTGCCGTGGACGTGCTGCGAGATGCCCATGCCCCACAGGATGATCGACGCACGCGAGGTCGCGTACAACCGCGCGACCTCACGAATCGTGGTGGCGTCGATGCCGCAAATCGGCGCCATCAGCTCCGGCGGGAACTTCTTCACGTTCTCCGCCAGCGCTTCGTAGCCGGCCGTGCGGTCGCGAATGAACGCCTCGTCGACCAACCCCTCCTCGACGATCACGTGCAGCATGGCGTTGAGCAGCGCCACGTCGGTGTCGGGATTGAACTGGAGGAAGTAGGTGGCGTGCCGGGACAGATCGCTGCGCCGCGGGTCGGCGACGATCAGCTTCGTGCCGGCCTTCGCCGCGTTCTTCATCCACGTCGCCGCCACCGGATGATTCATCGTCGGGTTGGCGCCAATCACGAACATCACCTCTGCGTTCGCGACGTCACGCACCTGGTTCGACACCGCGCCCGAGTTGATGCCCTCCATCAGCGCGGCCACGCTCGACGCGTGGCAGAGGCGGGTGCAGTGGTCCACGTTGTTCGAGCCAAAGCCAGTGCGCACCAGCTTCTGAAAGAGGTACGCCTCTTCGTTGGTTCCCTTGGCCGATCCGAAACCCGCGAGCGCGCGCTTGCCGTAGCTGTCACGAATCTCGCGCAACCCTTTGGCCGACAAGTCGAGCGCTTCTTCCCACGTGCCTTCGCGGAAGACGTCGCGCCAATTCTCGGGATCGACCACGAAGTCCTTGTGCTTCGGGACACCAGGCTTGCGAATCAGCGGCTTGGTTAGGCGATGCGGGTGGTGGACGTAGTCGAAGCCGTAGCGCCCCTTCACGCACAAGCGGCTCGAGTTTGCCGGGCCGTCCTTGCCCTGCACGTAAAGGATCTCGTCGTCTTTGATGTGGTAGGTGAGCTGACAACCAACGCCGCAATACGGGCAGACCGAATCGACCTGTTTGTCGGGAACGACCTTGCCGACTCCGCGCGCGGGCATCAGCGCGCCGGTCGGGCAGGCCTGAACGCACTCGCCGCAGGCGACGCAGGTCGAATCCCCCATCGGATCGTCGAAGTCGAAGACGATCTTCGAGTGCTCGCCACGGAAGGCGTAGCCGATGACGTCGTTGACCTGCTCCTCGCGGCACGCGCGGACGCAGCGCGTGCATTGGATGCAGGCGTCGAGGTGCACCGCCATCGCCGGATGCGAAAGGTCTTCAATGGGTTGAGGGCGCGCGCCGAAGCGCGGCTTGCCGATCGACAGCTTCCTCGCCCAGAGATCGAGCTCGGAGTTGAGCGTGTAGGAGGTCTCGGGCACGTCCGACAGCAGCAGCTCGATCGACATCTTCTGACTGATCAAAGCCCGATCGCTGTTGGTGGTCACCTCCATCCCGTCTTTGGGATAGCGGCAGCAGGACGGCGCGAGCACGCGCTCGCCCTTGATCTCCACCATGCAGGTGCGGCAGTTGCCGTCGGCCCGCATGCCCTCCATGTAGCAAAGGCGCGGAATCTCGACGCCGTGACGATCGGCTGTCTGGAGGATCGTCTCCTCGGCGCTACCGACGACCGGCCGGCCGTTCAGGATGAACGAAACCGGCGGCGCCGCGACGATGACCGAGCGTTTCTGGTGCATTTCGTTGACTTCACTAGGAACGTACTTCAGGACGCTTCAGCAGGCAACGTCGTCGGACGCGGCCGGCCGCTCTCCCACCGGTCCTCGAATCGAGGGACGCGGGGGCTCAAGCCACGACCTCTGAGCGCCTTCGAATCGAGACGCGAAGACTGGGGTTCGGCTGCCAGTGACTCCAATGACGATTCTCACGAACCCGAGGACCGTCCGCCGTCGCCGCGCAATCAAAATGCTCCAGGAGTTCGGCGGCAAGGATGCGACCGAGCGTCAGCGACATTCGAGCGCCCAGGCACCAATGATTGTCGAGACCAAACGGGGCCAGCTCGGTGCTGGAATACCGACGGCCGATGTGCCGGTCCGGATTGAACCGGTTGGGCTCGGCGAATGGCGGGTCGAGCCGATGGCTTTCGGCCACGCAGATGCGCATCAGCCAGCCCTTGGGAATCGTGAACGGTCCGATCGCGATCGGCGCGAGCAGCTCGCGATAGACGTACTCACTCTGCGCGAGCCGAAGCGTCTCGATGACCGCACGCGCGGCCGGGTCGTCCGTCACGGCGTCGCCACCGCGAGCGACCGGCGCTGATTCACGGGCGGCTGCCATCCATCTCGGGCTCTCGCTGAGCATCTGCACGATCCATAACAGCAATCCTCCGACGCTGCCACGTGAGGCCGCGAACAGCAGAAACAGGTTGCCAGTGACCGTGCGATCCTTCAGGGACTCGGGATCGCAACGGTCCAATTCCGACCAGATCGAGCAGTCGCGAGACCAATCGTAGGTCGCGCTCCGCTCCTCGAGAAGGGATACGAAGCGATTCAAGCTCGCCACGGCCTTTTCCGACGCACGGCCGGTGGCCGACTGCATCGCTGAGTCGCGCGAGCATTGGTCGATAACGGCCTGATCTTCGGCCCGTAGCATCTCGCCAAAGTAGAGCCGCGAGAGCACCCTGACCAGCGCCCGTTCGAGTGTGGGCCTCGGATCGACTCCAGGACTCCCGGCCTCGGCGCTGGCGGCGGCCAACCCATTCAGCATTCGGCGAATTTCCTGCCGCGCGAACGCCTCGACGCGTGCGAGCGCGGCCTCGGAAATCGCCGTCCGGAACAGCGGCGCATACTTCGCGTGATCCGTCGGTGTCATGTATCGAAGAAATCCGCGCGGCACGGCCTCACTCAACGGCAATGCTGGCGGGTGCAGCTGCGCCTTGTGATCGCGCAGCAACCGGCGACCGGTCTCGAGCCCTACGATGCACGCGACCGGCCGGTGGAACTGCGCCATCTTGAAGACGTGCCCACACCGCGCCGCTTCGCGTTGATAGAACTGCGGGTCGACGATCGCGTCGAGCGACTGACGCCACCCAAGCGAGCCCGGTGGCAGCCCTCGACGCCGGCCCATCTCCGGTCGCGCGCGCCACGCGAGCCCGGCCCAAGAGATCAGAACGATGGCGACCATGACGCGGAGCCAATAGGACCGCGCAACGATGAGCAGCGTTGCCACCCCCACGCCCACGATCGAGGGAGCGCCGACAGCGATCGGGTGTTCGCGCATCTCGCGCCGCGCCGCGGGCTTGATCAGCGTTCGAACGAGCGACGCTCCAGCCAGGCACAGCACCGCGGCTTCAACGAAGGATTCCATTGCGTAGCGGCGAGAGGTGTCGCGTATTGTATACGGGCAGCAGGACGTCCTCGCCGAGGCATGACGCGCTTGCCTTCTCCCATCACGGTCGTCATCGCAACCGTACATCGGCCCAAGGACATGGCTCGCGCCGCCGAGTCGGTGCTTCAGGGCGCTTACGCACGGCTCCATGTGATCGTCGTGAATCAGGGAGACGACGAGATCCTCTCCGAGCATCTTCGACCATTCAGCGGCGACACGCGGCTCAGCCGAACGACTCTCCACGGCGGGGGACTCAGTGCCGCGCTCAACCTCGGCATCTCCCTCAGCACCTCGCCGATCGTCGCGATCACGGGCGACGACTGCGTGCCGCGGGCGGATTGGCTGGCGAACATCGACCGCGCCTTCTCCGAGGATCCGCAATTGGGCATCCTCTTTGGCCACGTCGCGTCCGCGCCGTTCGACCCCGATCAAGGCTTCGTCCCCGGCTGCACCATCGAACAAGAATTCGTCGCCACGAGCATGCGGGATCTGCATCGCATGAGCGGCACGACGGCATGTATGGCGCTTCGAAAGACTGTGTGGCAGGAATGCAACGGATTCGACGAGGCGCTGGGCCTCGGCGCGCCGTTTGGTTCGGCTGAGGACCTCGACCTTGCGCTGCGCGCGCTCGAGGCCGGCTATCGAGTGCGACAGACGCCCACGGTGCAGGTCGAGCATCAGACACCCGTCTTGTGGCGAGATCGGCGAACGGTCGTCCGCCGGAATTGGTACGGGTCGGGCGCTGCCATGGCCAAGTCCGCGAAGCTCGCTCCCATCATGATGCTGATCGCGCTGGCGAGGTTGGCCAGGCGATGGCTCTCTGGAGGATCGGGCGTGGCCGCCACCTACGGGATCACTCCCGATCGTGGTGGCATGCTGGCGGGGTTCGCCACCGGATTCGTCGCCGGCCTCGTTCGCCGGGTCGATCGGAGGCGCAGGCTGTTCGTGCGCTGAGATAACGACCGGGGCCGCCCCGGTCTCTAGTGGCCCGCTAGTCCACTTCGTTGCGGAAGAACTTGAGCACGCTGAGGACCGGATTCGGGGCTGCTTGACCCAGGCCGCAGATGGATGCATCCATCATCGCCTGCGACAACTCCTTCAACAGCGGCTCGTCCCAGCGCCTCTGCTCCATCAGTTGGAGTGCCTTCACGGTCCCGACGCGGCACGGCGTGCATTGACCGCATGACTCGTCGGCGAAGAACTTCATCACGTTCCTCGCCGCGGCAGCCGCGGTGTCGTGTTGCGAGAGCACGACGATGGCGGCAGAGCCGATGAAGCACCCGTATTCGTTCAAGGTCTCGAAGTCGAGAGGGACATCGGCCTTGGATGCCGGCAGAATGCCGCCCGACGCGCCGCCGGGCAGATACCCGTAGAGCTCGTGCCCATCGAGCATGCCGCCGCAGTATTCATCGATCAATTCACGCACCGTGATGCCCGCAGGGGCCAGGTACACGCCCGGCTTCTTCACACGGCCGCTGACCGAGAACGAGCGCAGACCTTTCCGGCCGTTGCGGCCATGACCCGCGAACCACCCCGGACCCTTCTCGAGGATCTCGCGCACCCAATGCAGCGTTTCCATGTTGTGTTCGAGCGTGGGGCGACCGAAGAGTCCTACTTGCGCAACGTATGGCGGACGAAGACGCGGCGCGCCGCGCTTACCCTCGATCGATTCGATCATCGACGACTCTTCGCCGCAGATGTAGGCGCCGGCGCCACGACGCAGATGGATGGGCGGAATCGGGCACGGTGGATCCGCCTGCAGAGCCGCGATCTCCCGCTCGAGAATCGCGCGACAGCCGTGATACTCGTCGCGCAGGTAGATATAGATAGCGTCGATGCCGACGGCCCAGGCGGCGATGAGCGCGCCTTCGAGGAAGCGGTGCGGGTCGCGCTCCAAGTAGTAGCGATCCTTGAACGTCCCCGGCTCACCCTCGTCGATGTTGATCGCGAGAAGTCGCGGCGCGGGTTCGGCTGCGACGAGCTTCCACTTGCGGCCTGCAGGAAATCCAGCGCCCCCAAGTCCGCGCAGGCCGGAATCTTCCATCAACTTGATGACCTCAACCCGATCTTTCTCTCCCGCGATGCATGCCGCCGCGAGCACGTATCCACCTTCGGCGCGGTACGTCTGGTACTCGGTGTAGAGGCGACCCTTCAGGGTCGCCTGTTCCGCATCGGCGTGAGGGAGACCTTGTCTTGGGGTCGCTGGAGCGTGCCTCACTTCTCCCGCGCCAACCGCTGCGAGCACGGCTTGCGCAGTCGCATTCGGAATCGGATTCTGCCCAACCACCGCAACCGGCGCAGTCTCGCAGCGGCCGACACAAGGCGCAGGCAACACGCGCACGCCAGTGCCAAGCAACGCGGGGAGCTTGTCGATCAATTCGTGCGCGCCGGCCAGCTCGCAGGCAATCGAATCGCAGACGCGAACCGTGATCGGTGGCGGCGGCGTGGCGCCTTCTTTGATCACATCGAAGTGGTGATAGAACGTCGCCACCTCGTAGACCTCCGCCATCGCCATCTTCATCTCCGCTGCGAGCGCAACCAGATGAGCGGCCTGAAGGCATCCGTAGCGGTCCTGGATCTTGTGGAGATGTTCAATCAACAGGTCGCGACGACGCGGCGCATCGCCGAGCAGCGCCCGGACATCTTCGCGCGCCTTGGGGTCAACCGCCCGCCCCTTGGGCTTCGACCGCACGCGCCCGCGCTTGCCCTGTGTCTTTCGAGGCTCCACTGAGCGAAATGCTACCATCTCAACAAGGCATCGTTCCGACATGCAGGTTGAATTCTTCGGCATCCCGCGCGAGCGTGTCGGCGTGGCTCAGCTCAACGTGAAGGCCGACACATTGGGGCAGCTGCTGGCGACGCTCGCGGCTGAGCTTCCCTCCTTCGCCGAGTTCATCGTCGACGACCGGCTGCACCCCTCGTTCACCGCCAATCTGAATGGCGACGAGTTCGTGAGCGATCCAGCCACACCGCTCAGCAAAGACGATTGCATCCTGATCCTCTCCGCCGATGCGGGAGGGTAACCCTATGCCCTTTGGGTATCACGGCTGCTATCTTCGCCTCGACGTTTCCACTGGTGAGGTCGAGCGCGTACAGCTCGCCGATGCGGTCCTGCGCCAGTACATCGGAGGAAGTGGGCTGGGTGTCCGCATCCTGCTTGACGAAGGCGCCGCGCCACTCGACCCGCTCTCGCCAGAAGCTCTCCTCGTCTTCGCCTTCAGTCCTCTCGTCGGCAGCCCCCTGACAACGTCGGCGAAGTTCGCGGTGGTGGGTAAGAGCCCGCTGACCAACCGCATCAACGACTCGCTGGCCAGCAGCGGCTTTGCGATCAGCGGCAAAGGCCTCGGATGTGACGCTCTGCTCATCGTTGGTCGCGCCCCGGAACTTTCCACCCTCGTCATCGACGCGAAGCCGTCCGGCGACCACCGACCACCGACACCCGACACCCGAGGACTGCCGATCGTTCGCCTCCAGTCCGCAGTCGATCTTGGCGGCTTCACATGCGAACAGACGGAAGCCGCACTTCGACAGGACCTCGGGCTCGATTTCAGGATCGCGACAATCGGCCCGGCAGGCGAACGGCTCGTACGTTACGCCACCATCTCCCACGATGGCCGTCACGCCGGCCGCGGCGGCAGCGGCGCGGTGCTCGGCTCGAAGAACGTCAAGGCGATCGCGGTACGCGGCAGCCGTCGTGTCGAGTGGGCGCATCCGCAAGAACTCGCCGCTATCAGCAAAGACTTGTCGAAGCGATCGTTCGGTCCCGCAACGGCGAAGTACCGCGAGCTCGGCACTGCCACCAATCTGCTCACCTTCAACCGCTTCAACGCGTTGCCGACGCGCAATTTTCAAGCGGGCAGCTTCGATAAGGCCGAAAGCCTCTCTCCCGAACAACTCAGCACGACGCGCTCGAAGACGCGAGCGAGCTGTGTCGCATGCACGATCGGTTGCGAACACATCTATTCCCTGGGCGCCGACCGAGGCTTGCCCGCCGACCAGCCTCCGCCAAGGCTACGGCGGTCCGCCGAAGCATCTGCGAAGGCGGAAGCCTTGGCGGAGGCAGGAGTGCGCCTGGAGTACGAGAACCTCTTCGCGCTTGGCCCGCTGTGCGGGGTCAGCGATCCTGACGCGGTGCTCGGCGCGTCGCAGCGATGCGACGAGCTCGGGCTCGACACGATCAGCACCGGAGGCACAATCGCGTTTGCGATGGAGTGCGTCGAGCGCGGATGGCTCGACGAGCCGTGGCTCACATTCGGCAGCGGCGACGCGCTGCTGAGGGCCATCGAGTTGATTGGCTCACGCGAGGGCCTTGGCAACCTGCTCGCCCAGGGCAGCCGTCAAGCCGCCGAAGCGATCGGGCACGACAGTATTTCCATTGCGCCGCAAGTGAAGGGGCTCGAGATGCCCGGCTACGAGCCGCGGGCGCTGCAGACGATGGC
>JBOGIV010000254.1:0-20359 GCA_050747925.1 Vicinamibacterales bacterium
ACCGTTACCCTGAGCGACGGCGAGTCGAAGGGAGTCCCGTGAACGTCCTCATCTCCATCCAGCAGCACGTTCCACACTGGCAGATTCCGCCTGGCACCGTCGCGATGCTGCGGGCGCGATTCCCGC
Source organism: Vicinamibacterales bacterium (assembly GCA_050747925.1). Classification (GTDB taxonomy): domain Bacteria; phylum Acidobacteriota; class Vicinamibacteria; order Vicinamibacterales; family UBA2999; genus 12-FULL-67-14b. Next base: position 127 of record JBOGIV010000254.1, read on the forward strand.
ACATCGACTTCATTTATGCGACGACCGACGAGGAGCGGGCACGGGGCTTTGCTGATTGCGACGTGGCGTTTACCTGGATCCTGCGGGCACACGAGCTCGAAGGCGCGCCGCGCCTGCGCTGGGTGCATTCCTCGGCGGTTGCCGTTGAAACCCTGTGCCTGTCCGAGCTCTTCGCGCGCGGCATCACGGTCAGCAACACGCGCGGCGTGCAGGCGATCCCGATTGCCGAACATGTGCTCGCCGTGGTGCTGGCGCTGGCCAAGCAATTGCCATTCGTGCTCGAGAATCAGCGAACTGCGCGCTGGTCGCAGAACGAGTTCATCGGCAACCGCCTGCCCTGGCTGTTGAAAGGGCGGACTCTCGGGCTGATTGGCATCGGCACCATCGGGTCGACGATCGCCGCCCGGGCTCGAGCCTTCGGGATGCGCGTCGTCGCCTTGCGCCGTCGTGTCGGCCATTCCGCGGTGGAGGGACTGGACGCGGTGTACAGCCCGGAGCGGTTGTCCGAACTGCTGCGACAAAGCGATGTGCTGGTTATTGCAGCTCCCCTCACGCCAGAAACGCTGTCGTTAATCGGGGCGCGGGAGCTGGCGCAGATGCCCAGGGGCGCGATGGTCGTCAACGTCGGTCGCGCGAAGATTCTCGATAGCGAAGCCCTTGTCGATGCGCTGCGTTCCGGCCACATCGGAGGCGCATCCCTGGACGTGTTCTCGCCCGAACCCTTGCCACCCGATCATCCCCTGTGGTCCACGCCTAACGTGATCCTCACTCCACACACTTCGGGATTCAGACAAGGGCACTGGGAAGAGGTCGCCGAGCTGTTTGCCGAAAACCTCACGCGCTTCGAGAGAGGCGAGGAGCTGCGATTCAGAGTGGTGCCCCAACTGGGGTACTGACCACTCACGAGAACGTACGTGGCCACAGAGTCACGGAGACACTGAGACGGTCTGTCAAAATGCCGAGCATCTCTTGCCGATCGTTTCCGCGACTCCGCGTCTCAGCGGCGACATGCGCAGAGTGAGAAGAATCAGTTTTCTCTGTGTCTCTGTGTCTCAGTGGCAACGCCCGTCGATCGTAGTATTTGGTCTGCTTTTGGGTGGCGGTTCGATATGGATGACCGCGTCCTTGATCTGCGGAAAGCGCGCCATCAGCTGGCTCTTCACCACATGTGACAAGCGGTGTGCCTCCTCCAGACGCATGTCGGGATCCATCCACACGTGCAAGTCCAGGAACACGAAGTCTGGTGCACCGCGCGTGCGGATGTGGTGACACCCCTCCACCTTCGGCACCGACGCGACCACGGCGCGGATTTCGTCCTCGGGAAGCACGATCCGGTCGCCCAGCACGTAGGCCGTGTCTCTGAAGATCTCGAGACACGCCTTGCCGATGAAGACGGCCACGATGATGGCGGCCACGGGGTCGAGCCAGTTCAGGCCGTAGCGCACGCCGACCAGTGCCGCGATGACGGTGGCCGACGTCATCAGATCGCTCATCGTGTGATGCGCGTCGGCCAGCAGGATCTCACTCGAGAGGCGCCGGCCGGCGCGGCGTTCGTAGATGACCACGCCGAGATTGACCAGGAACGTCGCGCCCATCACGCCGAAGCTGATGACGCCAACCGACGGCGTCCCACCAGTGCGCAGCCCTTCAAGCGCGCTCGACATCACCTCGAACAGCACGAGGATGAGAAAGATCAGGATGCCGACCGACGCGAGGGTCTCGAACTTGCGATGACCATACGGATGGTCTTCATCGGGCGGCTGCGCCGACAAACGGACGCCGACCAGCGCGACGACGTTCGAGGCGGTGTCGGTGAGGGAGTGGAAGCCGTCCGAGAGAACGCTGACGGCGGAGGTCGCCAGGCCCAAGACGATCTTGGACACCGCCACGACCAGGTTCAGGACGAGGACGCGGGTGAGAACCGCCGAGATGTCGCGCGAGCGCGCTAGAACAGCCGGGCGTTCGGCACCGGCCACCACCGGACCTGCACCTTCCCGAGGATGTACTTCTTCGGCACCATGCCCCAGTGGCGGCTATCGGAGCTGTTGTTGCGATGATCGCCCAAAACGAAGTAGAAGCCTTCGGGAATCACCTGCGGCCCCCAATCGTCGTGACTTCGGTACTCGGCCGGCACGTACTCGTCGGCAAGCATCACGTCGTTGACGTACACGCGCCCATCCACGATGCGTACGGTGTCGCCTTCCTCGGCGATCACGCGCTTGACGAACGATTTGTCCGGGTTGAGGGTGTAGTAGAGCATCACGATCTCGCCGCGCTGCGGCGAGGTGAGGCGGTAGCGCAGCTTGTTGACGATCAGCCGGTCCTGGTCGGCCAGCGTCGGCGCCATGCTCTGGCCTTCGACGCGCGCGACCTGAAAGCCGAAGGTGACGATCAAGGTGGCATAGACAGCTGCCGATGCCAGCGTGCGCACCCACGCGAAAAACTCATCACGCCAGACGGCCCACCGGCGGCCTTCGTCTCCGGCCGTTGGCCCGATGGGGGTCGGATTGGCAAACCGAGTCTGGCCGAACGGATCGGCGCCGCCCGGGTGGTTTTCATCGCCGGGGTCGGCAAAAACTAGAGCTTCAGGTAATCCCGCAGACGCTTGGTCTGTGAACGGCTGACTGGTATTTCCGTCGCCTTCGCGTTGGCCATCCTCAGGATATAGTTCCGGCTGAACCAAGGCACGATCTCCTTCACCTTATTGATGTTGACGAGGTGCGACCGGTGCACCCGCCAGAACACATCGGGGTCGAGGCGGGCCTGCAACTCGTCCAGTGTCCGATCGTTAGACGTTCCGGACACCTGCCCCGTAACAATAGTAATCGAATCTTCGGCGAGCGAGGCATAGATGATGTCGTCAGCGTGCACGAGCACGAACCGGTTGCTCACTTTGACGGCCACCTGTTCCCGGCGGCCTTTCTGACCGGCCATCAGCCGAACGAGCTTGTCCAACTGGCCGGCAAAAGGCTGGCTGTCGCCTCGACGCGCCCGGGCTCGCGCCACCGCCTGCTCCAGACGTCGAAGGTCCACTGGCTTGAGCAGGTAGTCCACGGCATTCACTTCGAAGGCTTCGATCGCACGGCGATCGAAGGCCGTGACGAAGATCACGCTAGGGCCGTCGCCATCCTGCAGGAGCCTTCGCGCCACTTCGAAGCCGGTCAGACCCGGCATCTGCACGTCAAGAAAGGCGACGTCAGGCGACACTCGCGCAATTTGGTCGAGGGCTTCGACGCCGTTGGCGGCCTGCGCCACGACGCTGACGTCCTCCATTTGTCCCAGCAGGAAGCACAGCTCCTCTCGCGCGAGCTGTTCATCGTCGGCGACCAGGGCTGTCAATGCGGCGCCTGCCATTCAGACGGTCGTTATGCCGTGATTCGCTCGACGGCGACGTCGAGCGGGATCTCGACGCGCGCCCGCGCACCCTTTCCCGGGGCGCCGCTGAGCGTCAGCCGACCGCCCGCGCCGAAGAGCACCTGCAGGCGTTCGCGCACGTTGCTCAGGCCAATGCCGCTCGCCATCGCCGTCTGCAGACGCTCCTCCGAGATGCCAAGGCCATCGTCTTCGACCTCGATGATCGCGATCGAGCGATCGCGCCAGCTGCGTAGCGTGATCGTCCCCGGTCCGACCTTGCGCGAGAAACCGTGTTTGATGCAGTTCTCCACCAGCGGCTGGAGCAACAGGCTTGGCACGATCGCGGCGAGCGTGTCGGGCGCAATGTCCTTTTTCACGGAGAGTCGCGCGCCAAAGCGAATCACTTCGATGTCGAGGTACTCGTCTATCGCCTCCAGCTCTTCCTGGAGCGTGACGAACTGCTCCTGGCTGCGCAGGAGCTTTCTGAGGAGACCCGAGAGCTTCTGAATGACGGCGCGCGCGGTTTCAGGTTGCGAGCGGATGAGCGACGACACCGACGTCAGCGTGTTGAAGAGGAAGTGCGGATTGATCTGGCTCTTGAGCGCTTCCATCTTCGCGGCCAGGAGGAGCTTTTCCTGCTCCTGCAGTCGATGCTCGATGCGCGCGTTGTTCCAGATTTTGATCGGCGTGGAGACCGTCAGGACCGTCGCGACGTACACGAGGCTGTTGAGTGCCGTCGACGGACTCGCAAGGTGGAAGAGCCGATGCGCGCCGAACCGGACGCCGATGGCCTGGCGAATCAACTCGAGTCCGATCGGCGCCAACAGGAGAACGACCTGCCAGTTGACCTGGACGCCTCGCAGCATCCTCCAAACGTGTCGAGGCAGACTGAAGAACACGAACGGCGAAAAGTTCCAGATGTCTTGTTTCGGACAGGCTTCTCGCAGGCCGCCTCCTGCGAAGCCGCAACCCACGGCAAAAAGAGGCGCGGTCCACTCACCGGCGGCGAGAGCGGGCAGAGCGGCAACGCCGCCAACCAGCGCTCCGGTGTAAGGCCCTGCAATCAGACCCGCGAGAAAGGCGCCTTCGAGCGTGAGATCGGCGGCGTCGTAGTTCAGCAGCACGCGCGCGGTGACGCCCGCGGCGAGGGGCAGCGCGAGTCCCAACGCGAACACGAGGCGATCGGGCCAGTTGCGACGCTCGAAGATGAGAATGTGACGAAAGCGACGGTACCTGGCCAACATCGTCGCCAACGCCGTCATGACGGCGAGCTTGACGATGAGCGTCGTCAGCAGGAACTGGCCGGCGGATAAGAACTTAGGTTCTTGCAGCATGTCGTGCCGAGCGCCGCGTCGATTGAAGGTCGCGAACGTCGAAATGGTATCATTTCCCCCATGATCCGTCCCCTCGTCGAGGGTTTTGCGCTCACCTTCAGGCATTTGTTCCGCCGTCCGATCACCGTGAACTATCCGGAGCAAAAATTCCCGATGTTTCCGCGGTATCGGGGCAAGCAGGTGCTGATGCGCGACGAGAACGGCCTGGAGAAATGCGTCGCGTGCGGTCTGTGCGCGGTTGCGTGCCCCGCCGACGCGATCTACCTCGAGGCCGCCGAGAACGACGGCACCGTGATGGCGGGTCCGCGCTACGCCTCGACGTATCAGATTCACAAAACGCGCTGCATCTTCTGCGGCTACTGCGAAGAGGCTTGCCCCGTCTCGGCCATTTTCATGGGCAAGGACTATGAGCTGGCTGTCTATAGCAAGGACGACTTCGTCTGGGACAAGAGCGAACTGCTGGTGCCGCCAGCTGCCGATCAGAAGCCGCCGCTCGCCGCCCGATAGGTAGGCGACCGATAGGGCATCCGAGAGGACGGATCAATCAGTCGATCAATCAACGACCGATTGACCGATTGACTCACCATCGATTCCGATACGCCACCTCGATTCGATCAATTTTGGCGCTGAAACCGTTTTTGTCGGCGTTGGACGATCGCGTACTCGTTTGTGACGGTGCGATGGGCACCATGCTGTACGCGAAGGGCGTGTTCATCAATCGCTGCTTCGAGTCGCTCAATCTCACCCAAGCAAAGCTGGTCGGCGAGGTGCACGACGAGTATCTCCGCGCCGGCGCCGACGTCATCGAGACCAACACCTTCGGCGCCAACCGCATGAAGCTGCGTGGCTTTGGTCTTGGTGGACAGGTCAGCGAGATCAACGCTGCCGGGGCACGGATTGCTCGCGCCGCAGTTGGTCGCCACCGCACCAGTGATGCCCACGCGTACGTCGCCGGTGCGATCGGCCCGCTGGGCGTTCGCATCGAGCCGTGGGGGAAGACCGGCGTCGATGAAGCCGAGGCGATGGTTCGGGAGCAGGCTCAGGCACTCTTCGAAGCCGGTGTCGATCTGTTCGTCCTCGAGACCTTCCGCGACCTGAACGAGATCGGTGCGGCGATTGCCGCCGTCCGCAGCGTCTGCGATTTGCCGATCGTTGCGCAGATGACCACCGAAGAAGGTGGCGGAAGTCTCGACGGCACGCCGCCCGAGCAGTTTGCGCCCGTGCTTCTCGACCGTGGCGCGAACGTCGTCGGCGTCAATTGCAGTGTCGGACCCGCCCCCATGCTCGAGACGATCGAACGGATCGGCAGTGTGGTCGACGCGTGGATCTCGGCTCAGCCCAATGCGGGCAGGCCTCGCGATATCGAGGGCCGAAATCTCTACTTGTGCACGCCGGACTACATGGCGTCGTACGCGCGCCGCTTCATGGCGTCTGGCGTTCGTCTCGTGGGTGGGTGCTGCGGCACCACGCCCGAACACATCCGCCAGATTGCGCTGGCGGCGAAGTCGCTGGCGCCAAGTGTTCGACGCTCGCAACGCGACGGGCGGGCACCGGCCACGCCGATCGCCAGTCAACCACACGCACGCACACCGATCGAGCGTGCCGCGAAGTCGGGATTGGCGCGCAAGCTGGCGGCCGGTCAGTTTGTCACGGCGATCGAGCTCGTGCCGCCGAGAGGCCACGAACCCGCGGCGGTGCTGGAGCAGGCCCGGCTGCTGTCGACGATTGGTGTCACGGTGATCACGGTGCCCGATGGGCCCCGCTCAGGCGCTCGGATGAGCGCGCTCTCAGTGGCCGTGTTGGTCCAGCAGCAGGTCGGCGCCGAGGTCTTGTTGCAGTACTCGTGTCGGGATCGCAACCTGCTCGGGATTCAGTCCGACCTGCTTGGCGCGCATGCCATGGGCGTCCGCAATCTGCTGGGTATCACCGGCGACGTGCGTACGCTCGGTGACATTCCCGATGCCACCGCGGTGTTCGATGTGGATTCCATCGGCCTCACCAACGTGATCACGCGACTCAACCATGGGCTCGACATCGGCGGTCAGCCGTTGGGGGAGCCCACGGCGTTTCACGCTGGAATCATGGTGAATCCCTCGCGCGATCTCGATCAGGAACTGAGGCGATTGGAGTTCAAGGTTGAGGCTGGCGCGGAGTTCGCGGTCACGCGGCCCGTCTTCGACGTCGCCGCATTCGAGCGCTTCCTGGCGCGCGTCGAGTCCTTCCGGCTGCCCATTCTCGTCGGCATCTGGCCATTCGAGAGTGCGCTGAACGCGGAGTTCATGGCGAACGAAGTGCCAGGTGTGACCGTTCCGGAGCCGCTCGTGGAGCGCATGCGTCGAACGTCGAGCGAGGACGCGGCCGCTCAAGAAGGAGTCGCTATCGCTCGAGAGCTTGTGCAAGCCATCAAAGGCGCGGTCGCGGGTCTGCAGATCTCGACACCATCCGGTCGAGTCGAATCCGCGTTGGCCGTGCTCGACGTGGTATAGTCCGGACCCGGAAAACTATGGCCCTATTCGATCACGAACGATCACACACGACCCCCGGCCTCCGCGGTGACGCGGCCACTCGGGCGCTGTCGGTCACCATGGTGGATACGAGTTTTGTCGAACGGGTCTACCAGAACATCGCCAAGGTGTACGACTACACCTATGGGCCCACGCTCCATCCGGGCCGACTCGAGGCGATCCAGAAGATGAAGATCCGACCGGGCCACGCGGTCCTCGAGGTCGGCGTCGGCACCGGGATCAACTTGGCCCTGTATCCCAAGACCTGCCGCATCACGGGGATCGATCTGTCGAGCCGGATGCTCGACAAGGCCCGCCAGCGAATTGCGTCGAAGAGCCTCAATCACTGCGAAGTCGCCGAGATGGACGCGACGGCGATGTCGTATGCCGACGACTCGTTCGATGTCGTGTATGCGCCGTACGTGATCAGCGTCGTGCCCGACCCCGTGAAGGTGGCGCGCGAGATGTATCGCGTCTGCCGTCCGGGTGGTCGCGTGGTCATCCTGAATCATTTCAAGAGCCGCAATTCGCTGATGTCGAAGATCGAAACCGCGATTTCGCCCTTGACCATCCACATTGGCTTTACCGCGGATCTCGATCTTCCCGGCTTCCTCGAACAAGCGGATTTACACCCCGTGTCGATGGACAGGGTCAACGTCCCGAAGATCTGGACGCTGATCACCGTCGTCAAGTAGGGCAGGTGGGCCCAGGTAGGCCGAGTGGGCCAAGTAGGGGTTTGTCCCACTGGGCTTACTAGCGAAGCTCCGCCTCAAACCGCCCAGAAAAAACGCGTCGGCTCCGCTTCGCTAGGGCAGCGTAGCTTTGCCCCGCTCCGCGCGGCGAGACATCTTCTAACGCCTCCAATAACTTGCTTCAATTGCGACGACTCTGGCGTTAGAGATGTCTAAACCTACCTGGCCTACCAGACCTACCCGGCCCAGCTCAAAACCAGATCGCAACGCCTGCGCGCAATCCCAAGGCTTCGATGTCAGGGTTGCGATGTACCCCTTCACGTCCGTTGTTCGACAAATGTAGAAACCGCAACGCGACGACCGCATGGGTACCCGCCGAGAGCCGCCTCATGACGCCGGTCTCGCTCTGGAAGAGGTAGTTGAAGAGGGTTCCGCGCGGCGGCGCGGGCCGATCGGACCACGAGATGCCGGGACCGACTTCGAGGTAAGCGTTCCACTTCGGCCGCTCGACATACCGCCAGCGGATCAACGGTGAAAAACCTTGAACCCAGGCGTCGGGCGTGACTTGAAACACTCGAACGTGCTGCCACTCCAGTCCGACGGCGAATCCCTCTTTGAACGCCCACCACATCGATCCGCTGCCTTCAAACAGCCACTCGTGCGCCTCGTTGTAGTTCCACGCCTCCTGCATCACCGCCGTACCGAACTCCAGACTTGTCGCATGCCGTGTGAAGGGATTGGCGGGAGGCGCGGAGGCTGGCTGGGCCTGAGCCAGGATGGGGGCCGCGAGGGCCGCGGTCCAGGCCAGCACGAACGCTCGCCCCGTAGTGCCGGGCCGGATATGCATCGCGTTTAGTATGTACTTCCCCCTCGATGATTCGCGTCGCGCTCCTCGCCCTGACCGCCCTCGCTGTGGCCCGGGGCGCCCACGGTCAAGCAATCGACTACCGCCTCGACGTTACGGCGACCTTTTTCGGTGACAACACCGAGTTTTTCAATCCGTTTCGAACGGGCCGGACGCTCATTGGCGCCCACGCGCAGGTTGTCGCAGAGGCGCGCACCAGCGAGCGGCTGGCCATTCGCGGCGGCGTGCTCGGTCTGCAATCATTTGGGGCCGACAGGAGCCTCGACCAGGTTCGGCCGGTGCTGTCGCTGGTCATTGGGCCACCCAAGTCGCGCTTAATCCTCGGAACGCTCGAGACGGTTCGGCGCTCGGACGGATCGGGCCCCGATCGGACGAGTCCGCACGGACTGCTGCCGCCCGTGCAGATCGAAACGCTGGCCTTCGAGCGCCCGTGGGAGGCTGGGCTCCAGTGGCTCTACACGACGCCGCGCCTCACACACGACGCCTGGCTCCATTGGCAGCGGATCAATCACCGCGATCAGCGAGAGATCTTCAATACCGGTTACACCGCTCGAGTGCGCGTGAGCCGCACGATAGGGATTCGGGGCGACCTCTTTCTCGTGCATGAAGGCGGCCAGCTCTCGTCCCAGGGCGTCGTCGCCGACAGTTTCGCCTCGGCCATTGGCGTGGACGTTGGCGGACGGGCAGGAGTCTTCGATCGTCTCGGCCTCGAAGCCAACGTGCTGGCATCACGCTTTGTCCCTGACAGGGCGAGGCCAGCGGAATCGCGCTCGGGCTTTGGCACGTTTCTGCGCCTGTCGGCTGAACGGTCCTCGTGGCGTTGGCACGCCATCGTGTGGCGGGGCGACGATTTCATCGCGCGGGAGGGCGATGCGATGTATCAGTCGCGATTCGCCAACGGCATCGGATATCGGTTATTGCGCGACTACTCCGAAGTCGGCCTCACTCGACTGTTTCCGCTGGCGGAGCGATCGTGGCTCGAAGTATCACTCCGTGGCCATCGCGTCGAGCAGCACTACGAGTACTCATTCAGGATTTTCGCCACGGCACGACTCAGGCTCGACTGATCAGCAATCGGATCATGCTCTCGCGCGAAGCACACCGAGCTGCAAGAGCAGCCGCGTGAAATCGTAGAGACGCACTTCCCGAGCGATGCGGCCGTTCACCAACGTGATAATCAGCGCCATCGTCATCTCGAAGGATTTGCCGGTCGCAGGCGTCCCGAAGATCTCGCCCTGATGTTTGACCTTGGCGGTCCACACGACGGCGGCTCGAACGCCGGTATCTGAATCGATGATGACCTCGTCCACTCGTAGGGACTCGGTCGAGAACGCCCTGAAGAGGTCACGAAACGAGGCCTCGACTTGCGGGAAGCCCCGCAGCGTATGGAACATGGGACTGACGACCTCGCAGTCGTCGTTATAGCTCTCGGCGAGTGTGACGAGATCCTGTTCCTTCCAGGCCGTGCCGAAGCGACTCAAAAAGGCACGCACCTCATCGTTCGTCATACGCCCTCCTTGTTGCGGGGCGCATATCTTAACGCCTCAACGCCTCCAGATGACGGAAGTGTTGAGGCGAAGCCTCGCTAGGCCTTGGCGCGAAGCACGCCGAGGTGCAGCAGCATCTTCGCGAAATCGTAGATGCGAACCTCCTTCGCGATGCGGCCGCCCTCGAAGGTCAGCACGAACGCTATGGTCACTTCGATGGTCTTTCCCGATGCCGGCACGCCGAAGATCTCTCCCTGGTGTTTTGACGTGAGCGTCCAGATGACGGCCGCGCGACCGTGCTCGCTGTCAATGATCGCATCGTCGGATTTCACCGAGATGGCCGAAAATGCTCTGAACGCATCGCGGAATGAGTTTTCAAGCGCGGCGCGTCCCCGTACCGTGTGATAGATAGGGCTAACGACCTCGCAGTTGTCCGTATAGCAGTCGCTGAGCGCCTCGAGATCCTGTTCCTGCCAGGCCGTCCGAAAGCGGTTCAGAAAGCCCTGAACCTCTTCGCTCGTCATACGCCCTCCTTGGTGCCGGGGCCGTTATCTTAACCGAAGGTTCTAACCGAAGGTTCGTGACGAGGGTTCCTAACGGAGGTTCCTAACGAGGTTCGTAGCGGAGGTTCCTAACGAGGGTTCGTAGCGGAGGTTCCTGACGAGCGTTCGTAACCGAGGTTCGAGACGAAGATTGGTTATAGCATCTCGAGCAAAAGGTCTGCCACTACCTCTGCGCCATTCACGGCCGGGCGCTCGGGCGGATCCGGCTGCGAGAGCACTGCCTTCAGATGTGGCGCCCATCGGCCGGCGAACAAGTCGGCGTGGCTGATGAAACCGCACTTGAGGAAGCGTGGCATCTGCTCGACCAGTACTTCGTACTCGACGAAGTGACCACGCGACGTGTACAGGAGCGCCGTGTCGTTGGCGATGCACTCCGCGATGATGCCGTAGCCTGGTTTGGTCACGACCACATCGACGGCGCTGACGAGGTCTTCGTAGCGCAACCCTTGTGCAGAGAGCTCGCCTTCGTCGAGCGTGATCAGGCTCCCGCGAGCACCGCTGCCTGAAGGCGCGACGATGAGAGCGCCGAACCCCGCGAGGCGCGACAACGCATCGAGGTCGATACTGTTGATGCCATGCCCGCCAAACGACACGAGCACGAGGCGCGCCTCGGCATCGAGGCCAGCGACGCGCGGACCTCCGTGGGATGGCGTCGAGATCGACGCGCGACCATCGGCACGTCGCGCACGACCGGCATCGTCGCGAACCCTCCCCACATCGGCAGTCGCAGCGCGAGGGTGGTCTCGGCGTAGAGCCTGCCAACGGCGTCTGCGACGTCGCGCCCGCCCTCGTCGTCGGCGTAGATCCAATCCCAGGTGAAATTGCCGAACGCAACCGCGGGAATGCCGGTCGCGTGTGCCGCGGCGATGCCGAGAGCGGGAAGGTCCGCGACCACAAGATCCGCTCTTGCGTCGTCGAGCCTCTCCGCTTCGGTCAGGACGCGAGCGGGCATCGTGGCCGTGAACGCGCGCGCGCGCCGGATCGTCTCCTGCTCGTCGAGGTGCAGGCTGTCGATCTGCACGACGCCGGTATCGCACTCGACCGACTCGAGCCTGACGCCTTCGCGCGCCGTCAACGTCACGAGCCAGGGCGCCACTGACGATCGCACGATGACGCTCAACTCTGGACGCTTGTCGACGAGCGCGTTGATGACTTCGATCGATCGCGACGCATGGCCGAATCCGTGGCCGGATATGTAGAAGACGATCGATGACATCGTGTGATCTTGCGAAGTATTGATCTGGTGATGGAGCTCGTGATCTGGTGAAGTGTTGATCGGTTGACCGATCTATTGATCGATCTCTTGATCGATGTGCTGACCTGATGCGATAGACTTCCCAGATGTCCCTGGACGAGCGTGCGTTTTTCATCGATAAGCCCGAGACACGTCCTGCGAAGTACTCCTGCCCTCGTTGTCGTCGCGCCAACGACTATTCCATTCGGTTCGTCCGTCGTGTGAAGAAGGATCGGCTGCCACAGGGGGCCGACGAACGCGATCGCGCGAAGTTCGCGAAGCTGCGCGATCACCTCTTGCGGCTGGACGACGAGGTCACCTGCAAAACCTGCGGGAAGAAGTTCGAGATTCCCTCGCTTCATTCGCTCCAGTTCGTCGATCAAATCGAAGGCTTGCCGAAAGACGTGGATGAGCTGGACGATGCGATTGCTGCCGCGCCCAACGCCGCGACGGAGGCGGTCACGGCGGCAGAGCCGCCCCAGCCGCCAACCAAACCGTTACCGGCTCGGTTCACTCGGCCCACGAAGGGTTGGAGGGGCTAGAACCAGGTGCCAAGGGCGCCAAGGGTGCCAAGGGTGCCAAGGGTGGCAAGCGTGCCAAGGGTGCGAGGAGTGCCAAGGGTGCCAGGAGTGCCAAAGGTGGGAGGAGTGCCAAGGGTGCCAGGAGTGCCAAAGGGCCGGCCGCATGCCGAAGTGGTTACCAGAGGAGTGGAATGAGTCGCCATCGCACCCTGCGCGTGTACTCGCGATAGCCGTCACCGAACGCTTCGATTAACGAGCGCTCCTCCAATGGAATGGCGACGATCAAGTACGTCGAGCTCACCACGGCCATCGCCAACCGGCTCATCGTCATAAGAGGAGAGCCGAAGACGATGAGAATCCAGCCTAGGTAGATCGGGTGACGGACGAACCCAAACGGTCCGGCCGCCTTGAACTCGACCGGCCGACAGCGTCCGTAGAACTGACGAATCCCGGCGAGCTCCAGCGGGTCAAGCGCGCCGGCGGCTCGAGCGGTCAGCCAGAGGCCAAGCAGTTGAGCGGCCCGCCCCACCCACTGCCACGCTCCGGAGAGTTCCCAGGCGACGCCCGGCACTGGAATCCACATCCATGTCACGCCGAGAAACAGGGCGCTGGAGATCCAGACATAGAGGCTTCGCTCGAGCGTCGGGGGTATGACGTCGGTGATCCACTTCTTGGCGCCGCTCCGAGCCATGGCGCTGTGATGGAGGGCAAACACGCTGAACATCGCCACGTCGACGCCGATGGCAAGCCCGGTCGATACCGCATTGACCGGCGTCGGGCGGCCCAAGACGATGGCGTACACGAACGCAAAGGAGGCGAGCGACGCGACAAAGAGCGCGCCGCCCAGCCACACGAAGGCCGCTTGCACGGCGAATATTATAGGGACACCCCCGTGTCTTCACCTCGTGTAGCCATCACTGGAATTGGCGTGGTGTCGACGTTTGGCGCCGGCCGCGAGCTCTTTTGGGACGCGGTGAGCCGAGGCGAGAGTGGGACGCGGGCGATTACGGAGTTTGACGCCTCCACATATCCCTGTCGCGTCGCCGCGGCTGTCCCCCCGATTGATGTGCACGCCGCCACCTCATTGCCAGGCGAGCACAACGGTCGCGACTCGCGGGCCGATCCGCGCCGCTACTCGCGCGCGGCGTTGTTTGGCGTGGTGGCCGCGCGCGAAGCGTGGAGCGATGCAGGATTGTCGTTCGGCGAGACCCACGCCGGCGTGGTGATTGGAACGGGCGGGGGCGGCATTGACGTCGGGGAACGGCAGTATCAGGACTTTTTCGTCTCGCGTGGCGACCATGTTACGCCCTATGCCATCGCCATCGGCATCTGCGGTATGGTCTCCAGCGAGATCTCGATCGCGCTTGGCTTGCACGGATTGAGTCACGTGTTGTCCACGGGATGCACGAGCTCGACAGACGCGTTGGGTTACGCCTCGATGCTGCTTCGCCAGCGCGAGTGCGATGTGATCCTGTCTGGCGGAACCGACGGCTGCGTACTGCCGGGGATGATCTTCGGGTTCTCCCGGATGCGGGCGGTCTCCACGCGCTACAACGACCGCCCGCACGAAGCGTCGCGTCCGTTCGATCGTGGACGGGATGGCTTCGTGCTGGGTGAGGGCGCGTGGATGCTGGCGCTCGAGCTCGAGGAACGCGCCCGCAACCGCGGCGCGCGCATCTACGCCACCATCGAAGGCTATGCGTCCACGTGCGATGCCTACCATCGCGTGCAAATGGACCCTGACGGCGAGCACATCGTCGAGTGCATGCGGTTGGCGATGGAGCGCTCGGGCCGCGCGCTCGAAGAAATCGGCTACATCAACTATCACGGCACGTCGACACGGTTGAACGATGCGATTGAGTCCCGCTGCACCCGCGCCGTTTTCGGCCCGCTCGCCGATCGAGTGCCGGGATCGTCAACCAAGTCGATGATTGGTCACCCCCAAGGGGCAAGCGGAGCGGCTGGCGTGGTGGCATCGGCGCTGGCGCTGTCGCGAGGGTTCCTGCCTCCGACGATCAACCTGCACGATCCAGATCCCGCCTGCGATCTGGACTTCATTCCCAACTGCGGCCGGCGCGGGCACGCGGAGGCGGCGCTCTGCAATTGCCTGGGGTTTGGATCCAAGAACAGCGCGTTGGTGCTTGGCCGACACGATGGATGACGTGACGATCGTCGGCGGCGGTCCTGCAGGATCCTTTGCAGGCATTCTCCTGGCCCGCGGTGGCGCGCGCGTGCGCATCTTCGATCGATCGACATTTCCCCGCCATAAGCTCTGCGGCGATACGCTGAACCCCGGCGCTGTGGCGATCCTCTGGCGTCACCTTGATGCATCCTCACTTCTCGCGCAGGGCCGTCCGATCGACGGCATGCTGCTGACCGGGCCTGGTCGCGTGTCAGTTCGTGGGCGATACCGGTCCGGTCGGCGTGGGTGCGCGATTACGCGCGAGGTGCTCGACGCGTGGCTCGTCGGAGAAGCGCGTCGGGCTGGCGTCCAAGTGGATGAAGGCGTGGTCGTTCGTGGGCTCTCGGCACGCGTCGACCGGGGAACAGCAGTCGTGAGTGGCGTCACGCTGCAGGCGCGCGACGGCCGAACGGTCTCGCAGGAGGCACGGCTCGTCATCGCCGCTGATGGGCGTCGATCCTCGCTCGCGTTTGGCCGGTCGCTGGCTCGGCAGCCGCGTCGCCCGCGCCGCTGGGCCATTGGCGCCTACTTCACCGATGTGGACGAGCTCACGACGTCGGGAGAGATGCATGTGCGGGAGGACGGTTACCTGGGCGTCGCGCCGCTGCCCGGTGGTTTGACGAACGCCTGTCTGGTGGTGCCGCAGCACTCGGGCGCGAGTCGAATGGTGCGACCAGACCAGCTGCTTCACGATCGCTTGCAAGCCGACGAGGATCTGCGACGACGCTTTGCGCGCGCGCGCGCGTTGGCGCCGCCGGTGATGCTCGGGCCGATGGCGGTCGACGCCGAGGTAGCGGGTGCGCCCGGCTTGCTGCTGACGGGCGATGCTGCCGGCTTTATCGATCCAATGACCGGCGATGGCCTCCGGCTGGCGTTGACGGGCTCGGAGATAGCTGCCGAGGTGGCCCTCGAAGTACTGGACGGTCGCCTCCCCGCTGTGAGCGCGCATCTCGAGCTCACGGCGCGCCGGCGCCGGGCGTTCCGGGCGAAGTGGCGATTCAATCGCGCCATCCGGGCGCTCGTCGCCGCACCTCGCGGCGTGACGGCAGCGACGGTCGCGGCCCGCATCGTCCCGTCGGCGTTCGAATCGATCATTCGCTACGCCGGAGATTGCTAGCCCGAACTATTCAGTGCGCCACGCAAAGGCGCGGAGGACCAGTGGATGAAAGACCCACCCGAGTAATTGTCGGTACGACTCGGTAGCCACCTGCCCGGCGCAAGCCGAAGCGGCAGGGACAATGTCTCCCTCGGGGAGATGAGCAATCTCACGGGCCGCAACACGAGTGAATCCTGAGCAGGCCTCGAAAGTGAAGATGTGGATGCCGACCCGCCTGAATAACGGGGAAGGCTGTTATCCGCCGCCGAAGCAACCGACACGTGCAGGCGGCGGAGTCCACCGGGGTAGGGGGAGCAGCACGTGAGAACGGTTCTCTGTGCAACGTGGGAGGCCCAGGTGCGGCGCGCGGTCGCGACGCGCAACGGCATCAGGGGATGCTGGCCGGCATGGGTATCGGAGAGGCTCATAGTACCGCTGACGCCGGGTAACGCCGGACGAGGGAAGGAGCCTCGCTTCTGGGTGCGTTCGACGAAGCCAAGGATGGGGAGATTGGCGTGAGCCTGCAGACTCCGGACGAGATTCGGCGGCTTCAGCGGACGCTGTACGTCAAGGCGAAGAACGAGCCGGCGTACCGCTTCTATCTGCTCTACGACAAGGTGGTTCGGGCCGACATCCTGCTCCATGCCTACCGGGTCTCGCGCGCCGCGCGTGGCGCCCCGGGAGTGGATGGGGTGACGTTCGAGGCCATCGAGGCCGCGGGGGCGGAGGAGTGGTTGGCTGGACTGAGGAGGGCGCTGCAGGAGCGGACGTATCGACCCGACCCGGTGCGTCGGGTGCTGATTCCGAAGCCTGACGGGGGCGAGCGCCCGCTTGGGATTCCGACGATTCGGGACCGAGTGGTGCAAACGGCCGTCAAGCTGGTGCTGGAGCCGATCTTCGAAGCGGACTTCGACGACAGTGCGTATGGATACCGACCGAAGCGGAGCGCGCAGGATGCCGTCCGGGTGGTCCACGACGCGCTGTGCGACGGATACACGGAGGTGGTCGACGCGGACCTGTCGAAATACTTCGACACCATCCCGCACCACGAGCTGCTGCAGAGTGTCGCCCGCCGCGTGGTGGATCGACACGTGCTGCATCTGCTCAAGATGTGGCTGAAGACGCCCATCGAGGAGCGGGATGAGCGGGGCCGACGGCGCATGACGGGTGGGAAGCGTAGCAGACGGGGAACGCCGCAGGGCGGCGTCATCACTCCCCGAACGCAAAAGGTAACTTCGCTCTCCGCCTCCATCAAACCGATCCGATGGCGGAGCACTGTCCGCATTCGGTGGGCCGGGTGGAACGGGAATGCAGTGGCGGATCACGATCGTGTCGTCGCCGACGAGCACCTCCTTGATGACCAAGCGCACAATGCGTTGCCGCTCAAGGATGTCGAGCGTGTCAGCGGCCGCACGCAAGCGCGTCAGAAACGCCGAGAGTGTCTCTGCAAGGCGCATGTAGGCCGCCCGTTCTCGCGTCTGTTCAGTCATCGATTGCAATTCGGCGCGCAGCGCTTGTTCACGCTGGCGCAGGGGCGGCATCCGCTCCCGCAGCTGCTCCAGCGACAAGAGGTCCTCCTGATACGCGGTGAGCACGCGTTCGATGCTCTTGCCCACTCGGATCAGGTCCCGTTGCAATGTCTGTTCGCGTTGCTTCGTGGGGTCAGCCGCACGAGCCGCAGCGAGCCGGCGGTCAAGTTCCTCTTGAATCAATGTGGGATCTTCAAGCAACCGAATCACCTCGGTCCAGACGATCTGATCCAACAGATCCTGTCGGACGGGGCGGTTGTCACAGCGGGGGCCGCCGAGGTGGCGCCATCCATCCGAACCGAGGCAGCGATAGTAGTGGATCAGGCGCACACTCGACCGAGTCGACGTGCGCGAGAGCGCGTAGCCGCACCGGCGGCAACTCACCAGGCCCTGCACGAGGCTCGGCTCGATTGTGCGACGCCGCGATCGGACTTTGTTCTCCTGCAGCAATTCTTGTGCGCGCGCAAAGGTCGGCTCGGGAACGAGTGCGGACACCGGAATCTCGATCCACTCCTCACGTGGCCGCTCGTGGCTGGCGCTGTCGCGACTCGCGATTCCGCCGCGCAGTCGCAGCGCTCGCGTGACCCGCTGGCGGCTGGCAACGCGAGTCTTGCCGAAGCAGGCGGTGCCGCGATAGGCGGGGTTGCGCAGCATCGCCCACACCGTCGAGCGCTCCCACCGGGTTCCCGGCTTGCGCGTGGGCACGCCTTGCTCATTGAGCGCGCGCGTGATCGCCCCGATGCTCCAACCCGCCACCGTGTACCAGTCGTAGACCTGCTGCACCACGCGCGCCTCGGTGTCGATCAGCGCATACGAGGCAGGGGCTTCATCACTCTTGCGGATGTAGCGGTAGCCGTATGGGGCGCCGCTCAGCACGCTGATTTCTCCCGCTCGCGCCCGGTGACGCTTGCCGCGCCGCGAGCGCTCGAGGATTTGAGCCCGCTCGTACTCGGCGATCATGCCTTGAAATTGCACGAGCAACTGATCTTCGGCTGTTGCGCTCTGCGGCGCGTTCAGAAAGCGGGTCTCCACGCCGTGACGGGCAAGCTCCTCGATCAGCAGAATCTGATAGGCATATTTGCGACTCAACCGATCCGGGCTGTAGACAAGGATGGTCTGAATCTGTCCTTCCGCTGCCAGGTCGCGCACCCGCTCCAGGCCCGGTCGTTCGAGCGTGGCCCCGCTATAGCCGTCGTCTTCGAAGATCCAGGCCTTCGGCACCTCGACGTCGAGCGTCCTCGCCAACTCGATCAGCGCCGCAGTCTGGCTCGCAATCGTGTGTGCCTCGCGTTGTTGCTCCGAGGAGACCCGGGCGTAAATCGCGGCCATCCGCATGCAGACGCTCCTTTATAGCGGCTTCGAGCGGGCGCGCTCGGGTCGGGACGAGAATCTCGTACGCGTGGGCCAGCTTGTTGGCCCGTAACCGATCGAATGCGTAGTCAAGCTGAACCTGCAGGGTGCCGCGACGTGGATGTCGCTCAGCCACGTCGGAAGGCGCCGAGAAATGCGGCCAGCGCCTGGGTGACGATTTGCCCGAGTGTAAGCCCACTGCGCCGCGCGTACGCGCGGAGGGCGCGCACGATGCCCACCGGGAGCTTGAAAGTGATGGCCACCGTGGGTTCCACAGCACGAACGGGGGCGCTCAATGCCGCAGCTTGCTCGAGGTAGCGATACGCCTGGCGTCGCGACAGCGCAAACTCGTCTTCGAGTTGCCGTGCCGCATCCGCAACCTCGGTCTGCCGAGCGAGCAGCCGATAGGCGGCGTTTAATAGACGGGCCTTGTGCGCCTTCGTCGCGCGGGCCATGTGACACAAACATAGTACTATTTACGACGCAGGTCAAGCACATCTCGCGCACGCCATCCCACGATCACCCGCTCGAACTGAAAGTTACCTTTTGCGTTCGGGGAGTGATCAGTCCGTTGCTCGCCAACATCTACATGCAGCGTTTTCTCCGGGCATGGCGTGAGCGAGGGAAGGGCGAGCACTACCAGGCACGTGTGATCAACTATGCCGATGACTTCGTCATCCTCAGTCGCGGACACGCGGCCGAGGCGCTGGCGTGGACGCGGTGGGCGATGACGCACCTGGGCCTGACCCTCAACGAGACCAAGACGTGTCTCCGACACGTGCAGCGTGAGTCGTTCGACTTCTTGGGCTACACCTTTGGGTGGGACCGCTATCGGAAAGACGGCCATGCGTATCTGGCGGCGAAACCGTCGAAGAAGAGCGTTCAGCGGGTCAAGGCCGCCGTCCGTGCGGTGCTTCGGCCCGGTAATCAGGGGGCGTGGCCGGAGGTGATAGCTCGGCTCAATCGCACGCTGCGAGGCTGGGCGGCCTACTTCAGCTACGGCACCCGGTTGATGGCCTATCGGGCCATCGACAACTACGTCTACGCCTGCACGCGTCACTTTCTGCGGCGACGGCATCAGGTCCCGACGCGCGGGACTCGGACCTTCCCGGCCGAGCAGGTCTTTGGCCCGCTCGGCGTCACACGGTTGCGTCCGCTGCACGTCGGCCCTCGCGCGTGTGCCTCGGCGTGAACCCAGTCGGAGAGCCGGATGCGGGAAATCCGCACGTCCGGTTCGATGAGCGGAGACGAGAAACGGAGCCACGGTGAGGATTGAGGCACCGGCGTTCGACGAAAGTCGCCGGTCACAGCGACTCCCCACACCTGTCGCCACCGCGCTCGTCTTCGACTCTACCGTGCGCAGTGCCACAAGTGAACAATGCGCCGGCTGATCAAGGGACGCCGGCTTCGACGCGGCGCTGGCGCGCCGTGCTCAGGGCTAGCCCTGAGCGAAGGCCTGTTCTGGGCGCCGGAGTCGAAGCCCGAAGGGCGAACTATTGGGGCCTCATGAATAGTTCGGGCT
>JBOGIV010000255.1:0-11254 GCA_050747925.1 Vicinamibacterales bacterium
GTATTCGTGCTCATGATGCGGCTCGTAGTGGCTCACCGCGTAGTAGCCCGCCCAATCGCGATAGCTCAGGCTCTCGCAAAGCGCGAGCGTGCGTTCATGAAAAGCGGAGCCAACAGGCATCGTCGGAGTATAACCACGGAGCACGGCGGAGACGCGTACGCGAAGGCTCTGGTGAAACAATGAAGGCCCGGCATTAACGACGACCGACCACCGGCCAACGACCAGCGACCAACCACCAGCGACCAACGAATGAAATACGACGCGATTGTGATCGGGGGCGGCCACAACGGCCTGACGTGCGCGGCGTATCTCGCTCGGGCGGGACGCAAGGTCGTGGTCCTCGAGCGCCGTCACGTGCTCGGCGGCGCCGCGGTGACTGAAGAAGTGTTCCCGGGCTTCAAGTTCTCCGTCTGCTCCTACGTGGTCTCACTGCTCAGGCCGGAGATCATTCGCGAGCTCGATCTGCCTCGGCACGGGATGGAACTGCTGCCGCTCGACGGCACGTTCACGCCGATGCCCAGCGGTGACTACCTGTGGCGCGTCAACGACCATGACAAGACGCGCCGCGAGATCGCGAGGCACTCGCGACTCGACGCCGAGGCGTACGACGAATATGGCAAGGCGATGATCGAGATGGGACGGTTTGCCAAGCCCATTCTCAGCATGCGGCCGCCCGATCCCACCTCGTTGGATCCGCGGGGACTGCTCGAACTGCTCGGCATCGGCAAGCGGTTCCGGGGCATGCGCTTTCACGATCGACTGAACCAGGTGCAACTGCTCACGATGAGCGCCGTGGATTTTCTCGATCAGTGGTTTGAGACCGACGTGCTGAAGGCCACGATGGCGGCGTCGGGCATCATCGGCACGTTCCAGGGGGTTCGATCGCCCGGAACCGCGTACGTCCTGCTGCACCACTACATGGGAGAGATCGATGGCGCGTTCCGCTCCTGGGGTCTGTCACGCGGCGGCACTGGCGCGGTGTCGAACGCCATCGCTTCTGCCGCCCGTGGATTCGGCGCCGAGATCCGCACTGAGAGTCCGGTCGCCCGTATTCTCTCCAAGAACGGCCGTGCCACGGGCGTCGCGTTAGGCAATGGGGACGAGCTCCTCGCCAACGTGGTGGTGTCGAACGTGGATCCGCGGCTCACGTTCCTGACGTTCATGGACGAGCGCGATCTCCCCCCGGATTTCGTTCAGGCCGTCGGTCGATACAAGTTTCGCGGCTCGTCAGGAAAGGTGAACCTCGCGCTCGACGCCCTCCCGAACTTCACGTGCCTGCCTGGACCGGGTCACCATTTGCGTGGCGCAATCTCGATCTCGCCCAGCATCGAGTACATGGAACGGGCTTACGACGAAGCCAAGTACGGGCAGTTCTCGAGTCATCCGTACATCGACATCGTGATTCCGTCGCTGACCGATCCATCGGTGGCGCCGCCGGGCAAGCACGTTATGTCGTGCTTCGTCCAATACGCGCCTTATGAGCTCGCTGGACGTCCGCCTTCGCTCGTCGAAAGCTCCTCGAGCTCCGGCGGGACAAGGCTGGGTGAACAACGACAGCCTTGGGATGCGCAGCGCGAGGCGTTTGGCGATGCGGTCATCAACGCGATCGCTGAGCACGCGCCCAACATCAAAGACCTCATCCTGCATCGACAAGTCCTTACACCACTCGACATCGAGCGCACGTTCGGCCTCACGGAAGGCAACATCTTTCAGGGCGAGCTGACGCTGGAACAACTCTTCTTCCTTCGTCCGGTGCCGGGCTGGGCCGAATACGCGACGCCGATCGATCACCTGTATCTCTGTGGCTCGGCGACGCATCCCGGCGGCGGCATCATGGGCGCACCCGGCAGAAACGCAGCGCGACGGATTCTGAAGGACACGTGATGCAACCAAGAGGACGCCGCGAATGACTTCTTTTGATGCCGTCGTCATCGGCGGCGGGGTGAACGGCCTCACCTGCGCAGGCCTGCTGGCCAAGCGGGGCTTGAAGATCGCGCTCGTCGAGCAGCGCGACACGCTCGGCGGTTGCGCGGCCGAAAGCGACCTGACGCCGGGCTTCCGCGTCCCCACGCTGGCCCATTCGACGGGGCCCGTGCGCCGCGACGTGGTCGATGAGCTGCAACTTCGGACGCACGGCCTTCGATTCATCGATTCCGCAATCGACGTCTGCGCGCTCTCGATGGATGGCCGCGCGGTCGTGATCGCACACGACGCCGCCCGGACCGCTGCGGGCCTGCGCGTGTGGTCCGAGAAGGACGCCGACGCGTGGCCGTCGTTTTCACAGAGCCTGCGGCGCATCAGCCACGTCGTCGGCACACTGCTGATGCAGACGCCGCCGTCGGTGGACGACCCCAGCGCGCGCGATCTGTGGTCGTTGATGCACACGCTGAGAGCCTTCCGCGGGCTGCCAAAGGCCGACAAGTGGCAGCTCCTCAGGTGGGGGCCCATGGCCGTCGCGGATCTCGTCAGCGAGCACGTGGAGACAGAGCTTCTTCGCGCAACGCTGGCGGCCGACGGCGTGTTTGGCGCGATGCTCGGGCCGTGGTCCGCCGGAAGCGGCCTGCAATGGTTGCTCGCGGCCTCAAATCGATCCGTGGCGTGGCCCGGCGGATGGTCGGTAGCCGGGGGGCCGGTAGCGCTCGCCACTGCGCTGACACGCGCAGCCGGTCATTTCGACGTGACGATTCTGACCGGTAACGCTGCGAAACACGTCGAGGTCGCCAACGATCGGGCGACGGCGGTCACACTCGCGAGCGGCGAGCGCATCACGGCGCGCGCGGTGGTGTCGGGAGTCGATCCCAAGCGGACGTTCCTCTGTTTATGTGACGCCGATCACCTGCCGCCAGAGTTCTTGTGGCGCATGAAGCACTACCGGTCACGAGGCACACTCGCGAAAGTCAACCTCGCACTGTCGGCGCTGCCAACTTTCACCGGGGCGACGCGTGAGATGCTCGCGGGCAGAGTGCGACTGGCGCCAGACCTCGACTACCTCGAGCGTGCGTTCGATCACGCGAAGTACGGACGCTTCTCGCCACACCCGTGGATCGAGCTCACGATTCCCTCGCTGATCGACCCATCTCTCGCCCCCAACGGGGCCCATGTTCTCTCGGCCTACGCGCAGTTTGCGCCCTATGAATTACGACGACATGCGCCTTCGCCAGGGGCACTCGAGTCGAGCTTCGGTGGGACAAGGGCGGCCGACGGCAAACGGCAGATGGATCGAACCGAAGACGCGGCGGGCGCAAGCGCGCCGTGGGATGCCCAACGCGACGCCCTCGGCGACGCGGTCATCAACACGCTCGAGCAGTACGCGCCCGGCCTGCGAGACTTGATCGTCCAGCGACAAGTGCTGACGCCCCTCGATCTCGAGCGAGGGTGGGGGCTTACGGGCGGGCAGGTGTTTCAAGGTGAACTGTCGCTCGATCAGTTCTTCACGATGCGACCGATCCTTGGATACGGTCAGTACCGCACGCCCATTCGGGGGTTGTATCTGTGTGGCTCCGGCTCGCACCCGGGAACCGGGCTGACCGGAGGATCGGGAGCGAACGCCGCACGCGAGATTGCGCGTGACCTCGTCTGATGCAGGTTCTACAGGTTCTGCGGGTTCACAGTTCCAAACCCGGCTGGAGGCGCTGATATGGATGGAATCTCCCGGCGTGCCTTTTTGACTGCCACCGGCACCGTGGCCGGCGGCGTGCTGGTCGCGCCCGAAGCGACGGGCACGTTCCGCGCCCCCGCGTTGACGCTGGCCTGCGCCAACTATGTGCGCTTTCTGCCCATTGCGGCCGGCGATGTGCGGCCCGCTGATCTCGCATTGACCTGGGTGCGTGGCGATCGCAACGACATGCTTCGCCGCGCGACCGATGATCCGAATGTCGACGGTGGCGAGACGTCGATGGCGCAGCACGTCCAGCGTCTGGATCGCGGCGACCGATCGCTCGTGGCGATTCCGATCTTCCCGCTGCGGAACTTCACCGTGCGCGATCTCTACACGCGACGCGGCACGTCGATCGCCGCCAACGCGTTGGGCTCGCGTCGCATCGGCATCTACAACTGGGCGGCGAGCGGAGCGGTCTGGTACCGCCACCTGCTGCGCTATCTGGGTAACGACACGAAGAAGATTGAGTGGGTCGTGGGCGGGGTCGATGGTCCGGCGGCCGTCCGGCTGCCCGACCCACTCCTGAACAACGTCCGGCCGGCGCCCGAGGGCAAGTCGTTGAGCGCGCTACTGCTGGCCAGGCAAATCGATGCCTTGTTTGCGCCGCTGCCGCCGCGTGGCCTCCATCCCGTCGACGGCCCGATCGTCCGCGCCTTTCCCGGCTTCAAGGCGATGGAGCAAAAGTACTTCACCGATACCGGGTGCTACCCGCCACAACACGTGATCGTCGTCCGCCGCGCGTCTTGGGCGCGGGACGGATCGATGGGGCGTCGCCTCGTGGATGCCTTCAACGAGAGCGAGAAGTCATTCGAGGCGCTCCAACGGCAGTTCCCGTACAACTCGCCGTGGCTGATTGAGGAGGTCGAAGGCGCCGCGCGGCTGCTGGGCACGACCTATCACGCGCACGGCCTCGAGCCGAACCGCCGTGCGGTGGATGTGTTCTGTCAAGCGGCTTTCGACGATGGGCTGACCAAGCGACGCGTGACGGTGGACGAGTTCTTTCAAGAGTTCCTGCAGACCTGATGCTCGTCACTAACTTCTTCGAGGAACAGCGCGCCTCGCCCCAACCTCCGCGCGCTCCGCCGTGTCCAAGTAAGCATCGGCGCTTGCGCCTCCGTAGACTGTGGTTATGACCCTCAAGGCGAGCACCCACCTTTGCGGCATCGGGATGCTGTTCGCATTCATTGCCGCAATTCCCCTGTGGGCCCAAGGAGGATTGGGTGGCCAGCCGGTCGGGCCTGGTCAGGGTATGCGACTGCCGCCGCGGGCGCAGGCGGGCCGGCCGCAAACCGACATTCCCCCTGGCACGTCGGTGATGCGCGGTCAGGTGATCGCGGCCGACACCGGATCGCCGATTCGGCGCGCGCAGGTTCGCATCCAGTCGCTCGACGCGCGCGAGTCGCGCGTGACGGCGACCGGCGCCGACGGCCGATTCGAGATCAAGGAGCTTCCAGCCGGCCGCTACACGATGACCGCCAGCAAGGGCGGATTCGTGACGCTGCAGTACGGCCAGCGGCGGCCGTCGGAGTCGGGCACGCCGATCGAGCTCGCCGACAATCAAGCCATCGACAAACTCACCATCGCTCTTCCACGCGGCGGCGTCATCGGCGGGCGCATCGTGGACGAGTTCGGCGAGCCGGTCGCCAACGCGTCGGTGATGGCGATGCGATACGGCTTCGTCGCGGGAACGCGCCGGTTGATGCCCGCTGCAGGGGCGAATGTCAACGATACGACGGACGATCAGGGACGGTATCGACTCTTCGGTCTGCCACCAGGTGACTACTACGTGAGCGCGATGCTTCGTGCGGGCGGCCGCGAGATCACCGACTCTTCCGGCGAGCGATCCGGCTACGCCCCTACGTACTATCCCGGCACGTCGAACATGGCCGAGGCCGCACGAGTGAACCTGGCGGTGTCGCAAGAGAGCACTGAAGTGTCGTTCGGATTGATCGCGACCAAGCTCGTCTCCGTCTCCGGGCACGTGCTCAACTCCGAAGGCCAGCCTGCCTCAGGCGGAGTCGTGACCCTGGCTTCGGGCGGCACGGCCGGCCGCGCCGCGATGTTTCAAATGGGCGGAGGCGGACGCATCGATCAGACGGGCTCGTTTCGATTGCCCAGCGTCGCGCCGGGCAACTACGAACTTCAAGTGCGGACTGCCGGTCGCGGCGACGGCCAATTCGCCCGCATGCCACTGAGCGTCGGCGCGGCGGATGTCGAGGGTCTCACGATCGTCACGGCGCCAGGCGCTCGCGTGACTGGCTCGGTGGTCACCGACACGGGCGAGGCTCCAGACTTCCGACCACAGCAACTGCAAATCGTCGCGCGCGTGGCCACACCCGACCAGCAACTTGGCGGCGGGCCCGGTGGATCACGCGTCAATCAGGATTGGACGTTCGAGCTGAACAATCTCACTGAGGCACGACTCATCCGCGTTGGCGCTCCTCAGGGCTGGACGCTCAAGTCGGTGAGCGCCAACGGCGTCGATATCACTGACACACCGGCGGAGTTTCCGCCAGGTCAAGCCGTAAGCGGCGTGGTTGTCGTGCTGTCCAGACAGGTCAGCGCGCTGTCTGGCATGGTCGCCGACGCGCGCAATCGGCCCGTGCTCGACGCCACCGTCGTCGTCTTCCCTGAGGACGAGCAGCTGTGGACGTTTCAGTCCAGATTCGTCAAGACCGCGCGGCCCGATCAGGAGGGTCGATATCGGATCGCCTCACTGCCGGCCGCGGATCATTACCTCATTGTCGCGGTACAGGGACTCGAAGAAGGACAAGCCGGCGATCCGGAGTACCTGGCGTCGATCAAGAACGCCGCGGTCAAGTTCGCGCTGAACGACGGCGAGAACAAATCTGTCGACGTGAAACTGTCGACGCGACAGTAATCACGTACAGGCCACAGAGACACAGAGACACTGAGAAGACTAATCTTCAGGTGTCCCGCCGAACCATTCTTAATCAATGGCGACGCAGCATCCCACTAATGCGCTTCGTGTTCTTCGTAATTCCGACAGACCTAACCAGCCTCCGCTAAGCTACGGCGGTCCGCCGGAGCCTCGGCGAAGGCGGAAGGTCTGTCGCCACAGCAGCTGTTTTCTGGTCCGTTCCCGTGGCGACAAACCTTCAGGTTTGTCGCGAGTTCATTCTAGAAGTAATCCGCGTGCCAGTACACCACTTCCTCCGTCGCCAGCGGCGGCAGCGGCAGCGTGCGATCGAGCAGAGGGCGAATCATCAGCACCGACCCGGTGGGTGCTGCTGCCGTGACCCGGAGCTGGGGTGGCACGAGCGAGTGCGGCCACCACGCGCAGATCTCAGGCAGCGCCTCACCGGGAAGACGCGCGAGCATCACCTGAAGGACTGCGCCGAGTCGAGCGCCTGAGGGATCCCGATCGCCCGCTTCGTCGATCGTCCATCGCCCGTTGTGCGACGTGCAGATGAGGTACGCGGCGGCCTGACTGCCTTCTTCGACAACCAGGAACTCGGTTTCGCGCAGGCCGAGGGGCCCGAGGCCGGAGAGCAGGCGCTTCTTCGTGAGCCCGTAACGGATGAACTCTTCACTGCGATCCAAGGCGAGTCGGGCGCCCTTCGAGCGCGCCGCGCTCATGTCGACGATCGCCGCCAGATCGCGATCGTCGCCGCTTCTTACCAGCATGGCCGGCGCGCCGCCGCGCTTTTGATCCACCTCGAGTCGCTGCTCGACGAGCGGTACCGGCACGAAGTCGAGCCGCTCGTAAAACGCCGGGTCGATCTCCGAGAAGAGCATCGCGAATTCCTGTCCTTCGGCGACAGCCGTCTCGAACAGGCGTGAGATGAGCTCGCGAGCGGCGCCACGGCCGCGATAGGCCGGTGAGGTAAAGACCGCGCCAATCCCAAGGACGCGGCGAATGCGTCCGTCAAGTCGAAGCGAGAGATCGTAGCGCTTCGCGCTCGAAACCACGTGCGGTCCATCGAGGAGCGCCACGCGATCCAGATGCGCCGCGCCCCATGGCGTCTTGAGCTGTGCGGCCCAGAAGCGGCTGTAGTTCTGACGCGACAGGCCGTCGTGCCAGATGACAAACGTGTCGTCGAGGATGCGCTCGAGGATCGGACCGGTCGCGGGAATGACTTGGAGAGACATCGATCGCGTGTCGGGAGTCGGTCGTCGGCTGTCGGTCGCGGCCGAATTAAACGTTCGACCACGATTCAGGGTCGAACATGCAGGGAGAGGTTACCGTATGTTGACTCGTTTTCTCACGGTTGCGGCCACGTTCTGGCTTGCGGCTCTCGGTTCTCCGTTGACGGCCACCGCGCCGACGATTCCGGCTTCGGACCAAGCCATCCTTCACGTCCTGAACCGCCTGACGTTCGGTCCTCGACCCGGCGAGGTGGCCCGCGTCAAAAGCGAAGGGCTCGCGGCGTGGATCGAGCGTCAGCTCAACCCGTCGCGCATCGCCGACCAGGGAATGAGCGAACGCCTGGCGCGTCTTTCGACGCTGGGTCTTGACTCCGAGACCATCGCGCGCGACATTCATCAGCCGGCGCGCCGTGAACGTCAGCGGTTGCTTCAAGAGAGGTCCCCCGATCAAGGCAACCCTGACCAGCCTCCGCTAAAGCTACGGCGGTCCGCCGAAGCCTCGGCGAAGGCGGAAGGGTTGCCTCCACCACAGGATCCAAGAGGCGAACCACCTTCTCAAATGAATCGTGGAGGCGACCCATCAGGGTCGCCTGCAACGACTCGCCGGCCGATGAACGAGATCGTGCGACGCGATCAACAGATCATCACGGACCTGAGCGAGGCCAAGATCCTGCGCGCCATCTACAGCGATCGCCAGCTTGAAGAAGTGTTGGTGGACTTCTGGTTCAATCACTTCAACGTCTTCGCCGCCAAGGGTCCAACGCGTGTCTGGGTCGGCGAGTTCGAACGTGAAGCCATCCGCCCGCACGTGCTCGGCAAGTTCCGCACGATGTTGGAGGAGGTCGCGAAGAGTCCGGCGATGCTCTTCTATCTCGACAATTGGATGAACGTGGACCCTTCGACCCTTCGGCAAGCTCAGGGTCGCCTCGAGCAACGTCGAGAGGCGACTCGCCGCTCGAGCGATGAGCGCGCGAGCGACTCGCTCAGGGCAGGTCCGGTGGGCCGACAACGCATCGGCGTGCGCCCCACGGCGGGACAGGCTCGGCAACCAGGTCGGGGGCCGCTCGCCAGGCGAGCGACGGGGCTCAACGAGAACTACGCGCGTGAGCTGATGGAATTGCACACGTTGGGTGTCGATGGTGGCTACACGCAGCAGGACGTTGTCAACGTCGCGCGCGCGTTTACCGGCTGGGGGATGAGTGTGCCGCGCGAGATGAGCTTTCGGTTCGATCCACGGCTGCATGATGCGGGGGAAAAGACGGTTCTTGGTCACACGATCAAAGCGGGCGGCGGCATCGACGATGGCCGGCAGGTGCTGGACATCCTGGTCGCACAACCCGCTGCCGCGCACTTCATTGCCGAGAAGCTCGCCCGTCGATTCGTGAGCGATGAGCCTCCCGCCGACCTCGTCAACCGGGCGGCGGCGAAATTCTCCGCCACTCACGGCGACCTCCGAGAGACGCTGCGCGTCATCATCACGTCGCCGGAATTCTTCGCTCCCGCGGCCTATCGCGCCAAAGTCAAAACGCCGCTCGAGTTCGTCGTCAGCGCGTTCCGCGCGACCGGCGCCGACGTCGGTCTCGCGCTGCCGGTCGTCCGTGAGCTGCGCGAGCTGGGCATGCCGCTGTATCTTTGCCAGCCGCCAACCGGATATGACGACACCGCGTCCGCTTGGGTCTCCTCCGGGGCGCTCGTCAACCGCATGAATTTCGCCCTCGCGCTCGCAGAGAACCGGGTGCGAGGCGTGCGCGTTCCGTTTGACTCGACCGACTCAGTGGTTTCAGTACGGACGACTCTGCTGACCAACGCACTCGCCGGTTTGGCCTCCAACGGAACGTTGCAGACGATCGAGAAGGCAACCACCGTAGAACAGACAGTCGCCCTCGCGCTCGGCTCGCCGGAGTTTCAGAAGAAGTGAGGACTGGCATGACTTCTCGCAGAGTCTTTCTGAAATCCGGCGCGATGGCGATGGTGACGATGGGGTTTGCCCCGTCGTTTCTGGCTCGCACGGCGGCGGCGACCTCGTCTCGGCAGAAGCTGCTGATCGCGATTTTCCAGCGCGGCGCCGTGGACGGCCTCAACATGGTCATTCCATTTGGCGAGGCCGACTACTACCGCACGCGGCCTAGCATCGCGATCGCGAAGCCGGGTACAGCCAATGGCGCCATCGACCTGACGGGGTTCTTCGGACTCCATCCGCGCATGGCGCCGTTCAAGCCGCTCTGGGATCGCGGCGAGCTGGCGATCGTGCACGCGTGTGGATCGCACGACGCGACGCGATCGCACTTCGACGCGCAGGACTACATGGAGTCGGCGACGCCGGGGGTGAAGAGCACTCGAGATGGCTGGCTGAATCGCTATCTGTCCGCGTCCCTAACCGCGTCGAGCGAGCGGGTTTCCGCCTTCGCCAAGGCTACGGCGCGACAGGCTTCGTCCCCCGAGGTCGGCGGCAACCCACTGCGCGCAGTCGCGCTTACGCGCCAGATGCCAAGGGCGCTGCAAGGCAAAGCGCCTGCATTGGCCATGGGAAGCACAGCGGAATTCGAGGTTCGCGGCGATCCAGTCACGCGCGCATCATTCGAGTCGGCCTATCAGTCGGCGGCCGACTCGGTGCTGAACGGGACGGCGACGGAGGCCTTCGACGCGATGCGCACGCTGTCGATGAAGACAGCTGGCGAGTACAAACCCGGCAACAGCGCGGTCTATCCTCGCTCGCCGTTTGGCCAGGCGCTGCAGGAGATTGCGCGCCTCGCCAAGGCCGACGTCGGCCTCGAGATCGCATTTGCGGAGAGCGGTCAGTGGGATCACCACGCGAACGAAGGATCGGCCACGGGCCAGATCGCGCAGCGCCTCGACGACTTCTCGCGCGGCATCGCGGCGCTGGCGCAGGACCTCGGCGATCGGATGGCCGACACGGTGATTCTGACGATGTCCGAGTTCGGCCGCGCTGTCGCCGAAAACGGCGCGCGCGGCACCGATCATGGACACGGCAACGCGATGTTCGTGATCGGCGGCAACGTGAAGGGGGGACACGTCTACGGCCACTGGCCAGGCCTCGCGCCCGATCAGCGCTACGAAGGCCGTGACCTGGCGGTGACAACGGACTTTCGAGATGTCTTCAGCGAGACGGTGGTCAGGCACCTCGGCGCCGACCTGTCGACCGCCGCAAAGGTGTTTCCGGGTTACGAGCTGAACACGTCAGCCTTCCGCGGGCTCCTGAGAGCCTGACCGCGTTCGTCGCCGCCGAGACGCGGAGGCCGTGCGACTGGTTCGGCGCCCTGCTGTCAACTGGCCACCCCATGGTCGGCACCACGGTGTCGCACTACCGCATCGTCCGGTCGATCGGCGCCGGCGGGATGGGTGTCGTCTACCTCGCCGATGATGAGCGGCTGCATCGCAAGGTCGCGCTCAAGGTCCTGCCGCCCGCAGTCGCACAGGATCCACAGGCCCGCGCGCGGCTCATGCGCGAAGCGCAGGCCGCAGGAG
>JBOGIV010000256.1:0-6217 GCA_050747925.1 Vicinamibacterales bacterium
GGCAGGCAATCCATGTTCGCGACCGCATCGGGCTCGTCGTGCGCGTATCGGTAACCCTTGCCGTAGTCGAGATCCTTCATCAGCTTGGTGGGCGCGTTCCTCAAGTGGAGCGGC
This sequence comes from Vicinamibacterales bacterium, assembly GCA_050747925.1. Taxonomy (GTDB): domain Bacteria; phylum Acidobacteriota; class Vicinamibacteria; order Vicinamibacterales; family UBA2999; genus 12-FULL-67-14b. The sequence continues at coordinate 115 of JBOGIV010000256.1, forward strand.
ACCGGAGAAGCGACATCTTCCTTCGCGCTCGCGGCAGCGTCACTGTATGCGGTGTAAACCGCGTTGCTCTTCGGCGCCGTCGCCAGATAGATCGCGGCTTGCGCGAGCGCAGTGTTCCCTTCAGGCATCCCGATGAAGTGGACCGCGTCCCGTGCCGCCATCGCAACCACGAGCGCTTGAGGATCGGCGTTGCCGATGTCCTCTGACGCGAACCGGACGAGCCGGCGGACGATGTACAGGGGGTCCTCACCCGCCTCAACCATTCGCGCCAGCCAATACACCGACGCGTCCGCGTCACTGTTGCGCATGGACTTGTGCAGCGCCGAAATCAGGTTGTAGTGCTCTTCGCCGGTCTTGTCGTAGAGCAGCGCCCGATTCTGGAGCGTCTTCTGAAGCAGCGCGCGGTCGATCCGCGGCCGGCCTGCCGCTTGTGGCGCCGATGCGACGGCAAGCTGCAGCAGATTCAACGCGGCACGGGCGTCGCCGTTGGCAAATCGTGCGATGCCCGCCAGCGCTTCGTCCTCGGCCTCCGGCTGTTCCCGACCGAGGCCGCGATCGGGATCGGTCATCGCACGCCGAAGGATGGTGACGATCGCCGCCTCGTCGAGCGGCTTCAGCACGAAGACCTTGGATCGAGAGAGGAGGGCCGCGATCACTTCAAAGGACGGGTTCTCGGTGGTGGCGCCAATCAGGACGATGTCACCGCGTTCGACCCGCGGGAGAAACGCGTCCTGCTGCGCTTTATTGAAGCGGTGGATCTCGTCCACGAAGACGATCGTGCGCCGCCCGGTCGTGCGCCGCCTCACTTCGGCAGCCGCCATGACGTCCTTCACTTCCTTGATGCCCGACAAGACGGCGCTGAACGCGACGAACTCAGCTCGAGTGAGATCGGCAATGACGCGCGCCAACGTCGTCTTCCCGGTCCCTGGCGGACCCCAAAGGATGATCGACTGCAGCTGATCACGATCGATCATCTCGCGCAGCGGTCGTCCCGGACCGATCAGCTCGTCCTGACCGACGATGTCGTCGAGCGTGCGTGGCCGCATGCGCTCGGCCAGCGGTACCGATCGCGGATTGACGGGCGCCGGACGGTCGTCGTCGAAGAGGCTCATCGTTGCCGTTGCGCTTCGAACACCATGAGAGCGGCCGCCACAGCGACGTTCAGCGATTCAACCGGCGGGCGCATTGGGATACTGACGCGTGAGTCGGCGGCATCGGCCAACGACGCAGGCAGTCCCGCGCCTTCGCCTCCCATCAGTATCGCCGTCGGCCGCCGCCAATCGACGTCGTAGATCGATCGGCCGCCACGAGCCGTCGCCGCCAGGATCGCGAGTCCAGACGCTCGCCAGCGCGCAACGGATGCGTTCATGTCTGCCACCCGAAGAACGGGCACGTGAAAGGCGCTCCCCATCGAGGCGCGCAGCGCCTTCCACCCGAACGGATCGGCTGAGCCGCCATCGCACGCCACGCCGGTCGCGCCGCCGCCGGCCGCGGAGCGAATCGCCGCGCCGACGTTACCGGGATCCTGCACGCCCGCGATCGCCAGGACGAGCGCGGGCGAAGGAGAAAGCAGCGCCGACGCCGGCACGTTGGGACGACGCGCGATCGCGACGACGCTGCTCGCCGATCGGACTGGAGAGAGGGCCTCGATCACTTTGGCAGACACGGCGATGACATCGGCGCCAGAGGTCCTGGCGCGCTCGAGCACGCGCGCGTCGCTTGCCCGTGGCTCTCCGGCGACGGCAATGGTCTCCACGATGACGTTCGCCCGCACGGCGTCCGTGAGCAGATGCCAGCCGTCGAGCAACAGATGTGACTGGCTGCCACGCGCGATCGCGCGAAAGGTCTTGACGATCGAGTGTTGACGACTGGCGATCACACGCATGGAGCGGATGCGACAAAGAGTAGTAGAGCGGATGCGACAAAGAGTAATCGAGGCAGGGGAGGGGCCGAAATCAATTGTGCTACACTCCGAAGTTTGAACGATGAAGGAAAAGCTCCTTAAGCGGTTCGAAGACGAGGTCGCAAGCCTCGAGCGCGAGTTGAAGAAGGAATTGCCGAAAGAGATTCAGCGTGCGCGCGAGCTGGGCGATTTGCGCGAGAACGCCGAGTATCAGGCCGCCAAGGATCGGCAGAGCTACGTGCAGGCCCGGATCACGATGATCAAGCGGCGGATGAATGAAATCGCCCTGATGAACATGGATCGCATTCCTCACGGCAAAGCCGGGTTTGGCTCAACCGTGACCCTGCTCGAGGGCAAACAGGAGCTGGTCTATCAGCTGGTGATGCCGGAGGATGCGGAGGCGGAGAAGGGTCTCATCTCGACCTCGTCGCCGATCGGCCGCGCGATCTTGAACAGGGAAGAAGGCGATCGCATCGTCGTCGCCACCCCGAACGGCCAGCGAACGTTCGAAATCACCAAGCTCGTCACTATCCACGACGAGTAGCGCTCGACCAGGCTTTTGACACGCGCCTGGATGGCAGAATCTGGTCAGCTTCGGTGACAGAACCCCGGGAAGCGTACTCACCAGAGCGCCGCACGGCGCTGCTGTTCACCGGAACAGGTGCAGACGGCGCGTACCACGCCGGCGTGCTGCGCGCGTTGGACGAATCGGGCGTCAAAATCGACATCGTCGGTGGCCGAGGCATTGGCGCGCTGGCGGCCGTACTCTCCGCGGTGGACGGAGGGGCCAGGCTCTGGGAACCAACCGGGTTCTGGCGTGACCGCCGGGTCAGGATGCTCTATCAATGGCGCTGGCCGTTTCGGCTGCTGCGCAAGCTCGCCCTCGCGATTGCCTCAGTCCTGATCGCACCAGTACTCATCGTCGTGATCGGACTCCTGTTCTACCCCATTGCGCTCGCGCTCGGTATGCTGGGTCTCAACACTGGCGCCGAGCTGGTTCAGGCGCTGCTCGATGTCCTCGCGGCGCTCTTTCTGCCAGGGGCGCTGCCGACCATGATCCCGCGACTCGTGACGCTGCTCGCGGGCGCCGCGGTGGTCGTCCTCGCACTCGGTGCGTGGCTGGCGTGGAGGCGCGGACCCTTTCACCGCACCATGAGCGGACACTGGGCCTGGACGCTATTGGGCGCACCCGTCGATGCGCAGGTTGCGGCGGCGCATGCCATTGACCGTATCTGGCATCTGTTACGCGGTGGCGCAGCGCTGAAAACGCCAGAGCCACAGGATCTGAGCCGTCGCTACGCGGAGCTGTTGCGCGACAACCTTGGGCAGCCAGGCTTCAAGGAGCTCTTGCTCGTTGTCCACGACCTCGACGCGCGCCGCGATCTGGTGTTCGGCCTCGTTGGCGAGCCCTATCGGCGGGCGCTCTTCCCGCCTCCTGGAAGCGTGTCGGCGCGACGGGCCGAGGGCTACGACTTGGCAGCGGGAACTCAACCATTCGCGGTGGACGCGTTGTCGGCAGCGCTCGGACTTCCAGGGCTCTCCGAGCCGCGCCTGCTGCGATTTGCGCCAGATGCCTACTGGCGAGGTGAGACGCATCGAATCACCGATCGTCCTGCGTGCCTGGGCCGGCTGCTCGAGGAGGCCGCTGCCGCCGGGGCCGAACAGGTGATCGTCGTGTCGGCCTCGCCAGAGCCTCCCGGCCCTCACGAGCTTCGGCCACCTCGACACGATGGTTTTGGGCGCGTCGGGGAGCACATCGCCTCCGCGGAGGCGGCGGCGCTTGCCGATGGTGTCCGTCACCTGCAACATCGCTTTCACGGCGTGTACGTGATCCGGCCGTCGCATAACGCCGTTCGTGCGCTCGATCTGATCGGTGCGTACGACGAGCAGTCCGACCGCATCCAAACACTGGACGAGTCGATGGAGCGCGGCTACGAAGACGCCTATCGGCAGTTCATCGAGCCCGTACTGGGTGCATCTGGCGAGAGAATGAGCCAGGTTGGGGTGAAGGATTAGTCCGCGAGTGCGGCAGACGGCAGACGAGGGACGCAAAAGGCAGGAAGCCATGAGGCCAGCGACCGAACTTGTTCATGCGGGCGAGCGAACCACCAGCGGCGAGACGGCGCCGCTGACGGTTCCGATCTACGAGACGACGACGTTCATCTTCGACTCGGTGGCGGATGTCGAGCGCTATCAACAAGGTGGGATGAACGGCTACCTGTACTCGCGCTACGAGAATCCGACCGTGGTCGCGTTGGAGCAGAAGGTCGCGGCGATAGACGGCGCCGAGATGTCGCTGGCGTTCAGTTCCGGCATGGCCGCTATCTCGACAGCCCTCATCGGCGTGCTCAACGCCGGCGACGAGGTCGTGTGCGGTGCGGCCATCTACGGCGGCACCTTCCACATCCTCAAGGACCTGCTTCCGAAGTTTGGCATTCGCAGCCGATTCCTTTCACTAGAGGAGCTCGCGCAACCCACACGCATCTTCGGCCCGGAGACCCGGATTGTGTGGTTCGAATCGCCGATCAACCCAACACTTCGGTGCGTGGATGTTCGGAGCGTCGCCCAGGCATGCCGCGAGGCCGGCGTGCTCTCTGTCATCGACAACACCTTTGCGACGCCGATCAACCAGCCGGTGCTGTCGATGGGTGTCGACATCTCGATGCAGAGCGTCACGAAGTACGTCAACGGCCATAGCGACGTCACCGGGGGAGTGCTGTCGGGACCGCGTCGTCTCCTGGAGCCGCTGGGAAAGGCGCGGCGCCTGCTCGGCGGCGTCATGGATCCGATGCCGGCCTACGCAGTCGGCCGGGGCATGAAAACGATGCCCTTACGGGTCGCGCAACACTGTTCGAATGCGCTGACGGTGGCGCAATTCCTTGAAGGGCATCCGAGGGTGGCCCGCGTGTACTACCCGGGCTTGCCGTCTCACCCCGATCACGAGATCGCCAAGCGGCAGATGAGCGCCTTCGGCGGTGTTGTCACCATCGACGTCAAAGGCGGTAAAGACAGCGCGTTCGGCACCTTCGATCGGTTGAAGGTGATCAAACGCGCGGCCAGCCTCGGGGGCGTCGAGAGCATCTGCAGCCTGCCGATTCTCACGTCGCAGTACGGCCTGTCAGACGCGGAGCTCGAGGAGGCCGGCGTGTCGAAGGGGATGATCAGGATCTCGATCGGCCTCGAAGACGCCGCGGATCTGATCGACGATCTCGATCAGGCCCTCAACTAAGGTTCCAGGGTTCCAAGGTTCCGGAGTTCCAGGGTTCCCGAACGTTGGAACCCTGCAACTTTGGAACCGTGGAACCTTGAATCCCGCGGCGTAAGGGCCGTCCTGAATAGACGCCGATCGTCTTGCCATCCTGGAAGACAATCTGGCCGTTCACCCAGACGGTTCGAATGCCGACGGCTAGCGACTGCGCCTTGCCGAAGTCAGCCCGGTCGGCCACTGCGGCGGGATCGAACAGCACGAGATCGGCGAAGTAGCCCGGCACGACGCGTCCGCGGTTCGCCAGCCCGATGTTGGCCGCCGAAAGACTGGACATCTTGCGCACGGCCTCTTCGACTGAGAAGAGCTTTCGATCGCGGACGTATGGTCCGAGGACCTTCGCGAAACTGCCGAAGCCGCGAGGATGGAGGCCGGTCGATGTTCCGTCGCTGCAGACGTTCGCGAATGGCCATTGGAACAGGCGCTCGACGTCGGCGTCAGCCATGCCTTTTGCCACGATACCGGTACCCTCGGCGCCGGGCTCAGCCAGGAGCGCCATGAGCGTTCTGGCGGCGCTCGCGCCGCGCACACTGGCCACCTCGGCGAGCGTCTTGCCCACGTACTCGGGATGTGCGCGGAGGTGATTGAAGATGATGTCACCGGCCAGTGCCACGTGCGCGAGCACGAAGTCCGTTTCTTTTTCGTCGGCAAAGGTCCGTTTCGGATAGAGCACACCGAGGTTCGACTGCCAGTACGTGTACGGATAAATGTCGGCCGTGAGCTGGACGCCGGATGCACGCGCGCGATCGAGGACAGCAATCAGCTTCTCCGCTTGTCCAGAGATCGTGCATGCCGAGCGCCTTCATCCGTTCAACTTCGTCAGAGGTGGCGTGCCGCGCGAAGTCCTGGCCCATCACCCGACGGCGGACCGCGCCATGTCCGGCGTACGACGCGACGTTGACCGAGACCGGCTGGTTTTCGAGCCGGGTGAACAT
>JBOGIV010000257.1:0-9564 GCA_050747925.1 Vicinamibacterales bacterium
CGACTGTCCTGCTGCCAGACGAAATCACGGACGAGGCCCACCGAGGCACACAGTACAATCGCTGACAGATGCAGATCTCGCGGCCCGCCGTGCTGAAGCCCGGCGTAACTCTCGATACACTTCCCGGGCCTAAAGCGTCTGACCTCGCTGGCCCCACGGCCCCCCACCTGATTAGCGGCGAGGCGTTGATTTTTTGGGATGCGAAGCAGCCTGGGAAAAAGCTCGACGCCATCGACACGGATCAGATCACACCGGCGTCCGATTGTGTGTCCGAGAGCCTCGAGACGCTCGACGAGCGATGGAAGGCGGGCGCGTTCCGCTATCTCATGCCTGGCTTCCGCGCGCGAGTGCATGCCGGCCAGACCTTTGTGATCGCCGGCGATCGATTCGCCATCGGCAGCTCGCGCGAAATGTCGCCGGCCGGGTTGAAGGCGGTCGCCGAAGAAGTCGGCCTCGAGATGGTGATCATCTGTGGCGCCAACATGGGCGACATCTTCCGGCGCAACGCATTCAATCTCGGACTGCACGTCGTACAGAGTCCCGAGGCTGTGGCTGATGCGCGGGATGGCGATCGGTTCACGTTCGAGCCGGTCTCGCGGGAGATCACGAACGTCACGCAAGCAAAGAGCTACATCCCGATTCCCCTCAGCCCGAAGGAGGACGAGATTCGTCAGAGCGGCGGTATTTTTGCCGTCGGCCGGCGTGAGTTCCGATCATCGGTGGAGCGTCCGCCGCGCGTCGTCTTTCCCGACGAGCCGCGCTCGAGGACCATGTCCACGACGGCGCAAATCGTCTGGGCGCACCGCGTGGACAAGGATGCCGAGGTCGCACCAGGAGCGACGCTGCGGGTCTATGCCGATCTGCTGCCCGCTTCGGATGGCACGGCGCCGTTCGCGATTCACACGTTCAATCAGATCACGGAAGGCCATTCGATCTTCCCGCGGCAGGCCGCCGTCGCCAACGATCACTTCGTCTTCACCGGCAAAAAAGACGACGACAAACAGACCAGCATCGGGCGGCAGTTTGCGGCGTTCCATCACATCGAGAAGCCGTACTACGCCAACCCAGGCGACGGCATCTTCCACTTCTACTTCCCGGAGCAGGGACTCGTTGTGCCGGGACAGTTTATCCCTGGGGCTGACTCTCACAGTCGAGCCTACGGCGCGTACGGCGCGGTGGGCATGGGCGTGGGATCGACGACGCTCGGGTTTGGGTGGTCGACGGGATACATCTACTTCACGATGGCGAAGGAGCGGCGCGTGACGTTCACAGGCGCGCTCAGTCCGTGGGTCACGGGCAAGGACATCGTGTTGGAGCTCCTGCGCCACTGGGGCGCGAAACAGTCGCAGGGCATGTCGGTGGAGTTGGTCGATCGCGATCGCCAGCTGCCGCTGGCGTTTCGCAACACCATCGCCAACATGATGGCCGAAGCCGAAGCGATGAACGGCGTCTTCGCGCAGGATGAGATCACCGAGGCGTGGTATCGCGCGAAGGGGATGACCGATCTCCCGTACCCCGGAATCTCGTGCGGCGCTGACGCCTACTTCGAGATCGACGAAGACTTCGCGCTCGGCGACGTCGCGCCGATGATCGCCAAGCCGTTCAGTCCCGGCAACGCGTTTCCGGCCGAAGAGGTCGCGCGCGAACGCATCGGTTTTGACAAAGCGATGATCGGTTCATGCACCAACGGCAGCTACGACGATCTGCTTTCCGCGGCGCTCGTGCTCGTCGCCGGTCGCGCGCAGGGGTTGACGAAGGCGCGAAAGGAGTTCGTGGTGTTCCCGGGGTCGGGCGGCGTGACGCAGCTCATCGAGCGGCCCGACCCTCGACTCGGTGGCGAGTCGATCGCCGATGTGTTTCGAAGCGTTGGCGGCCAGATTCGTGCGTCGTGGTGCGGCCCCTGCTTCGGCCAGGGCCCCGACGCGCTCGAAAAAGGTGAGCGCGCGATCACCTCGTTCAACCGCAACTGGCAGAACCGCATGGGCATCGGTGGCGAGGGCTATCTCGCGTCACCGGCGGTTGTCGCATCTTCGGCGCTCGCCGGCTACATGGCGCCGCCGACCGAGCTCGGGTTGGTCTGGGATCCCGACAAGTACGGAGTGTAAGCGTCAGCCGCGATCGCGCTCTGTGACCTTGATAGTGCGTCCAAGCCTCAGCGAGCTGGCGCTCGCATCCCTCGCTCTCGGCCACTTCTCGTCGCTGCTCGCGCGGGACCCTCAGCCCGCGCTCAGTCCACGGCCTCCGCTCGGGCTGCATACTGACGCTCCATCGCGCCACTCGCCATTCGGCTTGGCCGCACCATCAACGTCACCGAGCGCTGTCGAAGGCGACCGATGTTTGGGCGGCGTTCTTCGCCGATAGTGCCCGTGATCGGCGAAGGCAGCGGGAAAGCTGATCTTGTTTTCTCTGTGTCTCAGATTCTCCGACCTTACCGACTGCGCGTGTAAACGTCTTTGGCGGTTCCGTAGTTCCGCGCTCCACGGAACGAGTAACCGTGTTGTACAACGACGAGTCTCTCGACGGTCATCTCGGTGCCAGCCGGGTTGAGTGCGAGCGTTTCTCGAGTCGAGACGGTCTGACCTTGAACCGTGCCCAAGCCCTCAGTCACCAGCTTTGCGCCGACCCAGTAGGCACGTGAACTGCCGTCCGCGCTGACACCGGTACTGGGGCGTGCCGACGGATCGATCGGATAGGTTCTCGTAGATGGCTTTCCGTCGCGGGTCATTTCAACGACGATCTCGTTGTCAGTCTGCTTGATGTCGAGCCTTTCTCCTGGATTCGTGGATGCGCTCCGGCCCCGATCGAGCGCCCAGGTACCGGTGAAATCGGGCTTGAGGGGAACCGACGAAGCCTGCCCGATTGCCAGCGTCGCGGCAAGGAAGGCGGGTAGCAGAGAGGTCATGGCGGTCACCTCCTGCTGCGGAGGATAGCACTTTGCGCGGTAGCCTTTGGCGGAGGCTGGTTAGGGTCGCCTAATGAACGTGGGTCATCGCGCCGGGGCGCGACCGATGTCCGTGGCGCGTTCTGCCCGCCTCGCCCGCAGGCGTGTTGCCCGCGAGACTCCTGCCTTACTTGATGCACGGCTCGTTTGCGGTATCGAATGTGTTGCTCTTCCACGTGTTGACGGTGCACGGCGTCTGGCCGGAGGCGGGAGTCGTCTCCTTGAGGTCGAAATTCGTGTTGAACTGCGCCGTGTTGCTCTGGACGAGGTTCCCGGAACCATCCTGGAGCGTGATTCCCAAGCGGTTATTGGTGGTCGTGTTGGACCGCACGATATTGTTCTGGGCCAAGGTGACCAGTCGAACGCCCGTCCCGATGTTCGAGCGGAGCGTCTCGGTGATGGTGTTGCCTCTAATCGTGTTACCGATTCCACGTCCGATTTCCACACCGAACAGGCCGTTGCCGGTCATCTCGTTCGACGAGATGACGTTGTTCGACGATGCGATCTCGGCCCCAGTCACGAACACGCAGCCGGAATGCCCGTTCACGTTGAACGGGTCCACATTCGAGTTGCACACGTTCGTGTTGAATCGGTTGCGATTCGAGCCATTGAGGATGAGCAGCCCGTACTTGTTGCCGGACACGTAATTGCCGTTGATGTCGTTGTCGTCGGAACCCTGGTTCAGCTGTACGCCCGTGACACGGTCGGTCAGGACCATAGCGTTGATGTGGTTGCTGTCCGCGTTGCACAGGGAAATCGCGGCATTGTTGTATCCCGTGATCGTGCCGTTGTTGATGTGCACGTCGGTGGGACCTTCTTCTCCGCAGCCGAGGGCGGACTGGATGAGGATGGCCGGTCCGATCCCGGGACCCAGGGCATAGCCGGACATGTTGAGGTGCACGCGGCTGGCCGTAATTTTTATGCCCTGGCCGCCACAGGAGAGGTTCTGGGGCAGCACGTACTGACCCGGCTCGCTGAGGACATCGCCACAAGCCACCGGCGTCGCAGCTCCTGGCGAAGCGTACCAACCATCGCGCCCACGGCAGCCGCGAAAACCGCCGTGGCAATCCTGACCCGAGTGAACCGTTGTAGCGCTGCCGCCATCTCGACCTCCTTGTTCCCACGACCAGGCTCGGGCGCTGCCTGCGCCAGACGTGCCACAGCTGCAGCCATCCGCGGTCAACGGCAGCCGAGTGAGCCGACCGGAGCATAACGGTAGTGGTCGGACAGGCGCACGAGAATGACGAGATCTCGTCAGATCAGGTCTTCACAGATCGGCGTCGAGGCGCCGCTTCTACCCGGCTGACGTGTGTGATCTGAAATCGCGACGGAACGTTGAAAAATGAGGGCGCCGTGTTTCGCTGATGAGCTTTTAGTGCACGTGCGCAGGTGACGCGCTGGGTCGCGCGCGATAACGGACGAACAGATGAAACGACCACGGCGATCCGTACGAGTCCTGGAGATTGTCCGCGGCCACATAGCCGGTGACATCACCACCGACACCGAACGCGCCGAAGCGGCCGGTCGTCAGGTCGCGGACATAGCCAACTGTCAGCGCGCCAATTGGTGACTGGCGATGCGTGTGCTTGATCCCAATCGGGTGGTAGCCGGCGTCGAGGATGTCCTTGATCACCCATTCCGCACGTGAGTAGAAGATGTGTCGCGCTCGACGTAGTGTCCCCTCGAGCAGATACCCTTCGAAGGTCCCATGGAACTCGCGCTTCTGTCCGAAGGCGGCCAGCCACGCAGCGGATCGATTCTCGTTGCCCGCGAAATAGGCGATCGACGCCGTCGTCTGCGTCGCATCGTATGGGGTGACGATCTCGGGCCGAGTCAGCCACCCATTCGACGCCTGCGCCGACCATGGACCGCGTGCCCACGACAGCTGCGCCGCGAACGAGTCCAACGCGCCGAGGTCGAAGTCGGTGCGGTTGTCGTCCGGTTCACGCCCTCGAAAGACGCCCGCGTCCAACCGAAATCCGCTGCGCTCGATCGCCGCCCGCACCACGCCGGGCGTGATGTGCGTCGAGTCGAGGTAGTGGTGTGACAACGGCGACTGCGGATTCTCTGAGCTGGAAGGGCGGTGCATGAACGCCCCAGGACCGAGAGGCGCCTCACCGACGAGGTAGGCGCCGGTATGGACGACCGTGGCGCCGATCGAGGTTGCCACCGATCCGCCGAGATGCATGACGAGATCATGCGGGTGTTGATAGTCGATCAGCGGCGCGCCTTTGAAGGTCTCTCCCGTTTGAAACACCTGCGGCGATCCCAGATCGGTCAGCGTGAGCGCCTCGAGGGACAGCATCGTGCTCAGCTGCAGCCGGGACCGCCCCAACGTCCGGCTGCCGGTTCCCATCAACCAGTTTTGCGATTCCCACTCGTCGAAGTCGCGGAACTTGCGGTATTGGTAGTTGTAGCCGAAAAAGGCAGTGGCATCGACGTCCCACGTCCAGGTCTGTGGCGCCGATTGGCTGTGGTCGTGGGTCGAGGCTTCAACTCCCGCCTCCTGAGCCAACGCCGCGCTTGCCCAAACCACTAGCGCCATCCCGAGCGCGACGCGAACGCCACACTCGTACGCAAAATACAAGCGGTGCGGAAGTAGCCACCGAGTCACAGAGACACAGAGAAAATGGGTCTGCTCTGTGTCTCGGTGTCTCTGTGACCAACGTACGTTGATGGAAAGAACAGAGAGCGAGTGTCGCACGAGTCGAATCATCGGATGACGATTCGTCCTGAGAACGCCGGAACGCCGAGGGCCGTGTGGTCGTGGTAGTCACACGTGCGCGCCGACGTAAACACGCCCGTCTCGCGGCGCTGTCCTGGCGTGAGGAATCCGGCGATGACGATCTCCGGGCAATTGGGATGCGCCGGGTCGATGCGGCCGACCAAATCGTGATTGCGCGTGTCGTTGTTCACGAACATCACGCGCCGCCCGACGGGGATCGTGATCTCGAGGGGCGAGAGCCCGGTGGGCGTGATGGTAACCGTCGGCGATTCGCCTGGAGACGGAGTCGGGGTCGGCGTCGGCGTGGGTGTAGAAGCCGGTGGCGTCGCCACCGGCGTTGGTGACGATGGCAGCGGTTGGTACGACGAGCACGCCGTCGGGAGCGTACTCAACGCAAGCAAAACAGATACTCGGAACACGGGCAGGCCTCGTCAACGGCCCGGGCGGCGCGACCGGACGTCGCAGGTCAAATAGTAAAGTCTCGGGCGTCGGGGGCGGACTCCTGACTCCCGAGCCGCTACCCTACCACGTCTCCGGAACGAAGCGCCTGCCCTTCAGCGCCGCTCGATCGTCGTACGCGGCCTTTCGCGAGCGCCGCGGCATCGTGAGCTTGGGTCGCCGCACCGGCTTGTAAGGAATCATGCTCAGCAAGTGGCGGATGCAGCGGATGCGCGCGAGCACCTTGTCATCCGATAGGATGATGTACCATGGCGTTCGCTTCAGATCGGTGGCTTCGAGCATGATGTCGCGAGCGAGTGAATACTCGTACCATTTCGCCCGAGACGGCAGGTCGAGCGCGCTGAGCTTCCATTGCCGGCGTTTGTCGGTCAGGCGAGCGGCAAATCGGCGCTGCTGCTCTTCGGGACTCACCTCGAGCCAATACTTGATCAGGATGATCCCATCATCGACGAGCTGCTTTTCGATTTGCGGGGTCAGCTTGAGAAAGCGGCTGTGCTGCTCCTCGGTGCAGAAGCCCATCACGTACTCGACGCCGGCACGGTTGTACCAACTGCGATCGAAGATGACGACCTCGCCTTCGGCCGGCAGATGCGGCAGGTAGCGCTGGACGTACACCTGAGTGCGCTCGCGCTCGGTCGGAGCCGGCAGCGCCACGACGCGAAACACGCGGGGGCTCACGCGTTCGGTAATCGTCCTGATCATGCCGCCCTTACCCGCCCCGTCACGGCCTTCGAAGATGATGACGACGCGGAGCTTCTTGTGAACGACCCAGTCCTGGAGCTTGCACAGTTCCGTCTGGAGCCGGCTGATTTCCACTTTCTGTTCGGCGTCGGTCTGTGGCTTTTCGGCGGCATTCGGGCGGCGATTCCCTTTGGCCTTTGCCTTGGCCTTGGACGGCTTGGACATGCCGGGGAAACATAACACGAGCGTGAAAGTAGAAGAGTTGAAGAGTTGATGGTTGAAAGTTTCAGTTGAAAGTTCCGTTTCAGTTGAACGTTCAGTTCAAGGTCCCGGTTGACTGTTCAACGTCCTCCACGCCCCCCTCGGCGGTTTAGTGCCGCGCGCGCTCTCGGTCGAGCCGTTTCAGCACGTTCATGAGGATCGTCGCAAATATCGCTGAGAGTTCGCCGGCTTCGCGCTCGAGACCGGCGACCTTTTCGAATGCGCTCAATCTGCTCAGTCGCAATTTGACGAGACACTGCCGCGACTCTTTCGCTTCGCGCAGCACCACTCGCATCTTGTGCACGAAGTCGGCATCGCTCGACGCGTCGTCGGCCTCAATGAGGTTGTTCGAGACCGAGTCCGCCGCCCGGACCAGCTGACCCCATACCGTCTCGCTGGGCAGATGCGAGAAGCGTTCCGGGCACGCGGAGTTCACACCGGCGCTGAACCGCAGCGCGCGAGCTTGGAGATCGAGCGTTCGTTGTCGGGCTTTGGACGGCATGCCTCTTTTGTCGCAAGAGCCAGGCCCGAGCATTTCGCGAGGCAAATCGCACGGCGAGAGAACTGGCGCAGCAAAACTTGATCACCGATCCGAGCGAGAACGGCCCAGTTCCTGCGATCTGAGACAGTCAACTGAAACTGTGAACTGAACTTTTCAACTGCACTTTTCAACTGAACTTTCAACTGTCAACTTCAACTGTCAACTCTTCAACTCCGCAACTTTCAACTTTCATCCACGCCGTAGCGTCACCACCGGATCCACGGATGCCGCCCGTTGCGCGGGCGCGAGGCATGCCACGATCGCGGCGACCGCGAGCAACAGAGGCACCGCTGTGAACGTGAGTGGATCGAGTGTGCCGACGCCGTAAACCAGGCTCGCGAGAAGGCGCGTGAGGAACACGGCGCCAGCGAGCCCGAGCGCGAGTCCCGCTCCTGCCATCACCATGCCCTGGCCAAGGATCAGTCGCAGAATCGTCCCTCGTTCAGCGCCCAGCGCGCGCACGCGATCAGCAGCACGAATCCAACCGCGCCAAGAAGCACGAACACTGGACCCTTCACGCTGCCGAGGATGAATTCCTGAACCGGGAGCGCCACGCGCTCGAGCGCACCGAGGCTGCCATCAGGCTGCGCCGATACGAAGCCGGCACGGACCCAACGCGAGGTGATGACCGCAAATTCGCTCGTCGCGATGGTTGCGGTGCCTTCGCTGCGAAGGCGCGCGACCCGATCTACGATCGGTTGCCCCACTGCCCGAGATTGGCCGGATCGACGACGAGCGGAATCCACGCCTCGGTCGGGGGCTCCACCAGGAAGTCCGATGGCAGGTGAAACGACGGCGGCATCACGCCAATCACCGTTCGAGCGCGACCGTTCATCTGGATCGACTGTCCGATGATCGAGGTCGTGCCTCCGAACCGTCGCTGCCAAAGGCCGTGGCCGATCACCACGACATCGCTCCCAGCCGCCCGGCCATCGTCTTCGACCAACACGCGACCATGAAGGACAGCGGTTTGGAGCAGCGCGAAGATATTCGTGGTCACGGAAGCGGTTCGCACTCGCTCAGGTTCCTGTCCGCCGGTGAGGTTGGCGTCGGCTTCGGTGTAGGCGCCGACGTCGAAGAGGCTGGCTGATTCACCTCGGTAGCTGGCCACTTCCTGCAATGAGATGTGCGTCATCTCCGTGCGATCGGTCGTGTTCCAGATCACGACCAGGCGATTGGGGTCGCCGTAGGGGAGGGGTTGGAGCATGACGCTCTTCACCAACGTGAACATGGCCGTGTTTGCGCCGATGCCGAGGCCGAGCGTCAGGATGGCGATGAGCGCGAAGGCGCGATCGAGGAGGAGGCGGGAACACGAATGGCGGACGTCCTGCAGGAGTCGGCTCATGGTCCCCATTTGACGGGCAGAGAGTGAGAGAGCGTTGGAATCCAAGTAAAGTAAGCGGCGTGAAACCTCTCTCGGTTGCGCGGCTCGTCATCGTCTGGACGACGCTGCTGGCCGTTGGCCCGACGCTCTGGGCTCAAGGTGGGCGGCTTCAGAACATCCTCGATTCGGCGACCGCGGAGTTCCCTGGGCGAGCGGGCATTTGGGCGAAACACCTGGCGACGGGTGAGGAGGCCGGCGAGGCCGAGGATAAGATCGGCCGCTTCGCCCAACGCCTGGTGGACTACTTCGACGCAAATCCAAAATAGAAGCACATGACGTACGTTGGCCACCGAGACACAGAGTCACAGAGAAACAGAGGAATTCATTTCATGATCCAAACGCCTGTCGCCAGGGTAGGTACCTGCCTGATTCGAATGGCTCTGTGTCTCTGTGTCTCTGTGGCAACGTACGTCTCCGTGGCATCGTACATCTCCGTTGCGTTTGCCCAGGAGCCGGAGCTCTGGCCCGGCGCGAAGTACGACCCGGCGATCCCGGCGCTCAAACAGGTTGTGGGGCACGAGCCGGGCACAGCGATCACGACGCCCGATCAGATCGCGCAGTACCTGCAAGCC